>JAFZVW010000028.1 GCA_017617635.1 Bacteroidaceae bacterium | reverse complement strand
CCCAAGGGTCTTACAGCAACACAGATGGATATCAAGTGCGACGGTTTGTCGTACGAGATTCTGGAGAAGGCTCTGATGCAGGCAAAGGCCGGTCGTGAGCATATCCTGGCTGAGATGATGAAGACTCTGGATGCTCCACGTCCGGAACTGAAGCCTCATGTTCCACGTATTGAGCAGATGATTATACCGAAGGAGTTTATCGGTGCTGTAATCGGTCCTGGCGGCAAGATTATCCAGGGCATGCAGGAGGAGACAGGTGCGACTATCACAATCGACGAAGAAGATGGTGTCGGCAAGATTCAGGTTTCGGGCAGCAGCAAGGATGTTATCGATGCTGCAATGGCCAAGATCAAGGCTATCGTGGCTGTTCCTGAGGTAGGAGATGTGTACGAGGGCGTTGTACGTAGCATAATGCCTTATGGCTGCTTCGTAGAGTTCATGCCTGGCAGGGACGGTCTTCTGCATATCAGCGAGATTGACTGGAAGCGTCTTGAAACTGTCGAGGAGGCAGGTATCAAGGAGGGAGACAAGCTGCAGGTCAAGTTGCTGGCTATTGATCCGAAGACGGGTAAGTTCAAACTGAGCCGCCGTGTATTGATTGAGAAGCCGGAGGGCTATGTGGAGCGCGAGCGCCGTCCACGCCCTGAACGTGGTGAGCGCCGTCCTCGTCCTGAACGCGGTGAGCGTCGTCCACGTCCTGAGTTTGCAGAAAATACGGAAGAAAATGCGTAATTGAATACTGCAAAAAGACAATAGAGAGCTATCTGGCATTGCCAGGTGGCTCTTTTTTTGACTTTTCTTTTTATCTTTGTGCCTATGGAGAGTCTGTTACATTATGTCTGGCAACACCGTCTGTTTAATACGGACAATCTGAAGACAACGGGTGGATTGTGCGTGGAAATCCTTTATTGCGGTCAGCATAATGTAAATCAGGGCCAGGACTTCCTGAATGCAAAGATACTGATAGACGGCATAGTTTGGGTAGGTAATGTCGAGATGCATACAAAGTCAAGCGACTGGAATAGGCATGGACACAATACAGATCCCGTTTATAACACCACAATCCTGCATGTTGTCGAGAAGGCTGATGTGGAGGTGTTTATGCAGAATGGCAGGGCTGTTCCGCAGTTGGAGATAGCTATACCGCAGGATTTAGGCGATAAATTCGGGGAATTGCGTCGGACGAGTGACTATCCACGGTGTCATAGGTTTATCAGTGCAATTCCTTCTATTAAGGTGCATTCCTGGTTGGATTCACTGTTGGTTGAACGCATGGTGGAAAGGAACAGGCGTATAGCATCTGTTCTTGACCAGACACGAGGTAACTGGAATCATACTGCGTTTGTCCTTATTGCCAGGACGTTGGGCTTTGGGTTGAACGGCGATCCTATGGAGTCGTGGGCAAAATCATTGCCTCATGACGAACTGTTATGTCAACTGGATAAGATGCCGTATGCGCTTTTGGAAGATGAATTCCTGAAGATGGCTGAAATTGATAATGGCGTTAACGGCAGTATGTGGCGATATATGCGTATCAGGCCACAGAACTATCCTGAGGTCAGAATCAGACAGCTTGCATCGTTGTTCTATAACCGTCAATGCTGTTTGAATGAGATTATCGCATGCGAGAATGCCGCTCAGTTAGCTGACGTCTTTCTAAAGGCTGGATTCAGTAAGCAGGTAAGCAGGTTGCTGGTTATAAATGCAGGATGTCCGTTAATTTTTTCGTACGGCTTTGCCTATGGTCTTGAGGAAAACAGGAACCGCTCACTGCGTATGCTGTCGGAAATCGGTAGCGAGGACAATTATATCCTGAGGCAGTGGCGGGCATGTGGATTGGATGTATCAACGGCTGCTGATTCGCAGGCGCTAATTCAGTTGAAACGTGAATATTGTGAACATTTCAGGTGCCTGGAATGCCGTTTCGGATTTGAATTCCTGTCAAATAAATAAATCCCGGACTTTCGGGTGGTAACCGAAAATCCGGGATTTGGTATTTTTTTAGATAATCAGCTAAGGATTAAGCGTCGATATTGGCAAATGTTGCGTTCTTTTCGATAAATTCGCGTCGTGGAGCAACATCTTCGCCCATGAGCATCGAGAAGATATAGTCGGCCTGTGCGGCATCGTCGATGTTCACCTGCTTAAGACGACGTTGTTCGGGATCCATTGTAGTTTCCCACAATTGCTCGGGATTCATCTCACCCAGACCTTTGTATCGCTGTGTATGAACCTTGTCCTCCTGGCCGTAGGCATAGGTTTGCATGAAGCGTATGCGGTCTTCCTCGGTATAGCAGTACTCGTCGTTCTTGCCTATTGTACAGCGGTACAGTGGCGGTGTTGCCAGATAGAGATGTCCGCGGCTGATAAGTTCGGGCATGTAGCGGTAGAAGAGGGTCATGAGCAAAGTCTCGATATGGTGACCGTCGACATCGGCATCGGCCATTATAATTACCTTGTGGTAACGCAGCTTCTCGTAATTTGCCTCCTTGGAATCCTCGCTCAAGCCGAAGCGTACACCCAAGGCTTGCAGGATATTGTTCACTTCCTCGTGCTCAAAGGCCTTGTGCCACATTACGCGCTCGACATTGAAGATTTTACCGCGGATGGGCAGGATTGCCTGGAAATGACGGTTACGGCCCTGCTTGGCTGAACCGCCGGCAGAATCACCCTCGACGATAAAGAGTTCGCAGTTTGCAGCATCCTTGTCCGAACAGTCTGCAAGCTTGCCAGGCAGTCCTCCGCCTGACAGGGGAGACTTGCGCTGTACGCTCTCTCGTGCCTTGCGTGCTGCAACACGTGCTGTGGCAGCCAGAATGACCTTGTCTACGATTAGCTTTGCTTCGTGCGGATGTTCCTCGAGATAATTGGCCAAAGCCTCGCCAACGGCCTGCTGTACAGCACCGGCAACTTCGGTATTGCCTAATTTGGTCTTGGTCTGTCCTTCGAACTGTGGTTCTGCAACCTTGACGGATATAACAGCTGTAAGACCTTCGCGGAAATCCTCGCCGCTGATTTCAACCTTGTTCTTGGTGAGTTTTTCCAGTTCCTTGGTGCACTGCTGCTCGGCATATGACTTAAGCGTACGTGTCAATGCTGTGCGGAAACCTTGCAGGTGTGTACCTCCTTCGATGGTATTGATGTTGTTTACGTACGAGTGCAGGTTCTCGGAATAGCCGGTATTGTACATAATGGCAATCTCGATGGGTACATTCTGTTTCTCGGTATTCAGATATATAACATCGTTTATCAGGTGTGTACGAGTCGAGTCGATATAGCGTACGAAATCGCGCAAGCCGCCTTCGCTATAGAATACCTCCTGACGTACTCCTTCGACGCCTGCTGCGGCATTCTTGTCAAGGCGCATGTCCGTAAGTGTGATGCGTATGCCTGCGTTGAGGAATGCCAGTTCGCGCATACGGTTAGCCAGGATGTCGTACTCGTATTCGGTAACTGTGAATATGCTTGCATCCGGCCAGAATTGCTGGCGAGTTCCTCGCAGTTCTGTCTCACCTACAACCTTGACGTTGTACAGCGGGTGTCCTGTCTCATATTCCTGCTGATAAATCTTGCCGTCGCGGAATACTTGGGAAAGCATGTGGGTGGACAATGCGTTCACACAACTTACGCCTACGCCGTGCAGACCTCCGGAAACCTTGTATGAGCCTTTGTCAAACTTACCTCCGGCATGGAGTACGGTCATGACTACCTGAAGGGCGCTGACACCTTCTTTTTCGTGGATGTCTACAGGTATGCCTCGGCCGTTATCCTGGACGGTGATTGAGTTGTCCTCGTTGATTGTTACCTCGATATGTGTACAATAGCCTGCAAGAGCCTCGTCGATAGAATTGTCGACCGTCTCGTATACCAAATGGTGCAGACCCTTTTTGCTGATGTCACCGATATACATGGCAGGGCGCTTGCGTACTGCCTCAAGTCCTTCCAGCACCTGTATGTTGGAGGCGCTATAGTTGGATTTGTTCTTTGTTTCTTCCATTGCTAAAAATCCTTTCTTTTACGCAACAAAGATATAAAAAAAAACGGAAATAATGCAATAGCATTATAATTAAATTGATTTAGTCTTGCCAGTTGGGCGTGATAGAATAAAAAAGCAACCATCCATGGGGATGATTGCTGTATCCTGTCGCCTATAAGAAGCGGAAATTAACCCAGTTTGTTGATGTGCTTGGCCAACTTGCTCTTCAGATTGGCAGCCTTGTTCTTGTGGATAACGTTAATCTTAGCCAGCTTGTCAAGTGCCTTCTGAACGATTGGGTACATTTCTGTTGCAACTGCCTTGTCGGTAGTAGCACGCAACTTGCGAACTGCATTACGCATTGTCTTTGCGTAATATCTGTTGTGCAGTCTCTTCTTCTGCTCCTGACGAATTCTCTTCAGGGATGATTTGTGATTTGCCATTTGTCTGTTTTGTTTAATTTGTTAGTCGGAGTCTGATGTGGTATGGCTAAATGACCTCGCACCTCTCTCCGGTTTCGTAGTCCCTAGGGGAATCGAACCCCTCTTTAGAGAATGAAAATCTCTTGTCCTAACCGATAGACGAAGGGACCTTACCTTCGGCTTTTTTGCCAGTGCTCACAAGGGCATATGCCCAAATTTGCGGTTGCAAAGGTACATTGATTATATGAATTGACAAAATATTTTTGTGAAAAAATACAATCTGCAATGCAAAATAGTATGGTGCGAGTGCCCGAATTGTCATAAAAGCTTAAATTCGCATCAGTATTAAGCGACAGGGATATACAAGGTGGAAACGACAAAGGCTATAGTTCTGAACTGTATCAAGTACAGCGACAATAGTGTTGTGGTGTATTTTTTTACCGAGAGGTATGGTAATATATCGTCCCTTGTACGGATACCGAAGACTAAGAAGCGCGGTGCTATACTGTCATTATTGCAGCGACTTTCCCTTGTTGAGATAGAACTGGATTACAGGGAATCACGGGATATGCAGGGTATCAGGAATATATCCTTGTATCATGCTTGGACAAGCATTCCGTATAATACTGTGAAAACTTCTGTAGCGATGTTCCTTGCCGAGTTTCTGTATAATGCGATAAGGTCTGAAGGGGTAAATGTCAGTTTGTTTGCTTTCCTGGAGCAGTCTCTGATGTGGTTTGACAGGAATACAGAGGGCATAGCAAACTTTCACTTGCTCCTTCCCGTCAAGTTGACGGTGTTCTTAGGCATCATGCCCAACATGGAGGGGTATTGTGAAGGTATGTTCTTTGATATGCAGAGTGGAGAATCTGTCGAGTTGCCGCCATTACACAAATATATGCTGAATAAGGAGGATGCTGCTTTCCTGCCGGTCTTGTTGGGAACCGACTATGACCGGATGCATGAATTGGCTTTCACTAGGGAACAGCGCTGGCACATACTGGAGATAATCATGGTGTATTACCGCCTGCATGTGCCAGGTTTTCGTTCCCTGCAAAGCGTGGATGTGCTTCGCGAGGTATTTTCCGGTGTTTAGTACTGTTGCCGGTGTTAGGTTATTTTGTCTCGCCGCCTATGTGCTTTAGGTCTTCCTTGGTTCTACGGCATGTGGGGGTGGCATCCACTTGTGAGATGACGTCGTCATTGTCCATGGTGTCGGCGGTGAAGATAAAGATGTTGTTATGGGGCCTTACGGATGTTTTGCCACTGCCGTAGTACGTAGTATAGAAATCATCCCAGTCATCTCCCCATTCCTTCTCGTCAGGGTTGGCTTTGCGGTCCATCATACTCTGCAGGCCGAAACCGGAGGCAAGAAGTGTGATTTTGACTTTGCTTCCCAATGTGGAGTCGGTTGCCAACCCCCATTTGATTTCGAAGTCCTGGCGGAACTTGGCCATGAATTCGTGGATTTCGTTCATCTCCTCCATCATAAGGGACTCGTGATCCTTGTCTGCGCAGAAGTTTACATTGAGAAGTACTTTCTTGGAATTGAAGATGTCGTTGTGGTTGAGAAGCGGTGAGTTGAGGGCTTCGGCAATGGCTTTGGTTACGCGGTTCTCACCCTCGCCATAGCCTGTACTCATGATGGCTACGCCCCCGTCTTTCAGAACTGTTGTAACATCCTGGAAGTCCAGATTTATAATACCATGCATGGTAATGATTTCGGCAATGCTCCTGGCTGCTGTGGACAGGGTGTCGTCGGCACGCGCAAAAGCGTTGATAACGGTCAGGTCGGGATATATCTCGCGCAGCCGTTCGTTGTTGATTACGAGCAGGGCGTCTACGTGTTTCGAGATTTCCTCGACTCCGGACATTGCTTGCTTGATTTTCTTTATTCCTTCGAATTTGAAGGGTATGGTGACGATGCCTACAGTCAGGATGCCGGCATCTTTTGCACATTGTGCAATGATGGGTGCAGCACCTGTTCCGGTTCCGCCTCCCATGCCTGCCGTTATGAAGACCATGCGTGTTCCATCGTTGAGCATTGCCTTTATGTCCTCCATGCTTTCCTCGGCACGCTGGCGGCCTACAACGGGATTGTTGCCAGCACCAAGACCGTCGCTGCCTAACTGCAGATGGTTGGGCACGGCGCTGTCATCGAGCGCTTTCTTGTCGGTGTTGCACACTATGTAGGAAACATCGTGGATGCCTTCGCGGTACATGTGGTTTACTGCGTTACCACCACCACCACCTACACCGATGACCTTTATTATACAATTGTTTGTTTTTGGCAGGTTTACTATTGGCAGACCCGCAAAATCCATATCTTGCTGAAAATTATCCATAATTCTTAATGTGTTAGGGTGTTATTCGTCCTGATCCAGTGAGTCTTTTATCTTTTCCCACCAAGTCTTCTTGGGCTGCTTCGGTGCTACTGGTTCTGCAGGTTCTGCCGGTGCAGGCTTTGCTTCTACCACGGGTATGGGCTCCTTGACTGTTTCTTGGGTTTCACGGCTGACGCAGTTCTGATCTCCGTGCAAAAGGAGTGCTATGATTGTGTTCATGCGTTCGTTGTCTGCAATATGAATACCGGTTGCAGTGCTTATCTCGGACGGAAGCTTGGCAATGCGTATGGTTTTGTTGGTATGCGCAAATTTCTGGAAGGCATCCTGTAAAGAGCGTATCTGTGATGCTCCTCCGGTAAATACGATGCCGGAAACGAGTTTGTCGCTGTCGCTTTTCAGTTGGTTCCAGACATTCATCAGGATTTCCTCGTATCTGGCCTGAATTATGTTTGACAGGTCTTTCTCGTCTACGTTTCTGTCATGGGAAATGGAGATGCTCTTGGATTCTTCGTCATTGGCGAATTGTTTCCATGCATGTCCATGACGCAGTTTCAATGTTTCCGCTTCTTCGTACTCAACTGACAGGCAGTTGGCGATGTCTGCTGTGACATTGCTGCCTCCCAATGGAATTACGCATAGTTTCCGCAGGATGTTCTTGGTATATATACTTACTGTCGTTGTGTCTGCTCCAAGGTCGACAAGTGCGCAGCCGGAACGTTTTTCTGCAGCATTAAGCAGCGTGTCGGCAAGTGCCAGTGGAGCAATCAGCAGTTCGGCAATCTCGTATCCGGCAGAACGGACACATTTTTCGATGTTTTCCTGCAGCGAGTTGCGTGCAATGACATTCAGGAACCTGGCTTCGAGCTGATCGACCTGCATACCTACTATGTCAGCTTCTTCCCTGATTCCAACATGATATTCCTGAGGCACTACCTCGAGTATCTCCGAGTTTGTATATACTACACCTCGGTTTGTGTCCATCATCTGGTCAATCATGTCATTTGTGACCTGTGTCTTCTCGGTCAGCTGGCGCTGGATCTTGTTCAGTACGGTGTGCAGTGACTGTCCACTTAAACCTACATAGACACGACGCACACTTTGGCCCAGTTGCAGTGAAATCTGTGCCAATACCCTTGATATAGCCTGTGTTGTCTTGTCAATGTTGTCTACTACGCCCTTGCGAATGCAGTTGGATGCATTCTCCTCGACAATTGCCTTGATTTGCATTGTCCCATCTGCCATGCGCTGTCCGGCAATGGCACGAACGGCAGTTGTTGCCAGTTCCAATGCTACGATAATGTCTTTGTCTGCCATATAATTGTTTTTAGTTTAATTCTTTCTGGTACATACAACCTGTCCGTTATAACTCAGGTCAATATATGCATATTTGTTCCATCCGACTTTGTCCAGTCCCTCCTCACGGAAAAGAATCAGTTTGTCCATCTTTTCCTTGATATTGTCACCATTACCGATACGGATACGGTGTTCTCCGGTCATGGGTATAAGTTCTATATGTTGCTCGTCAATAACGTTCACCTGCTGGATTTCATCTTTCCATGTCTCGTTGCTGTCCAGGTAAGATGCCAGTGGCAGCAGTTTTTCCTTTGCCATCTTTTCGCTGATGTTTCCTGTCATAAGACAAAGGTCCAAATTGAAATTGCCTGTAGGCATTATGTTGCCGTTTGCATCCATGTAGTACTCGGCATCATCTGTGATGACGTGTATGACAGGCTTACGCGGAATCACCCGGATGCAAAGGTTGTGCTTTGGAGTAAAATAGCATTGAACGGAATCTATATATGCACTTTCACCCACAACCTGTTCAATCCTGTTAATATTGATTCTGGAAATGGTCTGCCCCTGAGGCGAAATCTTCCTGTTTGCCAGGATATCGGACACGAATTCCTTGTTGAGCAGTGTTTTTCCGGATGTATCGCTTATGACTACGTCTACACCACAGCAGACATAGTCTTCGTTCTTCTTGGACAATGTCATAACAGTAAAGACGAGGTATCCTATTACGCCTGTCAGTAAAATTATTTTCAGGGCAGTTTTCATATAAGCCGTTTGTTTGCCTTAAATTTATTCCAGTATTTTTGCGATTTCTCCCGAGAGGTCTTCAATGTCGCCGGCTCCCAATGTTACCAGTACGTCGAAGTCTTTCTTGCGCACGATGTCCAAGATTCCGTCTTTTGAACATTTTTGCTTTTTGACGTTTTGTGCCAGATTATCATATATAAGGTCGGATGTCACTCCGGGGATTGGTTCTTCGCGGGCAGGATAGATGTCTGCAATGACAACATCGTCCAACTGTGACAGTGCATCGGCAAAATCCATGTAGAAATCGCGTGTTCTTGTGTACAGGTGCGGTTGGAAGATGACACGTATGTGACGTCCTTCGTACAATTGCCTTATGCTTGCCAGACTTTGTCTTATTTCTTCGGGATGATGGGCGTAATCCGAGAGATATACCATGTCATCGCGTCTGACACGGAAGTCAAACCTGCGGTCAACACCTCCAAAACTGAGCATGCCGCGGCGAATCTCTTCTTCAGTGGCACCGGCAATCTGTGCAAGTGCCATTGCACCGATACCATTGTCGATATTGACTTTTACAGGTACTCCCAGTTCAATGTCCTTAATCTTTCCCAGTGGAGAAACGAAGTCGAATGTGATGCGGCCATTGCCGATTTTTACATTTTCAGCATGGAAATCACCCTTGTCAATGCTGTATGTATATGTGGTTACGTTTTTTTGCGTGTCGGGTTTCATCTTCAACCCTGTGTGCAGAATCAGGTATCCTCCTGGAGTAATCAGGCTGGTGTATTTGCTGAACGACTCCAGATAAGCCTCTTCTGTCCCATATATATCCAGGTGATCTGCGTCAGTAGATGTTATTACAGTGGCCCATGGCGTCAGCCAATGGAAAGATCTGTCAAACTCGTCTGCCTCGATGACCACATACGGGCTCTTCTTGGACAGAATATAGTTTGTTCCGTAATTTTTGGTAATACCGCCAAGAAAGGCGTTGCAATCCACGTGGCTCTGATGCAGCAGGTGTGCTGCCATGGACGAGGTTGTTGTCTTGCCGTGTGTGCCGGCTACACAAAGTCCCTTCAGCGAACGTGTCAGTGTTCCAAGTACCTGGGCGCGTTTCTGGATGTCGAAGCCATTGTCAAGGAAGTATTTCATCTCGGTGTGTGTGGCCGGAATGGCTGGTGTATATATGACTAAACATTCCTTTTGGTCCTTGCAAGCCTGGGGGATCAGACTGACATTGTCTTCATAATGTATCAATGCTCCCTCTTTTTCCAAGGCATGCGTCAATGGGCTTGGGGTCTTGTCATATCCGCCTACGGTAAGACCTATGTTCAGGAAATAGCGGGCGATAGCGCTCATTCCAATGCCTCCGATTCCAACAAAATATACTGCTTTCATCTTACGATATACATGTTTTAATATGTTTTCCTTTCGGTTTCATCAGCCAGTTTCAGTACCTCCTCGGCTATTATTTTGGCAGAGTTCAGGAGTGCCATTTTTCTGGCGTTTGAACCTAATGTGCTCAGTTTCGGTTTGTCTGTGACGGTTTTCAGTGCCATAGGTATCAGTTTTTCTTCAGCCTCGGCATCACGCACGATAATAGCAGCATCTCGATTTACCAATGCCATTGCGTTGTGAGTTTGATGGTCCTCGGATACGTTAGGGCTTGGAACCAGGATGCTTGGCTTGCCTAACAGACAGAGCTCACTGATGCTGCTTGCTCCGGCACGGCTGATGACCAGGTCGGCAATCCGGTATGCCTTGTCCATGTCTTTGATGAAGTCATAGACAAAGAGATTTTCTGGTTTCCCTTTTTTCTCCAGTTCTTTTTTTATTGTCTCTTTGTAGTATCCTCCGGTCTGCCAGATAAACTGTACGCTTGATTCTCCGATTGTATTCAGTGCCGAAAGTACGCTGTTATTCAAGGTCCTTGCTCCCAAACTGCCTCCAATTAGCAGTATTGTAGGTTTCTGGGAATCAATGCCGAATGTCTTTGCCGCTTCTTCGCGACTTATGTCGCTACATAGTTCCTGACGTACAGGGTTGCCAGTGAGCATGATGTTCTCTTTCGGGAAGAACCTTTCCATTCCTTCGTAGGCAACACATATCTTGCGAGCTTTCCTTGCCAGTGTCTTGTTTGTAAGTCCGGCAAAGCTGTTCTGCTCCTGAATCAAGCACGGAATACCCATTTCGTATGCTGCATTAAGCGTTGCAGCGCTTGCATAGCCGCCGACGCCTACTGCAACCTGAGGCTTGAAATCCCTTATGGTATTGCGTACCATTCTCTTGCTTTTTAGAAAATCCAACAGCACTCCCACATTCCTGAAACTCCACAGGGGACGTATTAAGCCACGAACAGGAAGACCCTTTATTTCATAGCCGGCAGCAGGAACACGCTGCATTTCCATTCGTCCTTCTGCACCTACAAACAGGATTCTGGCATCAGGGCGTATTTCCTTGATGGCATTGGCTATGCTTACAGCTGGGAAAATGTGTCCCCCGGTACCGCCACCACTAATTATAACTCTTGTTTCCTTCATTATTCCTTAGGTTTCTCCTCGATTTTAGCCACTTCAGGTTCTTCGTCTATCTTTCTTGCCGAACGGCTTACGCTCAACATTATTCCCATATATGCGCAGTTAACTATCGTGCTGGTACCGCCTCTGCTGATTAGTGGCAGAGGCTGTCCCGTTACCGGCATTGCACCGACGTCTACAGCCATATTTACCATTGCCTGTATGACCATCATTAGCGCCAATCCCATAATCAGATATGCAGGAAACAATGCCTTGCATCTTCTTGCAATCACCATGGAGCGGTATAACAACATCAGATACAGTATCATAACGAAACCTCCGGCAAAGATTCCACCCTCTTCTATTATGATTGCATAGATAAAGTCATTGTCGGCATGTGGCAGATAGTCTCTTTCTACCGAATTCCCTGGTCCTTTGCCAAAGATGCCACAGGTTCCGACGGCAATTTTTGCGTGTGTAACCTGAATATCTTCTGTAATATTGAAATCGTGCGGGTCTTCGGGAAGGTTACTGCCTTTCTTAATGCGGTTGGCCCATGTCTGCGCCCTGTGCAGGACGGGGACGTTGTCCTGATGCCATTTCTCAAATACCGAATCAGGAATTGAATACACTGCTATAAATGCAAGAATTGCACCACCGGCAAGTACGCCGCCAATGGATAGCAGCCAGCGCATAGGAATCTGGGCATAGAATCCTATCAGATACAATACTATAAATATAATACCTGCTGTACTTAGGTTTTCCGGGGCTATTAGTGCAAGAATCATAACAATAACCACGGCTGCAAGCCTTACACCGAAAGTACTTACTCCATCCTTCGTGCGGAATGTGCTGAAAACGAAGGCTGAGAACATTATCAGACCTAGTTTTGCAACCTCACTGGGCTGGAAGGTCAATGGACCAAGAGGAATCCATCGTGCAGCACCGTTCTTTTGTCCCACAAAATAGGCAATAATCAACAGGGCAAAGGAGGCAAGTACCAGAACAAGCCCTATCAGTTTGTATAGTTTGCACGGCAGAATGTGCATTACCCATGCAATGCATATACCAAAGGCAACGATGCTACCGTGCTTCATAACCGGTTCCCAATATGCGCCATTGGAATATGTCATGTTGCTGGATGCGCTATAGACCTCTATAATTGAAATCATGCACAATCCCAGAAATATCATCCACAAGACCATGTCGCCTTGCATGAGCCCCTTTTCCTTAAAATTTTCTTTACTCCAGTTTACCATTTTCTTGTCGTCATCTTTATGTCCATGTCCTTTGCTCAGAGGGACCTTACCAATGTTTTGAACTGCTCACCACGGTCCTCCATGTTTTTGAACAGGTCAAAACTTGCACAGCACGGACTTAGCAGCACGGTATATCCTGGTTTTGCCATTTTCACACATTCGGCAACACAATCCTTCATACTGTGCGTGTCTGCAGTCGGAATTCCTAATTTGTCAAAGAAATTGTGCAGTTTTGTATTGTCGGTACCCAGATATACGATGCCTGCACACTTTTGTTTTACCAATTCGCGTATAGCCTCGTAGTCATTACCCTTGTCCTTGCCGCCAATAATCAGTATTGTAGGTGTCTCCATACTTTCCAGCGCATACCAGCATGCATCTACATTGGTTGCTTTCGAATCATTGATATAGTGTACGCCATCGACAGTAGCCACCTTTTCCAGGCGGTGTTCCACACCTTCGAAATCGGAAAGGCTCCTTTGCAGTTCATCATCGTTTACACCGGCAAAGCGGGCCGCTATTCCTGCAGCAAGAGAATTATACATGTTGTGCTTGCCGTGCAGGGACAGTGATTGTTGTGGCATGTTGAACGGCACAGGCTGCTCTATAGTATATGTTTCGTTACTTATATAACCAGCCATTCCTTGTTTACTTGTAATAGAGAATGGACACAGTCTTGACTTGATATCGTATTTTTTGATCTCTTCCTTGATTATCGGGTCGTCTGCCCAATAGATAAAAACATCTTCCTCGGTCTGGTTCTGGATAATACGCATTTTGGAATCAGTATAGTTTTGCATCTTGTTGTCATATCTGTCCAGATGATCGGGAGTGATATTAAGAAGAACTGCAATGTTTGCACGGAATTCATACATATTGTCCAACTGGAAGCTGCTAAGTTCAATCACATAGTGTGTGTAGTCGCATCCTTCGGCAATCTGTAAGGCCAGCGAACGTCCGATATTACCAGCCAGGCCTACATTATATCCGGCATTCTTAAGGATATGGTATATAAGGCTGGTTGTTGTGGTTTTACCATTACTGCCGGTAATACATATCATCTTGGCATTGGTGTAACGTCCTGCGAATTCGATTTCGCTGATGACAGGTATACCGGCCTCCGAAGCCTTTATGACCATTGGGGCATTGTCGGGTATGCCAGGGCTTTTAATTATTTCATCAGCACACAATATCTTCTCTTCGGTATGCCTATTCTCTTCCCATTCGATGGCGTATTTGTCCAGTATCTCTTTGTAGTTTGTCTTGATTGTTCCCATGTCGCTGACAAACACATCGAATCCTTTATTAAGAGCAAGTACCGCAGCGCCTACTCCGCTTTCTGCTGCACCTAGAATAACTATCCTCATATATTATATATAGTGTGTCGTTGTTATTATCTTATCTTCAATGTCACAATTGCCAAGGCTGCCATGATTATTGTGACAATCCAGAACCGTATGGTCACCTTACTTTCCAGCCAACAACCCTTTGGCCAGTTGAGGAAGATTTTCAGATCCTTTGCCAGATCCTCGGGTTTTACTCTGAATGTGTCATGGATTGGAGCACGCTTTATTACGCGCCATTTTTCTCCACGTCTGTTACCCATCTTTGCAACATTTGTCTGCAGGAGCACACTTATGCTTTCGACAAGGAAAACGAAGCAGATGATGGGGATTAGCAGTTCCTTGTGAATGATAATTGCTGTTACTGCAATTATACCTCCGATGGCCAGGGAACCGGTATCTCCCATGAATACTTGTGCCGGATAGGCATTGTACCACAGGAATCCTATCAGTGCACCCATGAATGCCAGCAGGAATATTACCAATTCTTCAGATCCTGGAATAAACATGATATTCAGATAACTGGCTAATGTGATATGGCTCGACACATACGCAAGTATTGCCAGTGCTGCACACATTATTGCCGAGTTTCCTGCACACATGCCGTCCATTCCGTCGTTAATATTGCTGCCGTTGCTGACTGCCATGACGACGAATGTTACGACTAATACAAAGAATATCCATCCGGCAGCTGTTTTGTATTGTCCCAGGAAGGAGAACAGATTGCTGTAGCTCAGGTTGTTGTTCTTGACAAACGGAATTGTGGTTATAGTACTTTTAACCGGTTCGCTTTTATGTAATACAACCTCGATGGCTCCTTGTTTTTCTGTTGTGATGTTTTCGCGGATAACTGCATCCGGACTCTGCCATAGAACGAGTCCTATAATAAGACCCAGCAATGCCTGTCCAGCAAGTTTGTATACTGGGCGAAGACCATCCTTGTGTACTTTCATCTTGATATAGTCATCCATGAAGCCGATAAAACCTAACCATAATGTCGTAGCAAGCATCAGCAACATATATATATTACGCAGTCGTCCGAAAAGCAGACACGGAACAATTGTGGCAACAATAATGATAATGCCACCCATTGTAGGTACGTTCTTCTTCTGAACTCCGTATGGGTCAATACTGGCATCGCGCTGTGTCTCGTTTATATTATGCTTCTTCATCCATTTGATGAAATACTGGCCGAACCACATGGATATCAGCAGACTTAGTACCAGTGTCAGAATTCCTCGGAATGAGATGTAGTGCCACATCCCGGAACCGCTTATGCCGTAGCTTTCTAAAAATCTGAACAGATAATATAGCATCTCGTAATAGAATATTTAATTTAAGTATGGTTACTTGAGGTCAAACGCTTCGCGTATAACCTCATGATCGTCAAAATGGTGCTTTACTCCCTGGATAATCTGATAGTCCTCATGTCCCTTGCCTGCAACCAGGACGGCATCACCGGGACGTGCCATCATACATGCTGTGCGAATAGCCTCTCGCCTGTCCGTAATGCTTATCGTTTTCTGCATGTCTTCCGGTGTAAGGCCGGCAAGCATGTCATTGATTATATCCTGTGGATTCTCGAAACGTGGATTGTCACTGGTGATGATTACATGGTCGCTCTGCTTGACGGCTTCCTGAGCCATCAGAGGACGTTTGCCCTTGTCACGATTGCCTCCGGCGCCACATACCGTCCAGCACTGCCCTTTTCCCTGTAGTACCTCGTTGATAGTTGACAGAACGTTTGCAATTGCATCGGGTGTGTGTGCATAGTCTACTATAGCCGTCACTCCATTGTTCGAGCGGATTGTTTCAAAGCGTCCGTTCACAGGTTTCATTGCACTCAATTCTATTAGAGCTTCCTGCTGGTCTATGCCCATCATTCGCAAGGCACCATATACGGCAAGCAGATTCTGAACATTGAACCGGCCTACAAACTGGACGAAAACTTCGGTATTGTCAAAAAGCAGGTTCATACCTTCGAAACTTTCCTCCAGAATCTTGGCACGGAAATCGGCAACCCCGCGCATTGAGTATGTCTTGACTGTGGCTTTGGTGTTCTGGGTCATAACCATGCCATTTCGGTCATCTGCATTTGTGATGGCAAACGCATCCTTTGGAAGCAAGTCAAAGAATGCTTTCTTGGCATCGCGGTAGTTCTCAAATGTCTTGTGATAATCAAGATGATCGCGAGTAAGATTGGTGAATAGACCGCCTGCAAATGTCAGCCCCCCGATACGTTTCTGGGCCACAGAATGGCTGCTTACTTCCATGAATGCATATTCGCATCCTGCATCAGCCATATCTCCCAACAAGTGATTGAGCGTGATAGGATCAGGTGTTGTGCATTCGGTGGGGTAGGGCTTACCGTCAATATAGTTGCACACAGTGCTGCATAGGCCTGCCTTTATACCCATGTGCCTGACAATATTGTACAACGTCGTTGCAATGGTCGTCTTTCCGTTTGTGCCGGTAACACCTATCAGTTTCATCCTCTTGGTAGGGTTGCCGTAAAATTCAGTTGCCAGAAGTCCTACGGCATCCTCGGTATTGTCATATTGGAGATATGTGACATTTTCTGACAGTGTCTCAGGCAACTTTTCGCAGACAATTGCACTTGCGCCCAGTTCAATTGCCTTGCCGATATAGTTATGCCCGTCCACTTGGGTTCCACGCATGGCAACGAAGGCAGTACCCTTCCCCACCTTACGTGAATCGATTTCCAGTCTTGCTATTTCGATGTCAGCATTTCCAATAATGTCTTTTGGTCTGCAATGCTCTATGATTCGAGTCAGTTTCATATACCTTATATATAGTATAGTATTTAGATATGCCTTAATTTATTCCAAAACAAGATTTACGGTCTCTGGCTTTGTTATTTCTGTTCCGGCAGAAATGCTTTGTCCTTTTACAGCTCCGGTTCCGTGCAGTTTCACCTTCAGTCCCCTCTTCTTCATCTCGTAGACAGCATTCCGTGCCCCCATACCGATAACATTCGGAACATGTTTGTTGTCTGTCGAATCTGCCTTGGAACGTGAAGCCTTTTTAGTCGGAGAATAAACCGAAAGACTGTCTGCAGCCTCCTTGGCATCGCGAGCCAGCGCCTGAGCCATTACAAACTGTGATATCTGGCTGAATACAGGTCCGCACTGGCCACCGCCCGAAGCAGGCAGCCCTCGCTTCACAATACATACGATACAGCTGTAGCGTGGGGCTTCACTTGGATAAAAACCACAGAAACTAACCATGTATTTGTGCGATGCATAGCTTCCGTTTTCCGAGAATTGTGCCGTTCCGGTCTTGCCGCTGACCTCAAACAACTTGCTGCCGTTACCTGCCTTATGGCCTAAGCCTATTTTTACCACATTGTTAAGGCAAAACCGTATGTCCTTCAGTGTCGACGGTTTGCAAATCTGCTGTTTTATAACTTCGGTCGGGAATTCACGCACCACATGTCCGTTTATCATCTCGGCCTTTACAAATCTTGGACGCACCATAGTACCGTTGTTGGCAATGGCATTATAGAATGTCAATGTACTTATCGGAGGCAGCATGGTTACGTATCCGATGCTCATCCATGGAAGGTCGGTCTTGCTCCAGAATCGTTTCTGACTGTCAGGACGCGGAATAATAGGTTCTCCCTTACCTGCAAATGGAAGATTCAAGGGTATGCCGATACCAATTCTCAATAATCCGTCCACGTATGCCTTAGGATTGTCGTGATAGGCATTGTCAATGATGCGGCTGACACCGATATTACTGCTTTGCTCCAGAATCTGTGATATTGTCAGGGTACCATATCCGCCTCGATGCCAGTTGTGGTCTTTCATCACTCGGCCATGCATCTGGAATTGTCCGTGATTACAGTCAACGGTGTTGTCTAATGTTATTTTCCCGTCATCCAGGGCAACCATTATGCTGGCTGTCTTGAAAGTGGATCCCGGTTCCATCAGGTCACTCACGGCACTGTTCTTCATCTCATAGTATTCGCCGTCTTCTGCACGATGCATGTTTACAATAGCCTTTATGTCACCGGTGGCACATTCCATCACAATGGCGATACCGATTTCACCATTTACCAAAGGTTCCTTCAGTTTTGCCACCAATGCTTTTTCTGCAAAGTCCTGTATGTCTACGTCTATCGTCGTCATCAGATCGTGTCCCAGTACCGGTTCACGGTCAATAATGCTTACACGGTGGTTCCTGACTTTCATTCGATGGCTCAGGCCGTCCTTTCCTCGCAGAATGCTGTCATAGCTCAACTCAATTCCGTTTTTTGCAGCATCCGAGTCACGCCACAGGTCACCCAGTGTACGACATGCCAGTGAACCGTATGGATGCTTGCGCTGCAGTGTTTCGTCTGCATAGAAGCCGCCCTTGAACGAGGCATCCCTAAGTAGCGGCAGTTTCTTGCATTCCTTGTACTGAATATACGTAGCATGGCGTGGATATATTCTCCATGCGTGGCTTCCTTTGCGTTTGCCCTCCAGCAGGCGTGTACGGAACCATTCAGATGTCTTGTCAGGGAATATCCGGGCAAGTCCATCACAGATGCTGTCCAGTTTAAGGTCAAAGACAGAGTCACGATAGGCCTGCGCCTTGATACGCGCCTTCTCATTCTTGTCGATTACCACGTAATCCATGTATAACCGGTATTCGGGAACTGAGCCTGCCATCAATTTTCCGTTGCAGTCGTAAATATTGCCTCGGGCTGCCGGTATAGGGACATTCTCCTTTACGAACATCTTGCTCACTTCGGTCCAGTACTCACGTTTGCTGACCATGGTGTACAAAGCTGTGCTCAGAATATACACACCCACCAAAGCCATCAGGATGACTATAATGCGGAAACGCCCTATAGTATTGTTTTTGTCAGCTTTCATGTTGTGTGTTATTTGTTTGTGTTTATTATTTGGTAGGGTGCCTTGTTGCTAACTTGAATAGAACTGTCCCCAAATGCTTTCAGTTGTAACTCTATCTGACTCTGTCTTGTCCTGAATGTCAGTTCGCTGTTTCTTGTAAGGCTTCTGAATTTCCAGTCCTGCAACTCCTCGCGCAACAACTGCTCCTCAATAATTTCCTGCTGTGCAGCGTAGCGGTTGGATATGTAGACTATGATGCCTATTACGATAACTACGAACAGCCATATCTGACGTTTGAACCACTGTCCGTCGATGCTTATCTGCTTCCATGCATCCCTTAACTGCCGTAACGCCAGTTCGTTGTCAGTCTCAACCCGGCTATTCCTTCGTCTTACGTTTTTTTTCTCAATCATTGTTGGCTCTGTTTCTTTTTCTTTCATCTTTTCTCTGCTATACGAAGTTTAGCCGAACGGCTCCGTGGGTTAATGTTGATTTCTTCTTCCGAAGGAATTACAGCTCCTTTGCTTAAGTCCTTTAATATTGATGTCGGTTTTCCGAAAATCAGCGAATCAGTACTGTTGTCATCTTTGTTGTGTCCAGCTTTCTTTATGTAGTTTTTGACGATTCTGTCTTCCAGGCTGTGGTATGTCATTATGACCAGCCGTCCTCCTTGGTTTAGTATTGATGTTGCACTTTCCAGCATTTCACCCAGGGCCTTCATCTCCCCGTTGACTTCTATCCTCAGTGCCTGGAACACCCTGGCCAAGTCCTTCTTCTCACGTTCCCTGTTCAACAGCGGTGCGACTATGCCGGCAAGCTGTCCTGTTGTCTTTATCTCTTCTTTCGTTCGGTGTTTTACTATCTTGGCAGCAATTCGCCGGCTATGTCTTAGCTCCCCGTACAGATACAGAATGTCTGCAATCCGGTCTTCGGGGTATTCCATGACAATGTTGTATGCGGTAAGACTGCTCTTACGGTTCATTCTCATGTCCAAGGGGGCATCATGTCTGAAAGAGAACCCTCTTTCTCCGTCATCCAGATGATGGCTGCTCACACCCAGATCGGCCAATATTCCGTCTACACCCTCGACATTGTAGTATCGCATCCAGTTGCCTATAAAGCGAAAATTACTGTGTACAAATGTGAATTTGTCATCCTGTATTGCCCCATCCATTGCGTCTTTGTCCTGATCAAAGCCGTACAGATGACCTCTGTCATCCAGCCTGCTCAGGATTTCCATGCTGTGACCGCCTCCTCCGTATGTCAGGTCCAGATAAATGCCGTCGGGCTTTATATTCAAGCCTTCGATGCACTCATTCAGCATCACCGGAATATGGTAGGTCGGGCAATCCATATCTTCTCTGCAGTCCTGTTATTCTGCCTTTGGGTTCATCAGGTTCTCCAAACTCTGTGCCAATTCGTCTGTGCGTGAGAGTAAATCTATGGCTGTTTGACGGTTCCATATTTCAATCGTGTCATCAACACCTATGAAGCGTACTTCATATTCCAAACCAGCAATTTCAGCATACCTTTGCGGTATCAGAATGCGCCCGTTACTGTCCATGCTGACGCTTTCAGCCCCGGCTACAAATCCGCGCAGTGCAGCACGTCCGTTGCTGTCAAACATATTTGTCCGTTGCGTGATTGCATCCACTTGGGTGTTCCAGACATTCTCGGGATATAAGACCAGACACTTCTGGAATACGTCACGGCGAAGAATCAGTCCTTCTACGCCCTCACGTTGCATCACTTTGCGGAAAACGGCAGGAAGGAAGACACGTCCCTTCTCGTCCATTTTTGCATCGATGTTGCCTGTAAATCTCATGTGCGTGTTCCTTGTATAATCGAATTTTGTCGCAAATATACAATTTTCTCCACAATTCCCCACTAACTTTTTTAATTATTTTTGATCGAAGTTAAAACTATTTATTTGCATCTATAATGAGTTTAGGGGGGTTGCTCTGTGTATTTGTCGATAGAATGGCTTTGTTCTATGTAATTTATTGAAATAAAAGCCCGAATAAGGAAAAATACGAAATCTAAAATTTGTCGGTGGGGAATTTTTCCGTATCTTTGCCGCAGATTAAATGTAATTAGTCAAATATTATGTTTAACACCAAAAGATTCCTTGCTTGTTTTTGTTTCAGGGTTACTGTTGTTTTAACTACAGTCTTTCTTGTGTGTACGTCTGCTGAAGCCAAACGCAAGGAGCGGAGAAGTGTTGTACGTCTTGAAACGACTATGGGTACAATCCGCATGGCGCTTATGGACGAAACTCCTATTCATAGGGATAACTTCCTGAAACTTGTAGCTCAGGGTTTCTATGATGGAACCCTCTTCCATCGTGTAATCAGGGATTTTATGATTCAGGGTGGTGATCCCTATAGCAAAACTGCTCCGTCGGGAGCCCTTCTGGGTGAAGGAGATGTAGGCTATACCTTGCCGCCTGAATTCTGTTTGCCGGACCTGTATCACAGGCGTGGCATGGTGGCAGCCGCCCGTGAAGGCGATGATGTCAATCCCGAGCGCCGGAGCAGCGGTTGTCAGTTCTATATTGTCTGGGGTAGGAAAATGGGTCCCGCCTCTCTCAACAAAATACGTTCTTCATGGGAAGAAAAAGGCTATGAATACAATCATTTTATGACAGATGACTATCAGATGGTAGGAGGAACACCCCATCTGGACGGTGAATATACAGTCTTTGGCGAGGTAATCGAAGGGCTTGATGTGGTAGACAGGATACAACAGGCAAGGACAGATTCCAATGACCGCCCCGTATCGGATATACGTATTATCAGGGCTTGGGTAGAACAATACGGGAAAAACAGTCTTTCTCGTTGAAATCACTTTTTTTTGGTGTCATTATGGTAAAAAGGTGTATTTTATCCTTTTCTTTGTGCACACGCGGAAGAAAAAGTGTAATTTTGCCCCCAAATTAAAATAACTGCTAAAAATAACATAGAAACAAGAGGTTTGATATGAAGATAAAATTGCTGATATTGTCGTTGCTACTGGCGTTGTCTTCAACTGTTCTCATGGTGTCCTGTATATCAGAGGCTCCGTTGGAAATAGAATGTGACATCAACGAGATTTCCGTACAACTTGAAAACCCGTTGGAAATATTTGATCACGAATCAGATGCAGCGTACCATTTTCTTCCCATAGAAACTAAACACGTTTTTTCTGTAAAGCATAATGCTACATTAGGAAGCTATCCCGTTTACATCCAGATTTCCAAAGGCTCAACAGCATATATTGTCATTGATGGTGAAGAGGTGCCTTTTGAGAACGGGCGGCTTGTAAATTTCACCAACGAGCGTGTGCAGAAATTTGTCGTCCGGTGTGAAAGTGGCGAATGGAGCAAGACATACGAAGTTTCTATGGAACATCAGCCGGCATATACGGTGTTGACCGAGATGCTGATCACTTTTAATGGAAATTATGAAGTCCAGGGAACGACCTCCACAAATCCCGGCTATTATGTCTGGACGGAAACCGATCCTACTATCACTAAGAATCTGTTCCGTGCAGGTGATCCGGTTTGGAAGAACGGTAATCCCGGATATATATTAAGCCGAGGCAGTGCACAGCCTGACGAGTATCCGACAATTCCAGTCTTCAACGGCGGAATGGACGGAACTGACTGTGTCGAATTGCATACACGCAGTACAGGCTCTTTCGGACAGATGGTACATATCCCTCTGGCAGCAGGCAGTATGTTCAATGGTCTGTTTGATTCCAGCAAGGCATTGAATGATGCCCGCAAGGCAACAAAGATGGGAGTTCCGTGTCCCCACAAGCCGGTTCGCATCGAGGCAGACCTGAAATATGTGCCGGGTGCCAAGTTCCAGGATACAAACGAAAATGAGATTACGGGTGTTGTTGACGAACCTGATCTGTATTGCATAATCTATCGCAATGTCGACGAGGACGGCAATCCCGTAGTGCTTGACGGTGACGACGTTCTGACCAATAAACATATAAAAGGTGTTGCGCGTCTGTCACACAACTATAATATGGTATGGAACGAAGAGGAACAGCGCCATATTCCGGAACCAGTACTTACAAACAGCCCGATACACGGTATTACAAGTGAGTGGAAGCATGTATCAATACCTGTCAACTATGATTTCTTCCAGACAGGACAGGAAAATACCATAGATCCGATCATTCTCAGGAACCGCGGCTATAGCATCGCAATAGGATCTACCAGCAGCTGGCGTGGCGGATATTTCGAAGGAGCTTTGGATTCCAGGCTCTTCATGGATAATATCGAGGTTGTATTCGAGGATCCCGAGGATGAGGGAGATGCAACACTTCCAATATCATCTGCCAGTATTATTGTTGATGATCCCTTAGTTTTATTCCCTGAAGAAGGAGACAGTATTCAATTCCTGGAAGAGGGCATAACCGAGATAGTGTTCCCTGTAAAATGGGATGCAGACATGAAATCTGTTCCGCTGACCCTACATCCGGGTCAGGGCTACACTGTTTATGACGAGGGTGGCAAGGTCTTTGTTTCCGGAACAAAGGTTGACCTTTCAAAAGACAAAGTGTTGAAGTTCAAGGCGCGTGATGCCGAGGGCAAACTTGAAATCATATATACAGTCCGTGCCAGGTTCGAGGAACAGCCGGTTCCGACAATCCTGTCGGCATGTATCAAGATAGCGTCGCCACTGACTATATTCAAGAACGTAGCTGACAGTGTGCAGACACCTTCTGCTTCCAACGAAATCATATTCCCCGTCAGATGGGATGCCGTTGTCACATCAGTACCCCTGACCCTGAATGTCAGCAAGTGGGCAACAATTCAGAATGCTGCCGGCAGTGATTTCGTTTCGGGTAGCAATGTGGATCTTTCCGACGGACAGTTCCATCAGTTCAAAGTTATCAGTCAGGACGGTTCCCAGACAGATACCTATAAAGTCAAGGTCCAGTATGCCGAACAGACCGAATTCACCGTTTCGTCATTTAGCATTCTCGTGGACAATCCGCTTAAGATATTCAAGCAGGCATCCGACAGCGTCCAGACGGCAAACGAGGCAAATGAAGTCGTGTTCCCTGTCAAATGGAATGCTGATGTTACTGCGGTGCCTCTCACTATCCATGCAACCAAGTTCTCGACAATAGATGACGAGAATGAAGATGTGTTTACATCCGGTCAGAAGGTAAATCTCTCGGACGGCCAGTTCCATACATTTACAGTCAAGAGTCGTTTCGGTAAGAAGACGCTTACATACAAGGTCAGGGCAAACATTGCTCAGGAACCCCGTTACGTCTTCAGTTTCGAGGACGGAAGCACAGCCAGCGGGTACTACTCATGGACCGATGCAAACCTGGCTTCTTCCTGGGTAACGACGAATCCTATGTACAAGGTTCTCCGCACCGGAGCATCAGTGTCCGAGTGTCCTGCAAGGAAGGACGGAACCGGCGTGTTGTTGCTTGAGACGGCTGCCAACAACAGCACATACGCTTCGGTGCTGAAGATGCGCACCGTTCCGGGCATGCTGTTCAACGGAACGATGGACACATATACCCTCCAGCAGGCTATGACAGGCGGTGTCTCGTACTTCCAGTCACTTGCACACTACGGAGCACCGTTCAGGCACAAGCCAACGAAGATGAAGGTCCGTGCCAAGTATACTCCAGGCGAGAAATACTACAAGGGCAACACCTATACTACCGGTGAGACCGATGCGCCTGACATTTACTGTGTATTCTACCGTAATATGGGAGGCCAGTTCACACTCTCTACCTCTGATCTGTTTACTCACGGTAACATTGCCGGTTATGCGCGCCTTCATGGCTCAAGCAAGCAGGTAGGTACCGAATTGACAGACCTGGAGTTCAAGATCGAGACATACAATGTCGATGCCTCAGCCTTGGCAGACGGCGGCTACAGTATGGTTGTCGGAGCAACCAGTAGCTGGAACGGACAGAATATGGAAGGAGCCGAGGGTTCCAAACTCTATATCGAAAGTATAACCATTTATTACGAGGATTGATGAACAGGATAATCAAATATATTACAGTAGTCGTCTTGTGCTTGACAGCCTTGCCGATATGGGCTCAGGAAACTAATGTAGACACACCCATTCCCGTTGCGGACAAATGGGAGCGCTGGGGACCGACCAGCCGTACAGGCTTCGGCTTTCAGTTGAAGATGGGTTACAGTATTGGCGGTTATTCGCCGCTGCCTATTCCGCGCGAAATCCGACAGATTCAGAAGTTCAGTCCTCAAGGTGGCATCAGCGTCGGTGTCGAGGGCTACAAGATGTTCAACCGTCGTTGGGGTCTGAAGATTGGCGTCACGTTGGCCAATCAGGGATTTTCTACCAGGGCCGAGGTGAAGAACTACTACACAAAGATGGTGCTGGATGGCGAAGAGCAGAAAGGATGGTTTACCGGTATCAACGAGACCAGTATCAACAACTGGACCATTACCATTCCTGTAATGGCTACATTACGTATGAGTCCGCGTTGGCATGTAAGCATGGGTCCTTATATGCAAATGTTCCTGTCCAAGAACTTTGACGCAACGGTTCACGGATTCCCCGAGGCAGAGCGTGCCGAGGACGCATATCTTCGTGTTGACCATGGCGACGGTTCAGGTCCTACCCAGGACAAGAATATATTCGGTCCTGACAAGGAAGCCAGCACCAGTCTTGGCAAGGATATGGTTACCTGCACGGCTGGTATCGAGTTGCTGTTTGACTGGAAGATAACCAAGCACATCGGAGCATTCGGCAAGCTTGACTGGGGTTTTACCAGCATCTTCCCCGGAGATTACGACACAGTACGTTTCAAGATGTTCCCGATATTCGGAACAATAGGCGGAGCATATTGCTTCTGACGGATATAGGTTAACAGGTAAAAAGGTAAAAAGATATATTTCAGATGAAGAAATTATTTACATTGTTTGTTATAGGTATGCTGGCTGTCACTGCCAGTGCACAGGGTGTCTTCCAGTTACAGAATGCCGATTTTGAGCAGTGGGAAGACGTCACATACAACGATAAGACTCAAATTGCCCCAGTAGCATGGCATTCGTATCTTACAGGTACAGGTGCGGTAAAGGCCAATGCCGTTAAGTATGCTGCTCCATTGGAACAGGGCGAGGCACGTACAGGTTCGGCAGGTTCGACCAGTGTCCTGATCAAGGCAAAGAATTATCTCACCCTGAATTTGGCAGGTAATCTGACTACCGGCTGCGTTGAGATGGGTAATATCAACCAGGGTAATACTACAGTCAATTACAATTATACAAATATTCCTGACGGTCAGGCAATGCCGTTGACCGGACGCCCCGACGCAATGAAGGTATGGGTGCGCTTCAGTGGTGTAAACAAGGGACAGATTGCAGCATACCTGCACAGCGAAGGCCGTTTCCAGTTCCCCATAGCAACAGGAGAGGGTATCACGGGACAGATGGTCGGCAGTGCTGCGTTGTTTGCAGACAGTAACGACGAATGGACCGAATACACCATACCTTTCAATTATGTCAGCACCGACAATCCTGCCTATGCCCTGGTTTCATTCACCACGACCAATATCCCCGGCAAGGGCAGCAAGGATGACTATATGTATATTGACGACATCTCCCTTGTGTACAACAGCGAGTTGTCCGAAATCATGTATAAGGGGAAGAGCATCCTGGGCAAGACCTCGGTCGAAGAAGAATATGACGAAAGCCTTCTTTCGGGATTAAAGTCCAACGGTGCAGGTGCAACCATTACACACGAGTACAATCCCAGTACATACGTCCTGACGGTCCATGTTACGGCACAGGACAACAGTTCCGAGCATACTTACACATACCAGTTCAGGAAACCTACAGTATACTATACCGTCACATTCCTCACCTATGACGGCCAGCTTATTGCCTCAAGGACCATAAAGGAAGGTGACCCGGTCGTTGCCCCCAATGCTCCTGCACGCGAGGGATATACCTTTACAGGCTGGGACCCCGATATTGTCTCACCGGTACAGGCCGATGCCACTTATACCGCCACTTACGAGGAGATAATCCCCGATGACGTATATTATACCGTTACGTTCCTCAATTACAACGGCGAGACACTGTTCACCACACAGATCAAGGAAGGTGACAGGATAATCATCCCGGACAATCCCGTGCGCGAGGGCTATACCTTCATGGGATGGACACCGGCTATAGTCGAGATTGTGACCGCCAATGCAACCTACATGGCAATATACGAGAAGGACGAGGAGCCCGAGCCCGAACACGAATGGCCCGCAGCCGGAACCCAGAAGAACTACGACGACAATGTAACCATCATAATCAATGGTCAGAAGGGAGATCCGCAGCCATGCACGGTTGTCGTGAAATACGGACAGGACGGCGTGATAGACTTTGCCTTGAACGACTTTGTGCTCATCAGCAACGGCGACGAGATTCCTGTCGGCAACATTGCTGTCAAGGGCATTGCGCAGGAATGGGACAGGACAATAGCAGCAGGCAAGTTCACATACACCGGAAACATAACAATCCCCGAGGGCAGTGACCCTGACAAGTTCTGGATGGGCCCGTACCTGGGCGTAATTCCCCTGCAGTTGACTGGCGAAATGAACGACCAGCAGCTGCATGTACAGATCTTCATCAATCTCATGTCCACAATGGGCCAGCTGGTTCAGGTCGAGGTAGGAAACGAGTTGGGCAAGGATGCCGAACCTATAATAACATACAAGCTGAAGCCCAATTCCGTTACATTCAATCCATCCGTCCTGACATACGATGCAACATCCGTACAGATGTCGTATGTGATTCTCAAGCATTCCTCAAAGGCCGGTGTCGAGGACGAGGAAATCCAGCGTTCAACCACCCTGGACTGGTTCCAGACCAATGACGAGAAGTCAATCACCGGCACATACTACGATTCGGAATACAAGGTCGAGGTTCAGTACTACATCCTCAAGCCTGCAAAACCGGCAGCCAAGATTACCTACTGGCTCAAGTCGGCTTCCATCAGCTACAGCCCCGAGGTCATCCCCTACGATGCAACCTACGTTAATTTGTGCTACGTTGTGGTCAAGCATTCCTCTGACGAGAATGTTGCTGACGAGGAAATCAATCGCGTTCACCCCATTACGTGGGACGCTACCGACGACGAGGTCAAGCTCTCAGGCGTATATACTGATACGAAGTACAACGTACAGGTTCCGTACAGCATCTGGAAGCTTGCCAAGCCCGCATGGATGATGCCCACATCAGGAACCAAGGTCTATGCCGAGGATCTCTATGTCGGTGTCGACGGCAATATGAACGGTCCTATGGACAGCGAGGTACAGATTACATTCCACGACGACAATACAATAGACCTGGCACTCTACAACTTTATTCTCAAGTCCGGAGATTCAGATCCGATGTATGTCGGCAATATCCTGATCGAGAATGTAGGTCTCACAGATACAGGGCATCACTATTCAACGTTCGAATACAACGGTGATTTGAATATTGCCGCAGGTACCGATCCTGCCGATGCAATGTGGGTGGGTCCCATGCTGGGCACGCTGCCACTGCCTACAGCCGGCAAGATCAACAACGAGCAGTTGTTCGTAACAATCAAGTTGCGTGCCGGCGGACAGGACGTTAACGTACAGCTGGGCAACAAGGCATTCTTCGACAGTCTGGACGGAGAGGACTTTACCGGTGTTACTGAATTCGTTACCGAAAGGCCCGCATCCAATACAACTGTAGGTTCATGCTACGACCTGCAGGGCCGACGCGTCAATTCCTCGGCCAAGGGCATACACGTCGTAAACGGACGCCTGGTATTGAAGCTATAATAGTATATATAAGGTATTAGAAATATAAGATTGAATTACGAGATGAAAATGAAAAGGTTGTTTTATACTTTCCTGATGGCAGTTGTTGCCATGTCGGGAAATGCACAGTATCAGCTGGGCAACTCCGGCTTCGAACAGTGGGAAAGCGTTTCGTACAGCGGCAATACAGGCGAAGAACCGTTGCAGTGGAGCTCTTTCATGGATGGAACAGGTTCCCTGAAGGGAATGGCCGGTGCCGTACAGCTGTGGAAGAGCACCGATACACGCCCCGGTACCAAGGGCAAATACAGTGCACAAATCAAGGCACGCAATGTCATGTTCGGCATCATCGCCCAGGGTAACCTTACAACAGGCTGTGTGAACATGGGTTCTACCACTGCCACCGATGGAACCGGAAACTATAACTACATCAACGAGAGCCGTACCGACCAGTCAATGCGATTCTCTGGTCACCCCGATGCTGCACGCTATTGGGTGAAGTTCGCTGGCAAGAACGACGGCAAGGTCAGCATCACGCTTACTACCAAGGGCTATTTCCAGGACCCGCAGGCCAACAATATTACCGCAACCGTAGTGGCAACCAGCATCAAGTCCACCCCCAGCAACGGCACATGGACCCAGTACACTGCTCCCTTTGATGTCCAGAATGCATCCAAGGACCCCTACTATGTCTTGGTAAATATCAGTACCAGCGCCATAGCAGGTGACGGAGCCGAGTCCGATTATCTCTATGTCGACGATATGGAGATGCTGTATTACAGCGAGGCCAAGAGCATCACCTACGACGGTCAGAATATTCTGGGACAGACCAAGATGGACTGCCTCTTTGACCCCGAAAAGCTTACCGATGTCAAGATGACGGGACGTGCAGCAACATGGTCATACAGCTTTGACTACAATGCCTATGCACTCACTGTTACCGTCAAGGGCGAGAACTTCGACGAGGATGACACCAACTTCCACACCTACACAATCCCCTTCACAAAGCCCAATGCAGATATCAGCAGCGCCACACAGGACGGAGTAGACTTGCTGACTAACTCCGAGAGCGTTATATATAATAAGGAGCGTGTACAGCTCGAATTCAACGAGGACGTCAAGTCACATGCCGAGTCATTCGACATCAAGACCTGTCGGCTGACAGTCGTAATGACAGACATCTTCGACAACAAGATTACACGTGTCATCCAGTTCCACGTACCAGCCCCCGCCATCGTGTCGGCAACATGGAACGGCGAAGCAGTCAATGTCGACGGCTTCACAACCACCGACCTGTACAGCGAGGCAGGCCTTGTCCTGACCGGTAACGAGGATGCTACACTGGTACGCTCCTTTGACGAGAGCTCACTCGTGCTGACTGTTACGGCACGTGCGGCAGAGGGTTACGACATCTTCAACCGCGTATATACATACCAGTTCGGCCTCGGACAGATGCCCGATCCCCGCGAGGATGTCATCGAACCTGTTACGATGCAGAAGAACAAGCAGTATTATATCAAGAACAAATATCACGACATGTACGTGATGGACAATAATACTCTTTCCAACGGCGAGGGCACCGACCTGACCAAATGGACCGTAACCGACAACAACTATGTCCAGAGTTCCGGAGGCAAGTATTTCAACATTACCATCAATTACAATATTCTGGTTACGGCACCGACCAGTGTTTCGTACAGCGTAAACAGCACCTCGGCAACAGCATTGGATATACAGCAGTCAGTTGGCGGATATATTATGTCAAGTACGGCAACTTGGACATCATGGTTCGTCTCACGCTCGTATCAGGCATTCCTGTCCTGGCACGAGAATGCATCGGATGGCCCTGACGGAACAAACGATTTGGAAGTCTATGGCAAGGAAGATCCGCGCTACGGTCTTGCAGTATGGCAGTTCTATGACTGCAATGAAGTTGACTGCCGCAATCTGCGCATAGAGCTGTATGACGAACTGACACGTGCCCAGCAGATGGGTATGGACATCACATCCTATCGTCAGGTCATGAACAAGAACGCCACCAACAAGACAGTCCTCAGCGACCTTCTGGCTACTGTCCGTGCAGCCCAGTTCAATTTTGTCAACGACGGCTTTACTGTCGACCGTACATCCCTGCTCGGTTCCACCGATCTGACCAACTCCACATACTGGAATACCAATATGTCCAAGAACACAACCGGCGGTCATCACTGGGACGGCACCATGACTCCGTATTACGAGCAGTCGGCATCGCCCGTCGTTCTGTGGGAGTCTTCGGACCCATGGACATCCAGTGCGCGTCAGACAGTCGGGCTTCCTGCAGGCCACTATATGGTCAAGGCCACTGCCCGTGCCAGTCAGTATGCCGAGTCATACATCAAGGTAGGCGACCAGAGCGTATCCTTCCCCTCCAAGGGCGATACAGGCCGTGGCGTTGACGTGAACGGTAACGTCAACTTCCGTTCCGACGGCACCTATGCCAACAACAACATCGGACGCGGATGGGAATACCGCTATCTTGCATTCGATGTAATGAATCCCAACGACAAGGTTACAATCGAGATAGGCGGTTCGTGCGAAGGAATTATCCATCAGTGGATATCAATCAGCAATATCGAACTGCTCTCCAAGCCCGTACCCGAGCTGAAGATGCTCAGCTATGTCTATGACAACAAGACATACACACCTTCGGCTTCCAATACAATCGACATGTCCGACGTGTTCTGGAAGGCAGAAATCATCCCGACTGTCGAGACGGCAGGATACGGAGTCTACGAATGCAAGTTCGACTCCGTACAGTGGCAGATGCACGTTACCCTCAAGCAGGAAGAAGGCATCAACTACGGTTTCGCCCCGATCCAGTACACCATCCAGTACCACAAGCCGGCACCCGGACTTACGACATTGACATTCGATGGAGAGGACATCCTTGGTGCAGCTGCGGTTGACAAGTATTACAATGCAAGCCTCCTGACCTATGCCACCAACCAGGACACACAGAAGACACAGTTGGCATTTAACCGCAAGACAAATGTCCTGACCATTATTACCAGCGGCTATGAAGTGGAGAACATGTACCAGATTGCCTTCAGGGACGCCTCGGAAGTCAGCACCGAGTTTACCGAGCCCATAGCCATTACCATCAACGGCGAAGCATCCGAGCCCGAGGAGTCAACGGTCTACACCCGCGACAACGGCGACGGAACATTTGACTTCGAGCTGCCCAACTTCCAGCTTATCGTAGACGGCGAGCCAATGCCTATCGGTACAATCGTGCTCTCGGGCATAACGATGGTCAACGAGAACGGTGTCCGCACCTTCAAGATCAAGAAGACAGTAACCATAGCCGCAGGTGACAAGGAAGGCATCTCAACCGACGAATGGTTCGGCCCATGGCTCGGCGACATTCCAGTAGACCTGACAGTCGGCAAGATATATGCCGGACGCCTCTATTGCGAGTTAGATGTTGACATGCAGGAATCACTCGGCCAGACCGTCAAGGTCGTTGTAGGCACAAACCAGGATGCCTACCTCATAGGCGATGCTAACGGCAGTGGCGAGGTGGAAATCGGTGACGTAACATCAATACTGACCATGATGGCTAATCCCGAGGAAAGCGATTTCTACGACACAAAGGCAGCCGATGCCAATTGCAACGGCCAGATTGAAATCGGTGACGTGACCAGGATACTGACGATTATGGCAACAGGAAAATAATTACCAATAACCAGGATTACAGACCGTGGATACCGTTAATTTCATTGTAATGCTCACATTTGCCTGCTGTACTATGGCACACGCCGTGGCTACAGCCATTGTGGCAATCTATGCAAGATACAAGGTACAATACCTCAGCCTGGCATGGATTATGGGAGTGTTTACCATGATTCTGCTCATCATTACGCCATACAGCGCAAGTGTTGCCAACGGACATCCCGGTCTCCTGCATCCCGGTATGCTGCTGATGTTCGTCGTCGGCACATACCTGCAGAGTATATACACCTTCGGCATCACCATGCCGGGTTTCCTGCAGTGGGAGCGCATGTGGCTATATGCCTCGCCCATTATCATACTGGGATTTATCTCCCTCGTTGCATTCTATCCCTTCGGCAGCCTGACCAAGGTCTATTCGTTTGCCGAACTTGTCGACAACATACTCTCTCCCGACCTGATAATGCGTATCATCGCACTGTGCATGGGAATCTACTATGTCGTCAACATCTTCCGCCTGCCACACCGCATGGCATACAAGACCACGATACCCGCATACCTCGTAGGCTATTGTACACTTCTGGGCCTCAGCTCCGTCCTGTACATATACGTCTGCTTCAACTACAGCCCCCAGGGCCTATGCTGGTACGTGGGCGTATTCTCAGCATTGAATATGTACCTCGTCTTCCAGACCATGGACAACATGGCACGCAGCCTTCCACTCCCCCATATAGACGAGGACGACTACCTGCTTGACGACGATGTCGATGGCAACACGCAGGACGATGCCGATGCAAGACGCGAAGAGGACTTCAACGAACGTAATCTGCGTTGCTATCACCGCGTACAGCACTGGATGCAGACACACCGTCCGGCATGGTGCGACTACACATTCAACCGCGACCGCCTGTGCGAGGAGACCGGCATCAACCGCCAGCTCATGCTACAGTGCCTGCGCAGCCAGGGCTACAACAATGTCCACGAGTACCTGACCCTTTACCGCGTAGAGGAACTCAGGAAACTAATCAAGTCAGGACGCCTGCGCACAGTCACGGACTGCGATATGGCAGGATTTGCCACAGCCAGGACCGCCCGTCTCTGCTTCGAACGCATCTATGGCATACCACTTGATGATTACATAGAAGGAAAGTCGAAACAAAACTGATAGAGAATCAGGTGAACCCCGAAAGTCATACAAAAAACTTTCGGGGTTCATTTTCATTAATCTTTTTGACTGAAAACTTGCGTTATATATAATAAGTATGTATCTTTGTATCGTCTTCACGCCGAAAGTGGTGTAAAAAGCCACTGGGAATGCCAATAGGAAAGAGTTCCTTTTTGGCGGTGTGGGATACCAAGTATTTAAGAAGGCGTATATCACGCGCTTTGTTCTTGACACTCCGAAAGCGTAGGAAACTTTCAATTATAGTCAGGGAACAACAGCAACGGTAGACGCCCATGGGTATGTAATTAACGTGCACCTGCTAAAACTGGCAGGTGTATTGTTTGCATATCGGCGTGGGGTCGTAGTTGCTCGTTTTGACTGTAATGGGCAATCCTACGGCCTCGGAGTGTGGAGCGAGTAACTGACAGGTCTCCACGCTTTTTCTGTATCTTGGGGTAGGAACGCAAATCATCAATCATTCATTTAGGGACACTATTTGGAGACGTAGTGCACAGAAGGCAACTAAATCTAACCAAATATGTGTAAACAAATGAAAACAAAACTTTTTACTTTACTCACGATGCTGATGGTATGCGTCGGGAGTATGTGGGCCTCGGTGTCTTTTGTTGAAGGAAGACCTTATACCATTAAACATTCAAGCTCTGGTCTTTATGTAAATATTGAAACTGCGGGTCAAAATGCAAAGTTAAGCGCTACATTTAGTGTAGTATATTTTACTGCAAGTGGTGATAAATGGACAATTAGTAATCTAACGAACTCATTATATGCCACTTCATGGCATGCTCAAGCTAATGCTTCTAATTCAACCCCTTGGACAATCGCCGAGGTGAGTGGTAAAGATGACACTTACACACTGAATCAACAATCCAGTGATTATCAAGGATATTTGGGCAGTGATGATACCACTGAAGGTTCGGTAATGTATTGTAATAAAAATCCTGCTCAAGAGTTTGTGATTGAGGAATTTGATTTTTATTTTGCGCCAACAATACCTTCGGATGCATTAATCAGCATAGGAGAAAAAACGAACTCATTTACAGTCGCTTCATCTGCCTCCGACAATGCCCACTGGTATCTTATTACAAATCGAAGAAAGAAAAATGTAGATGGACAACAAGAAGATGAATCATACAATACTCCCATTTATTTTACAGGTGCTGGGAATAGGTTGAAACGAGAAGCACAAGGCATAAATCCTGCAGCTATCAACAACAACCCTATCTCCTTATACATAAAAGATCTTGTTAGATTTGTCTCTGATGGAAATGGTGGGTACAATCTTCAGTTTGCAAATGGAGCTTTTGTTGATGCCTCCCTACAAGGAACCTATTCTCAATCCGAAGCCGGAAACTATCGTTTTTACAACATAACAGATGGAGGCTATCAATTTGGTTGGAATCTAAAAGATGGTGATAAAATAGTTGACAATAATGGACAAGGTGAAACTCTTGCCTTTTGGAGTACTGGAAATGTTGAATCCACTACCGGAAACAATGTGTGGGGCATCTATCCTGTCACTTTTTTTAACTATGTTACATATATAGTGAAGGATGTATCAGACAATACGCTTTTCACTTCAAATCCTGTAGCTACGACCAATGGCGCCAAGATTACGACTCTGCCTACAGAATACCAGCGTAACTTATTCTACACATACAACACTGTAGACGTTACTATCAGTTCAAATGGCAACACCAACGTGGAATTTACGGCTACTCCTAAGGCTGATGCTCCTGTAAAATATACTGCCGACACGAGCAATCCTTACTATTATAATCTGAGCATCCGGAGCAAGTATCTTGCGTACAATGATGAAGCTACAGGTGATGTGGAGTTGCTGACCACAAGCACTCCCTTTAACCCAAATGCTGCATGGGCATTCATTGGCGATCCCTATACAGGTTTCAAGATAATTAACCAAACCAATGGTACAGACAAGTATCTTACTTATACGAGCGTTGTTACAGGCAGCAATCACAACAATAACAACATTCAATTTGTTGATGCTGGTGATTTTGCGAATAAGTATTGGTATGTTGAAACTAATACAGGTGGTATTTGTCTACGTATGAAGGAGAATATGAACATATATTTCCATCATGATAATGGTAGTAATTATCTTCGCACATGTAGCACCACAGAATGGAGTTCAGTTCACAACGATGAGGGTTCTACAATTGTTGCTTCAACAGATGAGAACATACTCATTGCACTCTATAATAACATGAAGGACTGGTCTTTTGGTACAAGTATCGGTCAAATGAATACTGCAGATGCTTCTGTTGTAACAAATGAACAGGCAGCCAGTACCATCTCAAATGTTGGAGCTGCGATATCAGGAGAAACTACTTCTGCTTACTCCGATTGCTATACAGCTTTGACGACAATCAAGAATAACATGTCTTTAGTTGAACCAACAGCGGGGTTCTATCGCCTAAAGAATGTAGCTACAGGCAAGTATCTGACAGCCGTGAGCGGGCCACAAGCTTACGATGTTTCAACGAGAGGCGTATATGCAAGTAACAGCGATGGCAATAGTGCAGCTTCTATCATAAGACTCTATGACAAGGATGGTGACGGACACCTCTATATGTACAATCAGGGTTCCGGCTTTGGTTGGGTTGTTGCAGGTGCATCAGTTGGTGCTGGTGTAGGGTATCTTTCAACTAATCCGGACAAATATGTAAACTGGTTTCCTGGTATGGCTGCAGGTCAGATTGCTTTTGCAATTTGCTATGGCAACGGAACTGGTGACTATACTTCTTATCTGGAAAAGGGTATCTATACAGTTGATACTTCTGATGAGGCTGTCATTGGTGGAACCGACTACAAGGCTGATGCTGCTCAGTGGATAGTGGAAGAGGCCACAACAGCAACCATCCCTCTGACTGCCGCCAATGACAACACTGGAACTGCTCACACGTATGCAACACTGTGTGTACCATTCAATATCACAGCATTAGAAGGCGTTTCCTCGAAAGAAGTGAAGGCTTACGCTCCTACAAAGAGTGACAATTACATTGTGCCTGGTGATGGCGCTACAACAATTACTGCAGGTACACCTGTGCTGCTGATTGGTGAGGAAGGTGCAACAAGTGTTACTGCAACCATCGGTAGTAATTATGCTTCCTCTCCCGCTACGACAAATGCACTTAGAGGAACCTTCACGGGTACAAGCATTGACTGCACGGCAGAAACAAGAACCAACTATGTCCTCGGTTTCGATAGGGAAAACGACAATCGCATTGGTTTCTATCACGTTAATAGTTCTTCGTATAACCTTAAGGCCAATCGTGCTTATCTTAATATTGGTGCTGGTGGGGATGCAAGAGGATTCTACATTAACTTTGATGATGTTGTGACAGGCATCAGCTCAATGGACAATGGACAATGGACGATGGACAATGAGTCTGTCATCTACAATCTCTCTGGTCAGCGACTGAATAAGATGCAGAAGGGCATCAATATCGTTAACGGCAAAAAGGTTCTCTTCTAAATCACGGCAGATAAGTTATAACTTTTAATTGTAAAAAGTATGAAAAGACAATATATAGCACCAAGCCTGTTAGTTGTTAAGGTG
>JAFZVW010000027.1 GCA_017617635.1 Bacteroidaceae bacterium | reverse complement strand
TTAGAGTTTAGGGTTTAGAGATAATTATTCCCTAAAATATTTGCTGGTTTCAAAGAAAAGCAATATCTTTGCACCCGATTTATGCCGCAAGGGCCCGAACAAGTGAGTCCAATAGTGATTCCGCCCTACGGTCAAACCCGTTAAATAAACAAAACAAAATGTACGCAATCGTAGAGATTAACGGTCAGCAGTTCAAGGCCGAGGCTGGTAAGAAGCTGTTCGTACACCACATTGCTGGTGCAGAAGCAGGCCAGACTGTTGAGTTTGAGAATGTGTTGTTGACAGACAACGACGGCACAATCACTGTAGGTACTCCTACTGTCGAGGGTGCAAAGGTAACACTGGAAGTGGTTTCTCCACTGGTAAAGGGCGACAAGGTCCTGGTCTTCCACAAGAAGCGCCGTAAGGGATACCGCAAGCTGAACGGTCACCGTCAGCAGTTTACCGAGGTAACTGTCAAGGAAGTAATTTGCTAATCACTAAAAACCACAGGAGGACAACAAATGGCACATAAAAAAGGTGTTGGTAGTTCAAAGAACGGCCGTGAGTCAGCAGCACAGCGACTCGGTATTAAGATTTTCGGTGGTGAAAAGTGCGTTGCAGGTAACATCATCGTACGTCAGCGTGGTACACGTCACTACCCTGGCAAGAATGTAGGTATCGGCAAGGATGACACTCTGTATGCCCTGACTGACGGTATCGTAACATTCCGCAAAGGTCGTCTGGATCGTTCTACAGTAAGTGTAGAGCCTATCACAGAGGCATAAAGACAGACACAAGACACAAACTTACAAAAAGCCCTGTAGGCCATACGGTCACAGGGCTTTAATTATTTAATGATTTATTTATTTAACATTTTAATATTGATTCCATGGAAACATTGATTATTCACGAAGGTGTTGCCGGCATTGAAGGCAAGGACACACTGGATGTAAACACATTAGAATTTGGCAAATGCCGTGGATGCCTGGCTTGCCGCTTTGCCAAGAAATGTGTTTCGTACAACGATGATGCGCAGAAGGCCCTGGATATCATCAAGGACTATACCCATCTGGACATTCACCTGACCGACGGACAGGATACGTTCGAACGTCTGCTGTACCGTATGCTGTACGGCCTGAAGTCCACAGGACGAACATACACACTGAACGGTGCAACACAGACACACTCGGCATCCGAGGTTGCACGCCTGCTGAACTGGCTGGGATATAAACAGGTCTGATCAGGACCTGTTGTTGCGTATTACAACATAAAGTATGTAAACGCAGAACACCAGGCAAAAGCCGTTGCTGACGTACATCGGAACATTGTTGAGCAGAATTCCGGTGACGAACCACATGGCTATGCCAAGGGTAAGTATGGTTTGCATCATGACCGAGATTCCCCTGGTATTGCCTGTGCGCCAAATCAATACTGCCTGCGGAACCTGGCATATAGCCATACATGTTCCGGCAATGGTTGCTGTAATAAAATCCAATTCCATAATACTACCTTACTGTCTTTTGTCCGTTTACGATTGCTATTCCGCGAAAGTTGCCTGAAATCCTGCGACCTGTCAGGTCATAGGTATCCCGGGCGGCGGAAACTGTTTCTTCCCTACCCTCTTCCAAGTCATAGATGCCGGTAACGTCCGACGGCTTCTGGTAGACGCGAACCCAGTCAAACAGTGTCTCGTAAGTGTGGTTCTTGTCGGGGTTGGCTGCCCATGAGCCGGAGCCTACGCTCTGGTTGAGGACAAGATAGAACGGGTGGTCAAACGGCCATTGCAGCTGGTCAAGGTCGCTCTGGCTTGAACTCTTGCTATAAGACCACATCTTGGTTCCGTCTACGTACCAGGTAATCTTACTGTCTGTCCATTCTATGCTGTAGACGTGCCACATGGTATAGTCGATGCCTGACATCTTGTTGGTGTTGCCTCCCTTGCCCAGTGTATAGGTCCAGTTTGTATGAAGACTGCCGTGTGCGTCCTGCGTCTGGTTGATTGCCTCCCAGATATCTATCTCGCCACTGGCCGGCCATCCGCCGAATATGGTATTCTGCGGCATCATCCAGAATGCGGGGAAACTGCCTGTATACTGGTTGGTCTTGATACGGGCCTCGACTCGTCCGTAGCGGAACGAGAATTTGCTCTTGCTGTCTATTCCGCCACTGAGCATATCTGCATCATCGGTGGTCTTGTCGTCATTGGGAATTACCTTGCAGTGCAGTGCTCCGTCCTGAACGTACGCAACGCGCGGGTCACTGCTGAGGAAGCGGTTCCATGTTGCATTCTTACGTTGACAGTGTGTCCATTTTGAGTCATCGGGAGCTCCGTCGGTGTCAAAATCCTCGGCAAAGACGCATACCATGCCGTCGGGCGTGACTGACTCTACCGCAGGCTCTACATATGGATCTGCCTCGACAATCTGGAATACGTAGCTGTCCTGAAGTGAGTTCCCGGTCAACTGAATCTTGGGTGTCGTCTCGTCAGTAACACCCCAGAACTTGACGGCATCCTGGCTTATGCTCTCGATGGCCCAGTTGCCGTTGCACTCGTACAGGGCCATTGAATTCCAGTCGCTGTAGTACCTGTTCTTGTTCATGCGGCCGACCTCGTCCGAGAACTTGTTCTGATCCGATGCCAATGCAATCTTCCAGCGTCCGTATGCTGCATCGGGGATAATAAGCCAGCGCTGCAGCGGCTTGTTGAGTGTTGTACTGTACTTGGTCTTGAACGTGAGATTGTCCAATGCCGTCCATGTACTGGATGCGGACAGGTATCTGTCAGCACCTTTATTGTTCTTTGCAATGATGAAGTATGAATGCTTCCGGTCGAACTGCGGATATCCGGGTTCCGTCTCTGCTCCCACAGGGATAATCTCGAATATCGCGTCGTGGAAGCGCAGTGTAGGAGTATTGTTCTTGTCCAGGGAGGTGTAGGTCGTCTGTATCATGCGTTCGGTACTTGCTCCCAGGAACTTGCGTCCGGCCTTGCCGGGTGTCTGTATGGCATACTTGCCGTTGAGCCGGTAGAAGTCATAGCTGTGCCATTCTGCATCATACGGGTTGGCTGTCGTGGATGCCCAGAATTCACCCTTCTCGTTCAGATAGCGTCCGTCCTGGGTACTGACAATCTTGAAGCGTCCTGTCTGTGTGTCCTGCTGGATAGTCCATTCGCACTTCTGAGGCTGCGCATTGTCTATCTTGTCTGCCCATACGGGATAGTCACCTGTGCGGGTGCTGGACGCATCCTTGTTATAAAGGTACTTGCCGTTGAACTTGATGTAGTAGTTTCCTGTCTCAAGAACGACCTGCGGGAAGTTCTCCCATCCCTCGCTGTACCTCTTCTTGTATTCGACTACCAGTTCTATCAGCTGCTGTTTCAGATACGGGGCAACCTTGTTGTCGGCAACTACAGGGCGTGCGCTCTTGACGGTACCTGTGAAATTACGGCTAATCAACTCATCCTCCAACGCCTGTATCGTCAGTATGTCCTTGTAGTCCTGGATAAAAAGTTCGGTATTGCCGTTTTCAATGCATTCCCACATCTCTATCTCCTTCTGACCGCGCTGTCCCATGTACTTCATCTTCATAAGCCAAGGGGTGATTTCGGCTATCAGGCTCGGGTTGTAAGTATCTGCCAACAGGGCATCGGCGCTGTTTACCATCAGGTCGTACTGATGCTTGATTTCCGTATGCGAGGCAGCGGTATTGAAGTTCGGGCTTTCTCCCTCACGACGAAGACCGTGTGCCGTGGAACCCAGGTCGACGTTGTGCTCACAGAACACGCGGAAGGCATCCGCATTGTACGGCATCAGGTAGCGTATGGCACGTTCCCAACTGCTTTGGGCATCATAGGACTTCATATTCCAACTGTAATCGGCAACGCTGTAGAGGGCGACCTTGCTGGCTTCGGCATATTCCATGGGATTGGCTGCAAAGGCGGACATCGTCCTGCCGAACATATTGTCTCCGCTGTCATTGCCGTAGAACTTGCCCATGAGCATATGGCCTATGCAATAGTCGTTAACCGGATAGTTGAGCCAAATGAAAGGATAGCGTCCCGTTGCCGTCTGGAAGAAACTGATGTCACTGGCATTAATCATGTCAACGACACTGTTGCCCGTCCACATGATTTCGATACCGTCACGCAACTTCTCGCCCAGGCCCTTTAGATACGAATCGCCTGAATTCCATCCGGCGTATGCTGCGTTGTACTTGGTCGGGCACATGCTCAGACGGCTGACATCATCATGTTTCAGCACAAAATTGTCCCAGACATAGTTACACTCCGCCGACTGCAGGTCTGCATCTGCGCTGCCGAAGTCGTCGAAGAATATCGAGAAATTGCGGACACCCAGGGAATACACGTTTTCAAGCTTGTTGACTACTGCCTGGAAGTCGCTCTCGCTGTTGGAAATCGAGCCACCGGTGTGGATAGCCCACACAAAGTCCACGTGATTCCTTTTTGCCGTCTCGGCAAGTCCACGGATAACTGCGGCCTCGGCTGACGGATAGTTCTCACGCCACTTGGTACGGTGATAAGGATCATCCTTAGGGCCGTACACATAGACGTTCATCTTGTTCTTTCCGTAGAAATCGAACTGGCTCCTACGGTCGGCATCACTCCATGGATTACCGTAGAATCCCTCAATCACACCGCGCTGTGAGCATGAAGGAAAATCCTTGATTTCGACCGACATAACATCCTCGGCATTCAGTATCTGCAATAATGACTGGACACCATAATAGGTGCCTGCGTCATCACGTCCGGCAACGACAATTCTGTCTGCTGTAATGCTCAGGTAGTATCCCTCGGCACGGGCAGGAATCCTGGATGTATAATCGGCAATATGCTCCTCCCCTGCCTTGCCGACGATTACGGCGATGCTGCCTGTTGACGTCGGCACAAGACCGTCTTCTATCAACTGTACGGCATAGGCATCCGTCGTCTCGGCCCTTGTAAGCGCAAAGGTCGCGTCAGCACGTGTGAAAGCCTTGTCGCCCCATGTAATATTCTGAGGGATTGGAGACACTGTTACCTGCTGTGCCGATACAGGAAGAATACTGCACATCGCAAGCAACAAGACGGAAAGAATCCTAATCATATTCAGCATTTATTTTACATTTTCGCTTTCAAATATATAAAAAATTGACTCGTCGGCAAAGGCATTCATAATAATATTGTAATTTTGTCTGCCTAAAAGAAAGGATTCACGCTAATTATGGAATACATGACTCAGGAATGCTACGACAAACTGGTAGCTGAACTAAAATATCTTGAAACTGTCGAATATCCCCGTGTCAAACAGGAATTGGTCGAGGCCCGTGAGAAGGGCGACCTGAGTGAGAATTTCGAGTATCACGCTGCCAAGCGCGAACAGGGAAAGCTGTTGGGCAAGATTCGCTTCAAGCAGAGAGTGCTTGAATTTGCTCGCGTTATGGACACATCCCAGCTGGAATGCGACGTTGTAGGACTGTTCCGCAAAGTCGCAATAACGAATCTGTCCAACAACATGCGGATGACCTATACCATAGTAAATCCGCACGAGGCGAACCTGAGGGAAGGCAAGATTTCGATCAAATCCCCCATAGCCGAGGCCCTGTTGGGGAAGAAGGCAGGCGAAACGGTTGATGCACAGGTACCGACAGGAATTGTGAAACTGAGAATAGACAGCATAAGCCTCTGAATACCGTACAATGATAGGCCGCCTGCTTCATACTGCATACAAGAATGCCTTGATATCGGCTCTGGCCACAGGTGTCATTGTGTACGAAGTGTTTGCGCACATACCCCTACTGTCTCCTGTCGGCAAGGCTGTAGGCCCGTTTCTGGCAGACTGGTTGCCCATAGGCCTTTTCATGCTGCTGTACTTCACATTCTGCAAAATCAGGATTTCGGAGCTGAAACCAAGAACGTGGCACTTCGTCATTCAGCTTATCCGTACATCGATTGCCGCGTTCATGGTTCTGCTTATCAGCATTTTCGGGGACAATGCCGAACTGAAGCTTGTGCTCGAGGGCATCTTCATCTGCTTTATATGCCCCACGGCAGCAGCAGTAGTGGTAATTGCCGAAAAACTGGGAGGCAACATCGGCTCGCTGACGATATTCACCATCATCGCAAATGTAGTGACAATGATTATCATTCCGCTGTTCTTCCCCATGGTTGAACGAGGTACAGGCATTACATATATGACAGCCATGATAATGCTGTTGCGCAACGTAACCGTTGTCCTTGTACTGCCGCTGGCACTTGCCCTGCTTTCACGCAGATATATTCCCAATGTTGTCACAAGATTCAACCGTCACAAGAACATCGCTTTCTACATCTGGTGCATAAACCTTGCAATTGTAACCGGGCTCACTATCAGGAACATCGAGGAAAGCACCGCATCCGGCTGGGTACTGTGGTCATTGCTCATAGCACCTTTGTTTGTCTGCCTCATCCAGTTTGCATTGGGCAAGGCAGTCGGCAGGCACTGGAACGACAGCATAAATGCGGGACAGGCACTGGGACAGAAGAACACCGTCGTAGGCATCTGGCTTACACTGACTTTCCTGAATCCCCTGGCTGCAGTTGCACCGGGAGCATACATACTGTGGCAGAATCTGGTTAACGGATGGCAGCTGTGGTACAAGGAGAAATACGGAAGCCTGAAATGGTAAACGACCAGTATGACCGGGAACCGCACATACATAGCCATCGACCTGAAGTCCTTCTACGCATCCGTCGAATGTGTCGAACGGGGGCTTAACCCACTGACAGCAAACCTGGTGGTGGCCGACGGGTCACGTACGGACAAGACCATCTGCCTGGCAGTCACCCCAAGCCTGAAAGCCAAGGGAATCAGCGGCCGTGCAAGACTGTTCGAGGTGCTCCGGAAAGTACGCCGTGACCAGTTTATCATTGCCACTCCGCGAATGGCACATTATATAGAGTACAGCACACGGATATACAATATATACCTGAAATACATAGCCGAGGAAGACATACACGTCTATTCGATTGACGAGGTCATTATGGATGTCACGTCCTACCTGGGAACATACAGGATGACCGCACGCCAACTGGCAATGACGATTATACGTGACGTACTCCGGGAGACCGGCATTACCGCGACGGCAGGCATCGGGACAAACATGTACCTCTGCAAGGTTGCGATGGACATTGTTGCCAAGCATATCCCGGCGGACAAGGACGGAGTACGTATTGCCGAACTGGACGAAATGTCATACCGCCGACTGCTGTGGAACCACCGTCCGCTTACATCCTTCTGGCGCGTCGGTCGCGGAATTGCCGAAAAGCTCTCATGCTACGGCATAGACACCATGGGCAAGATAGCCCGGATGTCTGTACTGAACGAGGATTTCCTGTACGAACTGTTCGGTATAAATGCCGAATTGCTCATCGACCACGCATGGGGATGGGAACCCGTAACAATGGACTATGTCAAGGCATACCGTCCCGAGACCAACAGCATGTCCAGCGGTCAGGTACTTACAGAGCCGTACACATTCCAGATGGCACGTAATGTAGTTATGGAAATGGCAGATGCGATTTCGCTTGACCTGGTTGACAAGAGACTTGTTGCAAACCAGCTTGTACTCACCGTCGGCTATGACCGCGAGTCACTTACAAGGCCCGAAATCGCGTGCAAGTACACCGGTGAGACTGTCACTGATTTTTATGGCCGCACAGTACCCAAACATGCACACGGGACATTCAGTCTCGGACACCACACATCGTCCGGCAAGGAGATTATAGATGCCGTCATGTCCCTGTACGACCGCATTGTCAACCCCGACCTGTTAATCCGCCGGCTCAATATCAGCACAAACCACATAATCCCGGAAAAAGACAATATCCCTGACGCTAAGCAACCCGATGCAGTACAGCTGGACCTGTTTACGGATTATCAGGCATTGTCCCGGGAAGAGGAAGCAAGGCAGAAAGCCCGCAAGAAAGAACGCAGTATGCAGGAAGCCCTGCTCAGCATCAAGCACCGTTTCGGCAAGAACGCAATACTGAAAGGTACCAGCTACGCCAAGGGCGCAACGGCAAGAGACAGAAACAACCAGATAGGCGGCCACAAGGCATAAGAGTGAAAAGTGAAAAGTGAAAAGCGAAGAGTGAAAAATCTAAAATGAAAGCTGAAGAATTTGATACCGACCTGCAATATGCGGACATAATCAATCTGCCGCATCACGTATCCGCCAGGCATCCGCAGATGTCCATGTACCAGCGTGCAGCGCAGTTTGCACCGTTTGCAGCATTGTCTGGACACAGCGAAGCCATACGTGAAACAGCCAGAAAGAACAACGAACAATATAATAAACCATGCGAAGAATAGGATTACTGTCAACAACCCTGTTGCCCTTTGTGGCAATGGCACAGAAGCCAAACGTCATCATGATTGTTGCCGACGACCTTGGCTATGGCGACATCTCATGCTATGGAGCCACCAGAATCAACACCCCAAATGTCGACGACCTTGCAAGACGCGGAGTAAGATTTACCGATGCCCACTGCGTAGCATCAACCAGCACACCCTCGCGCTACGGAATGCTTACCGGCATGTATCCGTTCCGCAAGCCGAATACCAACATCGCAGCAGGTGATGCGTCGATGATTATAAGCCCCGGGCAGTACACCATTGCAGATCTGTTCAAGGACAACGGCTATTACACCGCAGCAATCGGCAAATGGCATCTGGGAATCGGCAGCACACAAGGCGCACAGGACTGGAACGGCATTGTTGACCAGACACCCAACGACCTGGGCTTTGACTACAGCTATCTGATGGCAGCAACGGCCGACCGTGTACCATGCGTGTTTATCGAACAGGGACGTGTAGCCAACTACGACGCCTCAGCTTCCATCCGCGTCAGCTATCAGAAACCTCTGGAAGGCGAAATCACATACACCATGACACCCGAAAGCGAACTGAAACTGAAAAGCTCGCACGGACACAACAACGCAATTATTAACGGCATAGGACGAATCGGATATATGACCGGCGGCGGCAAGGCACTGTGGAAAGACGAAAACATCGCCGACAGCATTACCGTTCACGCCCTCGACTTCCTGGACAGGCACAAGGACGAGCCATTCTTCATGTATCTGGCTACCAACGACGTACACGTACCACGTTATCCGCACGACCGCTTCCGCGGCAAGAACGCAATGGGACTCAGAGGCGACGCCATTGCACAGTTCGACTGGACAGTAGGTCAGGTAACGGCAAAGCTCCAGGAACTTGGCCTTACCGACAACACCATGATAATACTCACCAGCGACAACGGTCCAGTGCTCGACGACGGATACCAGGACCAGGCACCCGAGCTTGTCGGTGACCACCGTCCGGGAGGACACATGCGAGGCGGCAAGTACAGTTCCTTCGAGGCAGGCAGCACCATACCGTTCATCGTCACATGGCCGGGGCATACACCACAGAACAAGGTCAGCAAGGCCCTGTTCTCACAGATAGACATAATGGGTTCGCTTGCCCAGCTTCTGAATGCAAAACTGCCTGCAGATGCCGGCATAGACACACGCGGTACGCTCAAGGCAATGATAGGCAAGACCGGTAAAGGCGTCCAGTACAATATCTCGATGTCATCAAACCGCTCACTGACCATCAGGACAGCACGCTGGAAATACATCCAGCCCAGCAACGGCATACCATTGATGAAGGCAGTCAATATCGAAACAGGATACTCCCAACAGGAGCAACTCTACGACATGACCGCCGACCCAGGCGAGAACACCAACGTAGCAGTACGCTATCCCAAAGTCGTTGCTAAACTGAAACAGATACTGCAAAAAGAATCTGCTGGTCGGTGATGACCAGCAGACTCTTCAACTATCTATCGCGGCAAAGCCGCATGGAACTACATTTTAACAACTATGGAACAATATGGAACGCGCCACCGGCGCATGGAACCAATTATGCATTAGTTCGCTCCCCCCTCGGGGGAGATGGAGAGGGGCTTTAATTTCCTCCTGCCATTATCGTCAGTATCGTGGTAACATCACCAATCTCTATAACACCATTTTTATTCGCGTCGGCTGCTTTAGTGTCATAGCCCGTAGCCTCCGGTGTTGCCATCAGCGTCAGTACGGATGTCACATCACCAATTTCCACTACACCATTTCCATTGGCATCACCTACGACATATTCAGTAGGATCATCACCTGTTGTAAATGATAATTGCTTGCCATAGAATGTTTCACCCTCTGTCGTAATTACAAAGGCAACATAGGAATAGGTGGTGTTGGGCTCTAAACCTGTCAGTTCAACACTCATTACACGACCTTCTGCCTCTATTGTCTTGGCACCTGATGGGATTGATATGCCTGCTCCTCGTGCATTATCCTCTACTCCTCGTGCATTATTATCCTGTACCCAATACTTGAATCCTTGTTTGCTTACGGCATCGGTACCACGCTGTACATAGCCTGAAATCTGTACTTTGTTTTCTGTCTGGTCGATTTTCGCGTAGGTATGTACTGTAGGCTCGAAGTATGATGTGTTTGTCGGATCAAGTCCTACCCATTCACCATAATAGAATTTACCGTCATTAGATTTATAGTATGGGCGTACTTTCCAAAGTTTTTCTGTATATAGGTTTCGGATATATCCCTCCATTGTCCCTTCATAAAGATATGCTGCACCTGTGTTTGATGCAAAGTCGTCTGTCCAGTCTGTACGTCTCCACTCAAAACCTACGTTTTCTTCCGCATCATCCAGATTGGATGTTGCTCCTACAACGGCGTTTCCCAAAGAAATTACTTTCGGTTGTGTAGTCGTAAGGGTGAGTGCTTCGGTAGATATGTCAAATCCTCTGGTACATGTATATGTCTCTTCGCCGTGTTTGACTGTCACATTATATTTGACATAATATGTCTTTTGGGGACGTAGACCTGTGAAAATGGCAGTATGGCCTGTTTTAGTTATATCATTTACTGTCAATGACTCGCTAACTACTTCTGCATCACCTTTGGTATAATTTCCATTAATTTCGAATGATGATGCGCTACGTTTTACAAGTGACACGTTTTGTTTCATGTCTTGTGTTGACACATAGCATGTTGTAGAGTAACTGAATTCTCCTAAAGAGACATTGAGTTTAATATCTTTTGAGTCCCCAGGAACCAAACCATCAAACGTTACTTTATCGTCTTCCTTTTCAACATAATATACATCATCAATGAGATACGTAAATTCGTCATATATGGGACTTACATTTACTGTTACTGTCGTTTGGGTGGAAGAATATTCTATGGTAGGTTTTCCCAAACTGACATCTGTAGATAAATCATAAGGAATAATACCTGATTTCCATGCAGCAAGTAATGCCGGTGTACCTTTATTCACATATTTCTTTGTATTATAAGGGAGGGAATAATAGCTGATTGTTGTTACACCATCGGGAATAGTAATAGATGTAAGACTTGGACAATTATTGAAAGCATAATTACCGATTTTTGTAACATTGTTTCCAATAGTAGCAGAAGAGAGGCCTGAGCAACCATAAAAAGCATAATCTCCAATACTGGTTATGTCATCCCCAAGAATATATTCCTTTACCTGGGAACCAAAAATAGTGTTAATGTTACTACTAAAAGTATATGTTTTTGAAACTAAATCATTTGTATTAAGTACAACTGAGGTAAGACCTGAGCAATTAGAGAAAGCAGAGTTACCTATGCTGGTCACACTCTCGGGAATTGTGACAGATGTAAGACCTGAGCAATCATAGAAGGTATAATTACCAATACTGGTTACACTCTCAGGAATATTGATTGATTTGAGACCAGTACAGTTATAAAAAGCATAATTCCCTATGCTTGTCACACTGTTGGGAATTACTAAATCTGTTACTTCCTGTCCGTTTATGTAAAGATGCTTAGCATAATATAACGGATTAGAATTGTCCCCTTCGAAATTCATTTTACACAAACGCTCTATGTTTGCAAACTCTGCCTTTGTCAAGCCTGAACAGCCATAGAAGGCAGACGCTCCAATGCTTATAACATTGTTGGGAATTGTAATTGATGTCAAGCCAGTGCAACCAGAGAAAGCATAGTTTCCAATGTTTGTCACAAAGTTGGGAATAGTGAATGATGTTAGCCCGTTGCAACCAGAGAAAGCATAGGTTCCAATGCTGGCAACGCTATTTGGAATTGTAATTGATGTCAAGCCAGTGTAACCAGAGAAAGCATAGTTTCCAATGTTAGTTATTTTATCACCAAGTATGTATTCCTTTACTTGACTGCCAAAAATATTTTTAATGTTACTACTAGAGGTGTAGGTTTTTGAAACTAAATCATTTGTATTAAGTGCAACTGATGTAAGACCTGAGCAATTAGAGAAAGCAGAGTTACCTATGCTGGTCACACTCTCGGGAATTGTGATAGATGTCAGGCCGGTACAGCCATTGAAGGCATTATTTCCAATGCTGGTTACGCTGTTTGAAATAGTCACTGATGTCAAGCTAGAGCAACCAGAGAAAGCATAGTTTCCAATGTTTGTCACACTGTTGGGAATAACGACGTCTGTTACTTCCTGGCCGTCTATATAAAGATGTTTTGCATAATATAAAGGATTAGCATAGTCAGTACCAAAATAAATTCTACACAGGCTTTCTATGCTGGCAAACTCTGCCTTTGTCAAGCCTGAACAGCCATAGAAGGCAGACGCTCCAATACTTGTCACACTGTTGGGAATTGTGATAGATTTGAAACCTGAGCAATTAGAGAAAGCAGAGTTACCTATGCTGGTCACACTCTCGGGAATTGTGACAGATGTAAGACCTGAGCAATCATAGAAAGCATAATTACCAATGCTTGTCACATCATTTCCTATAATGTATTCTTTTACCTGACGGCCAAATATATTTTCAAGGTTACT
>JAFZVW010000026.1 GCA_017617635.1 Bacteroidaceae bacterium | reverse complement strand
GCCCTTACCACCACAGGCACTGGGCAGGAAGATACCCTCCTGAGAAAGTGTACTCAGCAAAGAGCTGCCCTGACCGACAGAAAGTGTGTCTTTTCCGTTAATTGTAATATTCACATTGCCACTGGGTGACAAATAAGCTTTAGCTACGAGCAGGATGGCTACCAGCACAAGGATGATAACCAGGAATACGCCAATGCTCGCTAAAATCAAATTCATATCCATTGTATATTCCTCCTACTTTTAGATGTTAAGACCTGAAAAACACATGAAGGCCATAGCCATGAGGCCTACTGTGATAAATGTAATGCCAAGTCCCTGAAGTGGCTTGGGAACATCGGTATATGCCATCTTCTCGCGAATAGCCGCAAGGCCTACGATAGCCAGCAACCAGCCTATTCCACTACCCAATGCATAGGCAACACAGTCACCTATACCACCGATATACTGGACGTTTGTCTCCTCCATACCTATGCGCTGCTGCATGAACAGCGATGCACCCATGATAGCGCAGTTTACGGCAATAAGCGGCAGGAAGATACCAAGTGATGCGTACAGCGAGGGGCTGAAGCGCTCGACAATCATCTCAACCAGCTGAACCATACCGGCAATAACTGCGATAAACAGGATGAACGCGAGGAAACTGAGGTCAACGCCCTCCACTACACAGTCAGGTCCCAGGACCTTGGTCTGCAGGAGATAGTCGACAGGTACTGTAACGAGTAACACAAATGTTACTGCAACACCCAGACCCAGTGCAGTCTTTACGTTCTTGGATACTGCCAGATACGAGCACATACCCAGGAAGAAGGCAAAGATCATGTTGTCCACGAAAATAGAGCGGACAAATAATTCAAGCATATGTCCCATATTACTTTTCCTCCTTGTTTAATGAGCGATGTGCCCAGATTACACAACCTACGATTATCAATGACATTGCAGGCATTACCATCATGCCGTTGTTCATATACCAGCCACCGTTGGCAGCATACCAGCTGTCAGGAATAACCTGAAAGTCGAACAGCTTGCCTGAACCGAAAAGCTCGCGCACGAAACCTACGGCAACCAGTACCCAGGCATATCCCAGACCATTGCCTATGCCGTCCAGGGTAGAAGCCCACGGACCGTTCTGCATGGCAAATGCCTCCAGACGTCCCATCAGGATACAATTGGTAATAATCAAGCCGACATATACACTGAGCTGTACGCTTACGTCATACACAAATGCCTTGAGCAGCTGGCTGACGATTGTCACCAGAGCAGCCACGACAACAAGCTGGACGATAATACGTATGCGATTTGGTATAGTCTTGCGCAACAGCGAAATCACCAGATTTGCCATAGCAGTAATCACTGTCACGCTCAGACCCATGATGATTGCCGGCTTGAGCTGGCTGGTTACTGCCAGTGCTGAACATATACCCAATACCTGAACGGTAACGGGGTTGTTTAGATTAAGCGGACTAGAGAATGCTGCCTTATTCTCATCAGAAAACAGTTTCATATTCTTTATTCCTCCTTATTTATTATTAATGAAAGTGATATATGCGCCCAGACCGTTTTGGATCATGCCGGCTACGCCGTTACTGGTCAGGGTGGCACCTGTTATGCCGTCAATCTCGTATTCGCCTTTCTTTGGCGTACCGTTCTTGACTACAGTCAGGGCAATGCCTTCAACGCCCTCTGCAAAGATGGGCTTGCCAATAAACTGCTCCTGGAACGGGCGGTCACCTATCAAGGCTCCCAGACCTGCTGTCTCGCCTTCGTGATAGAAGTATGTACCAAGAACCGTCTGCTTTGCCTGGTCGATTGCGATGTAGCCCCACAGGCCACCCCACAGGCCACGGCCGGTAACAGGGATGACATAGGCCTTGCTACCGTCTGCAGCAGTTGCCGTGAATACATGCAACTCGCCAGACTTGATGGCAGCACCGTATGATGTCTTGAACTTACCGTCATAAGGCTTCATCTGCAGGCTCTCCTTGTCCCAGAGACTGTCCTTGACATTCTGTTCGTAAACCTCACCTATATTGACTGCTGCCTTGTCGTAACCCAGGGCAGTGAGTATCTGTCCCTTGGTGTCATTCTCGACATTGGCATTCTGTATGCCGCTCAGCGCACTGCTTACGAATGCGAGAAGGAAGGCAACGATTATTACCATTACCGCTGCATAGCAGAAGGTATATACATTTCCGTTTGTATTCAGTTTCATAATCGTGTATCCTCCTTATTTAGCTGCGCGCTTTGCACGCTTGTTAATATTAGACTGTACAACGCAGTAGTCCACCAGTGGAGCAAACAGGTTCATAAGCAGGATGGCGAGCATCATACCCTCGGGGTAGCCCGGGTTGAGTACACGGACCATTACTGCTACAATACCTATCAGGAAACCGTAGACATATTTGCCGCATTCGGTACGGGCACTGGTAACAGGGTCTGTTGCCATGAACACTGCACCGAAGGCAAAGCCTCCGTAGATCAGGTGCTGGTACCACAGGATGGGGTTGGTTACATCTCCCACCTTTACACCTTCCAGCAACCAGCCCATAAGTGCACCGCCTGCAAATACACTGAACATAGTCTTCCAACTGGCAATACCTGTCCACAGGAGCAGTATGGCACCCAAGGCAATTGCGATAACGCTGGTCTCGCCTATTGAGCCGGGAATGAGACCTACTACGGCATTGATGTCCAATGTCGAGATATGGCCTGTTACTGCCTGACCCAAAGGTGTAGCTGCCGTGTAGGTATCCGGTACATTGTAACCAAGACCTAGTATTGACTGCTGTGCAACCCATACGTTGTCGTCACCTGTCATCACACTCGGATAGGAGAAGAACAGGAATGCACGGGTAATGAGCGCAGGGTTGAAGATGTTCATTCCGGTACCACCGAATATCTCTTTGGCGAAGATTACGCTGAAGGCTACGGCAATGGCCAGAATCCACAAAGGAGTATTCACAGGAATAATCATCGGAATTAAAATACCTGATACCAGGAATCCCTCCTGTATCTCCTCGTTCTTCCATTGTGCAACAACGAATTCGATACCAAGACCCACAACGTAGCTGACTATAATCTTGGGCAGAACAGCCAGGGCTCCATATAGGAACAGGTCCCAACGATGACAGTGTGGCAGTACGCCTGCTGCCAAGGCATTCTGATAACCCACGTTGTACATACCGAAAATCAGTGCAGGCATCAGGGCAATCACTACAAAGCTCATGATGCGCTTGCTGTCGATGGCATCGTGGATGTTGACGCTACCCGCACGGCTTGTGGTGTTTGGTACGAAGGCAAATGTCTCGAAGCCGTCTACCAACGAGCGGAAAGCATGGAACTTGCCGCCTTCCTCGATATGCGGACGTATATTGTCGAATAATTTCTTTATAGGATTCATTTATGCATTCTCCTTTCTCAGGATATCGAGACCCTGTCTAACGATTCTTTGAAGTTCCAATTTTGAAGAGTCAACGAACTCGGCAATTGCAAAGTCCTCGGGAGCAACCTCGTAGATACCCAGTGCTTCCTGACGATCAATGTCACCTGCTATGATGGCCTTGACCAGATAGCCCGCATAGATATCCATGGGGAATACCTTGTCATACTCGCCTGACATAATCATGTGGCGCTCACCGCCCTTCACACGTGCATCAATTGTGTACTCCTTCTTGCCGCAAAGCCATGAGAAATAGCTGCGGTGTGTGCTGAATGTACCGAAACGTGGCATAATCCAACCCAGCATCTCATCAGCATGGTCACCCTCAGGAATGACATTTATCTCGGTAGCGTGTGCTGCCAGGTATGCATCCTTCGTGGTCTTGATACCCGTCATGACGTTACCGTTGATAATACGGGAACCATCAAGACTGGCATTGCCTTCCAGCAAAGTGGTAAGCTGCTGGCCTACCAGGACCTTGTAATACTTGGGAGCCTGTACCTCGCTGCCTGCCAAGGCAATGACACGGGTCAGGTCAACCTTGCCAGTTGTCATCAGGCGGCCTACAAAGATAACCTCCTCTGCACCCAGTGTCCACACAACCTCGCCCTTGTTGATTGGGTCTGTGTGATTTATCTGCACGCCTACGTTACCGGCTGGTGCCTTGCCCTTGAAAACGGTAACTGTGCAGTCCTTTGCTTCCAACAGGGTCTGTGATGTCTGCCTGGAGCTTACGCCCAGACGTACAGGAGCCAGCTTTGCAAGGGCAGAAATACCTGCCTGGAACTCTGCTTCGTTACCCTTCAGGGCAACCTCGAACTCCTGACTCAGCGGCATCGAGTTGAATGCACTGACATAGATGGCCTTTGGCTTGTCATCGGGATTGGCAACCACATCGTAGGGGCGCTGACGGAAGAAAGCGAACAGACCGCTCTCCAAGAGCGCAGCCTTAACGTCCTTGGTATCAAATATCCTGGTTTCCTGCTTTGCATCACTCTTCACACGGATGCTAAGCAGTTTGCGGCGGTCACCGCGCTCAACCAAGGACACAGTACCACTGACAGGACTAACAAACTTGACCTCGGGATGCAACTTGTCGACAAACAGTGCATCTCCGGCCTTGACAGCATCACCCTCCTTTACGACCACCTTTGGCTTTACTCCATGGAAGTCATCCGGACAGAGGGCATACTCGCCGGGGCACTTCACAGCAGCAATTTCCGCAGCAGCCTTACCCTTGAGGTTGATATCAAGGCCTTTACGTAATTTGATTACTTTTGCCATATACTGTTAAATTATATGATGATATATGATTTCTCGCGCAAATATACACACTTTTTCACAATAAAGAACCCAAATCCCGAAAAAAACTCCTATTTTTGCGCGAGAATAATAATAGATGAAGACTCTGCGGCACATCATACAATGGACCACGGGCATAGTATGCGGCGTTTACATGCTGCTTCAGATTGCCATGAACGTGCCTGCAGTACAGTATTGGGCAGGTGATATTGCCGAGAGTATCATACAGCGGACACTGAACTGGCACATTCACATAGGCAAGGTACGCCTTGGAATGTGGAACCGCATAGTCATCGATGACATAAAACTTGCCGACCGGGACGGAATACGCATGCTGCATATTTCACGCCTGGCTGCAAAGGTAGATATCATGCCGCTGTTCGAAGGTAAGATCAGCATTGCCAACGGGCAGCTTTTCGGTGCACAGGCAAACCTTTACCAAAAGACACCCGACGGAAAACCGAATTTCCAGTTCCTTATTGACACGTTCAAATCGGACAAGCCCAGTAAAAAGCCACTGAACCTTCACATTGGTTCACTGTTGCTGCGCCACGTATCAGTCAAGTGGAACAAGAGATGGATTCCACACAAGAAGGCAGGACAATTGGACCCAGACCACCTGTGGATAAGCGACCTGGCACTTACCGCCCATCTGCACAGGCTTACTCCCGACATCATAAGCCTGGACATCCGCCGCTTCGACTTCAAGGAACAAAGCGGACTTACGCTGAAAAGTTTCCAGACAAGTCTGGAAGCCGGCCAAAGCGGCCTGCACCTCTCAGACTTCGACCTACAGATGCCAGGTTCACGCATCAGCATTCCTCTATTTGAAGCCAAGTGGAGAGACATCCCGAGGAATGGCGAAGACCCGAAACTCTGGTTCCAAAACATTACATGGAAAACTGAAAGCCATATTTCACTTGATACCCGTGACATACAATCTCTGATACAACTACCCAAGGCTATACATAAGATTGGAGGCATAGACCTGCAACTGGATGCAAACGGCTCATATGGCAATGCAGACATTACCCACATAGTGCTGAATTCACCAGACCACAGTGTGCAAATGCACGCTAATGCACGTATTGGAGGAATAACCACTGGGGAACCTACAGCTGATTTACGTATAGCAAATCTGGAAATCAGACCAGAAATAGCACAACTCCTGCCAGAGAACGTCAGCGGCTATGTGGCACGTACAGGACAGATAGATGCGAATGGCAATATATTTATTTCCAAAAACATGCAGACAGCATGCATATGTCTAAAGAGTGTACATGGGCGCATAAATGTGGACGGAACTCTGACGGACAGAAACGATATCAATGCAACTGTCAGCACCGACGGATTACAACTTGACAGGATTCTGGCAACTGACGGAACAAATTTCCCCATAGGAAAGGTTGCACTGAAAGCAAAGGTAAACGGACGCATGAAAGATGCAGGCGGCAAACCTGAACTGGATGTTACCATAGACGCTCCGCAGCTGACAGTTCTGGGATACGAATACCACGGCATGCATGCAAGTGCAAGCTACTCTCCTACACGCAGTCAGTTGGAAGCGGAGCTTCAGGACATTAACGGCAATATCAGCACAAAACTGCAATATACTGGAGATGCCACGCACCACCTGCAAGGAACGCTCAGTGTACATGACCTGGCACTATCCCGTCTGAACATTACGGCAAAATACCCGGACAGGCGCATCAGCGCAGATGCCGGTATTGACGTCAGGGGCAATTCACTAAAAGATATTGCAGGGCGTCTGTCACTGGACAACATACTGATGCAGACATATAACCGCGACAGTACCGTTCTGGGTCCGCTGTTCCTCAATGTCAGCACGACAAGCAACAGGGATGGCAGAGTACTGGATGTCGAGTCATCTGATATACGCATGCATGCCAGTGGACAATTCGACCTCACCTCCCTGCAAAACACAGTACGCCATATACTGCACAGGTATTTACCCGGTGTAGTCAGCCAGCCGGCTGCAAATTGCAGCGACCGCATATCATTTGACATAGGCATAAGGGATACATCCCTGATTCAGACCTTGCTGAATACAGACCTCCAGATACCCGACAAGGCTTATGCCACAGGTATGATAAACGGAGCGATGAACTTAGTTAACCTTAAAATAAACATTCCTGAACTACACATAGGCAAAGAAAGACTGCATAACACAAATATACTGATAATCAATGAAGATGGCTCACTAAATTCGCGCTTTACTTCAATGCGTGCAATGAAATCAGGGGTTTTGCCTTTCAGCATAGAAGCCGTTGCGGGGAATGACCGTTTACGCGTTCAGGCGGGATGGAACAATACCACCACTCCCGTACATCGCGGCAAGATAGACGTCAGTGCAACATTCCCATGTGGCATTAACGGCAAGCACGGGCTTAATGCATGGATTGCACCTACAGAACTGACAATTGCAGACACCACGTGGCAAATAAAACCTGGAACCGTCTCATACCATTCAGGCATAACCACGGTGAACAACCTGAGCGTATCCCAGGGAACTGAACGATGGATGGATATTAACGGACGCATATCCCCTGATCCCGGAGACAGCCTTGTGATAGACCTGCACCGTGTAAATGTGGAATACATAATGAACCTGGTCAATTTCCACGATGTAGATTTCAGCGGTGACGCCTCGGGCAAAGTATGTATGAAAACCATGGGAACGAATCCATGGGTTGACGGACTACTGGATGTTGAGAACTGGAAATTCAACAATGCCCCGTTGGGCCGCATGAAGGCACACCTGAACTGGGGCAACACACACCGGCACCTGAGCATCAATGCTGACATGGACGATATGACCGCACAGCACAAGACACATGTAGAAGGGTATATACACCTTACTGGCAACAAATTCACCAACAGCATCGACCTGAGAATCAACACCCGGAACTTCAACCTGGCATTCCTGAACAAATTCACCACGGGCATACTGGACGACATGCAGGGACGCGTCAGCGGATTCTGCCGCATATACGGACCTCTAAAGAAAATCGACTTGGACGGTGACATGCTCATCAACAGGGCACACATGGGACTGCCCATGCTGGGAACAGACTTCTACATGGAGAACGACAGCGTCAGGATGCGTCCAGGCCACATTGCCTTTGACATCTTGGCAATAGACCCGCACGGAGTGGCGGATATCCACACACTGGCAGCAGAACGCAAGGTATATGACATCAGACACTCGTTCATAGACATCCCAAGCCATTCGGCACACATTGACGGACACTTGTATCACAAGAGTTTCAAGAACCTCAGATACGTATTCGACATCCAGGCGAACAACCTGTTGGCATATAATACCAGGGACTTTGGCGAAAATTCGTTCTATGCAACCATATACACCAGCGGCAACGTAAACATAAACGGCCGCAGGGGTCGTCTGGACGTTAATATAGATGTCGAGCCACAGGCAGGCACACAGTTTACATACAACGTTACAACACCGGATGCACTGACACAGGCCAATTTCATAACCTACAGCAAACACTCCCCAGGCGAAAGCGACTCAGGAACAAAGACAAATGCCACGGAACCGGTACAGGACATCAGTAGCGATATGTTCCTTAATTTCAATCTGAACATGACTCCCTCCGCCCGACTGCGTCTGCTTATGGACCAGAAGACAGGCAGCATGATTGATCTGAGAGGCAGCGGGCACCTTTCTGCAAGGTATCACAACAAGGGACGGTTCCGTCTGTACGGCACATACAAGGTGCATGACGGTATCTATAACATCAACGTACAGGATGTCATCAACCGTAATTTCAAGTTCCAGCAGGACGGTTCAATCACATTCAACGGTGACCCGATGCAGGCAACACTCAACATGAAAGCAGTATATACGGTTCCCAACGTGTCACTCGATGACCTTTCCACGACATCCCTGGGATTCTCCAAGACCCGCGTGGACTGCATCATGAGTCTGACAGGCCGCCCACAGCAGCCCAACATCGGATTCGACTTCGAACTGCCCAATGCAACCGACGATGAACGCCAGATGGTACGCTCCATAGTCAACACCGAGGAAGAACGCAACATGCAGGCTCTCTACCTGCTTGGTCTGGGACGCTTCTACAGCTACTCAGCAAGCGCCAAATCTGTCAGCCAAGGAGGCAGCGCCATGAACTCACTTGTGTCCACCACTATTTCCAGCAAGATAAACGAATTGATTTCCAGTGCAGTAGGATCTTCTAAATGGAATTTCGGAGCAAACCTCAAGACAGGCGAGGACGGATGGAAGAACATGGATATCGAAGGTCTGCTCTCAGGCAGCCTCTTTAACGACCGCCTGTTGCTCAGCGGCAACTTCGGATACCGGGAGAAATACTACACCCAACGCAATTTCATCAGCGATGTGGACGTCCAGTACCTGCTCACAAAATCAGGTTCCGTAGCCCTCAAGGCATACAACCAGGCTAACGACCGCTATTTTGTCCAGTCTGCCCTCAACACACAGGGAATAGGCATACAGCTCAAGAAAGACTTCAACCGCTTTGGAGATATGTTCCACAAGAAAAACAAAACAACTGAAGCTGCAGTCAAGAAGGTAAAGCTCACCAAGGCAGAGAAAAAAGCCAAGAAAGCAGCCCGTAAAAAAATCCAAGCAGAGTCTGAAGCGAAAAAGAAAGAAGCTGAAAAGGCAAAATCCCAAAACAAACCAGTTTGGAACAAGCAGACTGTTGTCCGCGTTATATCGCTCCCTGACAGCAACTAACCACTAACTCATGACCATGATAGAAATCCTTCTCATTGCCATAGCACTTGCCATAGACTGCTTCACCGTAAGCATTGCGGCCGGAGTCACCGCACGCCGTGTAATATGGAAGCCAATGATACTCATGACACTTGCCTTTGGCATCTTCCAGGGAGGAATGACAGCCATTGGGTATTTCGGCATGGATTTGCTTGCACACTGGATAGAGACATTCGACCACTGGCTTGCATTTATCCTGCTATGCTATCTGGGATTCAACATGATCAGTACAATATGGAACAAAGAAGAAAGCACCAACATAGACTTGTTGGCGCTTCACAATATACCTACCCTGGCAGTTGCAACCAGTATAGATGCGTTAGCTGTTGGAATATCCCTTGCCTGCGTAGGATTCCGGTGGAGCTATGTCATTGTCATAGCACTCGTTAGCAGCCTGGCAACCATAATAGGTCTGGGCATAGGCATCAAAGCCGGTCAGCGAATACCATTCCACGTAGAACCCATCGGTGGCATAGTACTAATAGGAATAGGCGTCAAAATACTGATTGAACACCTGTCCTAAGTTTATACGCAGAGAGAGCCTTGCGGCTTATTCCTCTCTACGCTTTGCTACACGACGGCGACGCGGCTTCTCCTCTCCGGCCTTCTGTACAACCTGTACTCCAGCCAGTTCCGGATCAACCAGAATACGGCCACAGTACTCACATACGATAATCTTCTTGCGCATGCGGATATCCAGCTGGCGCTGAGGCGGAACCTTGTTGAAGCAGCCGCCACATGCATCACGCTGTACGTATACAACTGCCAGTCCATTGCGGCTATTGCGGCGAATGCGCTTGAAGGCGCTGAGCAGACGAGGCTCAATCGTAGCCTCAACGCTATGAGCCTCCTCACGAAGTTTCTCCTCCTCAGCCTTTGTCTCTGCAACGATTTCCTCAAGCTCACTGCGCTTGATGTCCAGGTCGGTACGGCGGTCAGCAATCTTCTTGTTTGCTGCAATCAGCTCGTCCTGACGAACCTCCAGCGTAGCCTTTGCTTCGCTTATACGCTTTACATTCAGCTCGTTATCCAGATTCAGATACTCAATCTGCTTCGTAAAGTTGTCAAATTCACGGTTGTTACGGACCATCTTCATCTGCTCCTCAAAGCGGTCGATGTCCATTTTGTTCTTCTCGATAGTACCCTGACGCTCGTTCAACTCACGCTTCAGCGCAGCAATATCCTCATTGATTTTCTCAATACGGGTTTCCAGACCGGCAATATCATCCTCAAGGTCCTTAACCTCCAGAGGCAATTCACCACGTAATGTCTTGATACGGTCAATTTCTGAAACCAATTTCTGCAGACTGTACAGGTTTTTCAGCTTTTCCTCTACACTCAATTCTGCAGGATCCTTAACTTTTGCCATTTTATTTTTAAATTAGATAATGTATCGGGTTAGTATTAACTTCAGTCCTGTATACCGCCAACTGTGGGAAACGCTCCGACAGTATCTCCTGGAAAATCTCTGTCGTATACTGCTCACTTTCGTAATGGCCCAGCACGCCAATCTGTATACGCTGCTCCTGACCCATATAACGGTGGTAATGCATCTCACCGGTCAGAAAGGCATCAGCCTCCTGAGCCAAAGCCTCATCCAGAAGGAAGTCCCCTGCCCCGCCACAAATGGCGACACTCAGAATCGGACGCTCAAGCAACTCGTTGTGCATCAGACACTCACAATTGAAGGCATCCTTCACGCGGTCCAGGAAGAAACGGCTGTCCATCTCAGCAGGCAGATAGCCAATCACACCGCAGTCACCAAGCGGAACGACATCTATCAGACCCAGCTTGACCGCAATGCGGTAATTGACACCGTCCTCAGCTTTGTCAAGATTAGTATGTGCACTGTATATCGAGACGTCATTCTGTATGGCCAGACGTACCACACGCTCAACATCCGTACTGTCGCTGATACGCTTCAATCCATGGAACAACACAGGATGATGGCTTATTACCAGGTTACATCCCATGTCCACAGCCTCACGAATCACAGCCTCGGTGACATCCAGGCACAATAATGCCCCTGAAACCTCCGTCTCTGTCAATCCAAGCTGCAAGCCCGCATTATCATAGCTTTCCTGCAGAGGCAGAGGCGCGAAACTCTCAAGGGCGTCGATTACTTCCTTAATCTTCACGCTCATAGCGATATGTATTTCGGGTGCAAAAATAGGAAAAATATTTTATATTCTTGAATTTCACGCCAAAAATCATTATCTTTGTCCAAAATATTTCGAATATGAACTACCGTCTGCCCGCTGAATGGGAACCACAGCAAGCCATACAGCTCACATGGCCGCATAACGCCACGGACTGGCGCGACACCCTGCAGGAGGTCACGCAATGCTATATTGAAATAGCAAGACACATCTCCATGCGACAGGACCTGTGGATTGTTACACCCGAGCCGCAAAAAGTCGAAAGGCTGCTGCGCAACAACCTGAACGACGACAGTCTCCGACGCATCACATACTATCGCATTCCCACCAACGACACATGGGCACGCGACCATGGGTTCATCACTCTTGTGCCGGACTATACCCGACAGGGAGCCGGGGATTCCCGACTGCTGCTTGATTTCCGTTTCAACGCATGGGGCGGCAAGTTCGAGGCATCACTGGACAATGAAATCAGTTGCAAATTACGTGAAATGAATCCGTATCTGGCAGACGACATGTACGAAGACAACCTTGATTTCGAACTCGAAGGCGGCAGTATCGAGTCAGACGGTCAGGGAACAATTCTCACAACCGCACAATGCAATCTGAACACCAACAGGCGAGAGAATTCTGACCTGCCATATATTGAGCAGGAACTCAAACGACGTCTGCGTGCCAACCGCATCCTCTGGCTCCACCATGGAGGTCTGCAGCAGGACGACACCGATGCACACATTGACACACTTGCCAGGTTCTGCCCGGACGACACCATAGTTTACAGCGAAGGCTTCCCCGAAATGCTTGAGGAGCTCAAGGCTTTCCGTACTCCACAGGGCAAACCCTACAAACTCGTTCCTGTACCGGAATATTACGCCAATTTCCTGATTATAAACGGTGCCGTACTACTTCCCTTCTATCAGGATTCACTGAAAGACCAACGTGCACAGACCACCCTCCAGTCGGTCTTTCCCGACCGTGAAGTCATCGGTATCGACTGCAGTATATTACTGACACAAAACGGCAGCCTGCACTGCTGTACAATGCAATACCCCAGAATATGAAAGTAGGAATCATCCAGCAGACCTGCACTGCAGACATAGAAAGCAACAGGCAGAAACTCGCCGGGAACATACGCACGGCAGCACAACAGGGAGCACAACTCGTTGTACTTCAGGAACTGCACAACAGTCTGTACTTCTGCCAGACAGAGAACGTAGATTTCTGTAATCTTGCAGAACCGATTCCCGGACCCAGCACACAATTCTACGGAGCCCTCGCAGCAGAACTCGGCATTGTGCTCGTCACCAGCCTGTACGAACGCCGTGCACCAGGACTCTACCACAACACGGCAGTGGTCTTCGAGGCAGACGGCAGCATCGCAGGCAAGTACCGTAAGATGCATATCCCCGACGACCCCGCATATTACGAAAAGTTCTATTTCACGCCCGGCGACCTCGGTTTCCACCCGATACAGACCAGTGTAGGCTTGTTAGGCGTACAAGTTTGCTGGGACCAGTGGTACCCCGAAGGAGCACGACTCATGGCACTCGCCGGAGCAGAGCTCCTCATCTACCCCACTGCCATAGGCTATGAAAGCAGCGATACTCCCCAGGAACAGGAACGCCAGCGCGAAGCATGGATTACCGTACAGCGCGGTCATGCCGTAGCCAACGGCATTCCCGTTATTGCCGTCAACCGCACAGGCCACGAGCCTGATCCCAGCGGACAAACCAACGGCATACAGTTCTGGGGCAGCAGTTTCATTGCAGGACCACAAGGCGAGATCCTGTACCGCGCCCCTATTGACGAGGAAGACATAGCTGTAATAGACATCGACATGCAACGCTCCGAGAACGTCCGTCGCTGGTGGCCGTTCCTCCGTGACCGCCGCATCGAATGCTTCAACGATCTCACCACCCGCTTCAGAGACACTCATTGACAATAGTGTTCGGATAGCGTAGGAATAGCGTAGGGATAGCGTAGGGATAGCGTAGGGATAGCGAAGCAATGATTCTAATACTTCATTCTGTGCAGATACTCGACTACGATTTGCCCCATGCGACTGTTGTACATGATATGTGAACTGTGGTCTGCATCGCGAATGATAAGCACCTGTCCATTGGGAATGGACTGTGCTATCTGACGTGTATGTGATTCCAGGATAAGGTCACTCTCACCGGCACAAATCAAGGCAGGGCATTTAATCTGCTCCATCTGCTGGAAAGTCATCGTAGGCTCGTCTATCATCATCTGCATCAGAGGAGGTATGTTGGGCGCATGTGCCTTGAAGCTGTCGATAACGCCAAAGCCCACGCCCTCGGGGAATATATTGCTGCCGCTTGTTATAATCATGCCGCAGGTTCCCGGATGAAGCACCTCCATCTGCAGGGCAACGTTACCACCGTCACTCCATCCGAAGACCGCAGGACGTATAAGCCCCTGCGCACGGATAAACTGATATACGTCCTCGGCCATGTCTGTATAATGGTATTCCTTTACAGGGGTATTCATTCCCTGACCACGCGAATCAATTGAATATACAAGATATCCATTGGCCTCCAATACTGCCGCTGTAGGCTCCAGGTCATAATTGCTGCCTCCGTTTCCATGCAAAAGGATTACAGGCCGTCCATTTCCCTGGACGACATAAAAGAGGCACTGACCATTGACTCGGACTGTTCCGGAACTACGCATCAATCAAAGACTGCTTTGCCTGCCGGTATTGGTTAATGAGATTCTCGATGATATCAGCGACCGGCTTTATTTCACGAACAGCAGATGCTATCTGACCGATTTCCAGTTCACCATTCTCCACATCCCCCTCAAAGATACCTCGTTTCGACGCCTTTGCGCCCATGATTTCACGCAACTCATCAGCATCTGCACCACGGTTCTCTGCCTCGGCAACGCGCTGGAACAGTTGGTTCTTGACCAGGCGTGTGGGAGATATTTTCTTGAGCATCAGCATTGTACCGTCCTCAGGAATCCTGGTGCAGTAGCGTTTGAACTCATCGCTGGCAGAACTCTCCTGACTGAGCGCAAACAAAGTGCCTATCTGTACGCCCTCTGCACCAAGTGCCATTGCTGCAAGCATGGCCTGACCCGAACCGATGCCTCCTGCTGCAATAAGAGGCAGCGACGTAGCCTGACGAACCTGCGGAATCAGTGTCATTGTGGTAAGCTCCTCGCGTCCGTTATGACCGCCTGCCTCGAAACCCTCGGCAACGACTGCATCGACTCCCGCCTCTTCGCACTTGACCGCGAACTTGCAGCTGGACACGACATGAACGACCTTGATACCCGCCTCGTGAAAACGTGGAGTATACTTCTTAGGACTTCCTGCTGAGGTAAAGACTATCTTGACACCCTTCTCTATAATAAGGTCTATCACCTCATCAATACCCGGATACATCAATGGAAGATTAACACCCCATGGCTTGTCCGTGGCAGTCTTCATCTGTTCAATATGGTATGCCAGTGTTTCGGGATGCATACTGCCGGCACCCAAGAGTCCCAGGCCTCCTGCATTGCTCACGGCAGATGCAAGACGCCATCCGCTGCACCACACCATACCACCCGCTATTATGGGGTATTTGATACCGAAAAGCTGTGTAATTCTGTTTTCCATTATGCTATTTGTTTGTTTTATGCTACAAATATAATAATCTTTTTTGTGAATTTGCCCCACGGCATTGGACAAAACGACTTTTTTGCTTAACTTTGTGTGCGTATAATCCGAATAAAGTATGAGTGAAAGAAATACTTTTTACATCCAGTCACTGCTGGCTGGTGTACTGATAGGATGCGGCGACATCGTGTATGTTGTATGTGAGAGCAAGGTCGTAGGATCGTTTCTGTTCTCGCTGGGACTTATCAGCATCCTTGTTAAGGGCTATCCCCTGTATACCGGCCGCATCGGCTATATCGGGGGAATCAGGGATCTCCACAAGCCCGTCGGTGGCATGCTGCCCATGGTCCTGACCAACTTCGCCGGCATAGCAGTGACATGCCTGCTGGCCAACGCCACACGCCTGGACCTGTCGACAGTCGATGCTATGGTACAGACCAAGGTTAGCCAAAGCTGGCTGAGCGCTGCTGCTCTGTCATGGGGTTGCGGTGTAATGATGTACCTGGCAGTAAACGGATGGCGTAAGACACAGAATCCCCTGCTGGTTATCATGCCAATCATGTTCTTTATCCTTTGCGGATTTGAGCACTGTATTGCCAACTTCGGTTATTTCTGGATGTGGATTGGCAGGGACGGCTTTGCCCATATAGGCGAGCGAATTGTAGAATTGCCGTGCGGATTCTGCACAAACCTTCTGATTATGATTGCAGGCAATGCACTGGGCAGCCTGACATTCTCCAAGATATGACACGCGAAGAAAAAGTCCTAAGTTTCCTGAGGGAGCACAACATTCCCTTCACCTGCTACAACCATCCCGAAGGCAAGACAATCGAGGAGGCTAAGCGCTGGTGGAAGGATGACGGCAGTGTACATTGCAAGAACATCTTCATGCGCAACCATAAGGGCAACAGGCACTACCTGATATGTTTCCACTGCGACCATGACCTGGACATACATGACCTGGAGGCAAGGCTAAAGGCATCGCTACAGGCCCGGGGACTGCCCTCGTGCGGAAAGCTGTCGTTTGCCTCGCCCGAACGCATGCTCAAGTATCTGGATCTGGAGCCCGGAAGTGTTTCGCCTTTCGGCCTGATTAACGACACAGAGCATCACGTGCACCTGTTCCTGGATACCGTGCTCAAGGATGCCAGGACGCTGAGTTTTCACCCCAACGACTGCCGCGGCACAGTAGTAATCAGCAGAGAGGACTTTGAGCGATATCTGGCAATAGTCGGTAATACATACGAATATCTGGAATTGTATTGAAATAATAATGAAAGAACCAAAGGGAATGTTCACCATTCAGGGTGAACCGGGAAAAGTTGAAGAGGCACGCCGTCACATACTGCATGAATTCGAAGACCTTGAATTCTACGAAGACGGCCACATATACCTTCTGCACGGACAAAGCCTGAATTCAGTATCAGGCATAGGACACCGCTTCATCCGTGAACCATTTGACGAACAGAAGCAGGCAGAGCGATATGCCATGCGCCATGGACAGACTGCAGACTACTGGATCCAGCAGTGGAAACAGAATTCGTTCCGTGCAACAACACTGGGAACAAAGACACACGAGTTCGGAGAAAGCCTGGGATATCTGAAAGCCGGGCATCCCGAACTTATCCGTGACAGCATCAAGCCGCAGTATATGTCCGCATACAACTATCTGGCTCCTATTCATCCCAAGGAGGAAGCCATCGTGCAGTTCATGCAGGACATGCCCGCATCAATGCACCTGGTGCTGAACGAGACTAAGGTATATAGTGGCAAGAATCCACAGAAGGAGCGCAACCTTCAGGAACAGATATGCGGAACTTTCGACATGCTATACTACTACGACGGCGAAGGGGACGAGTCCAAGGCAGGCTTCGTGATACTTGACTACAAGACCAACAACAACCTGTACAGCGAATACAACCAGCGCTTCTGCAAGACATTGCTCCCTCCCTTCGACAACATGATTGAGGAAGACCTCTCGCTTTATACCATCCAGCTCAGCCTGTATGCCCTTATGCTTGAGGACATCGGAATACCTGTCATTGACCGCAGGATAGTCTGGCTCAAGCATGACGGTCAGTACCAGGTGATTCCGGTCTGCGATGTTTCCGGGACACTGCGCAGTTGTCTATGAATGAAATAAAACCAAATCTGATATAACTATGAAAAAGTTTATCTTTTCAATGTTCGCAATGCTTGCCGTATCACTGACAGCATTTGCCCAAGACTATCCCGTAAAGTACGGTGCTGACGTGAATGTAACACACGGCACGCACTATCCCAAGACAATCAGCATCAAGGGAACACAGTCTGACGAGTACAAGATCGAGAACATAGCCTCAGCGCCCAAGTGTGTAGCATATTTCGACAAGACATCCACCGTGTTCAAGGTAAAGGCCGGTGACATTGTTACGCCCAATGTTACAATCAACGGCAGTTGGATGCACAGCTATGTATTTGTGGACTGGAATGTAAACAAGGCATTCGAGGTCAGCCTTGAGGGAACCGGCCCGTATACCTGCGGCAGCGGCAACGAGCTTATGTGCTGGTCCCTGTACAGCAAGACCGGTGACGGTCAGAGCGGATGGAACAGCGACGGTACTGCGGTAAGCGGCAATATATCACTTGCGCCAGGCAGTTTCCGCGTTCCCAAGGACGCACAGCAGGGAATGCAGACACGTATGCGCTACATGGTTGCATGGAACTGCATTGAACCATCAGGCAACTACGGAAACTTCATTTCCGACGGCGGCTGCATAATCGACGTCACACTGGAAATCGACGGTATAGTGGAAGGTGAAGTCAGCAAGTATCCCATTGACGAATACGACGAACCGACTGTAGAGGTTACCGTGCCGGAATCCGAATGGGAAGCCATCACCTCAGGACTGCACTGTACATGGGCAAGCCGCAACGAACTGTATATGAAACACAGGGTTCCGCAGCTGACCGAATCGACCGCAACCGAGATAACGGCTTGGAAAGGCGAACGTGCCAACCTCGAGGCAGTTCTGTTCAGCAAGACCGACCAAGGCACACTGCACCTTGCTGCCAGCGGTGATGCTGCTGAGTGGATATCAGTCCGATTCCTAAACTACGTCATCACAGACGACGGACGCGGTTGCGGAAACCATAACTTCAACCTGACTCCGTGGCTGGTTCCAGACGTCATCGAGCAGGACAAGCCAAAGGCAATAAATGCCCGGGAGACACGCCCCGTATGGTGTTCAGTACAGGTTCCTCGTGACGCACAGGCAGGAGCATACACTGCACAGATACAGGTATTGAATGAGCAGAACCAGGTAGTCAAGACACTGGACCTGACCATAAACGTAGACAGCCACCAGCTGCCGGCAGTCGCAGACCAGAAGTTCCACCTGGATCTCTGGCAGCAGCCATACTCGATAAGCAGATACTACGAATGCGAGCGCTGGAGTCCTGAACACATCGAAGCACTGCGCCCATATATCAATGCATTGGCACAGGCAGGCCAGAAGGTCGTAAGCACAATCCTGTTCTACGAGCCATGGGGCGAGCAGTCGCACGACAAGTTCTCGGCAATGATCGAGACCACCAAAAAGACCGACGGCACATGGGCATTCGACTACACCAATTTTGACAAATATGTAGAGTTGTGCGCTGAATACGGTATTACCGAACAGATCAACTGCTATTCGATGGTGACATGGGATATGAGCTTCCGCTATTTCGATGAAGCTACTGGAAACAATGTCGACTGGGCACTGACAGTAGGCTCGACGGACTACAACAACCTGTGGAACGCATATCTGCAGGCATTCCGCGCCCATCTCGAGGAGAAAGGCTGGTTCAACAAGACCTGCATTGCCATGGACGAACGTTCGGAATCACAGATGCTGTCTGCATACGAGATTATCAAGGCCAACGGATTCAAGATGGCCCTCGCAGGCAACTATCACTCATCGCTTAACGATAAACTCTACGACTTCTGCGTAGCCCTGACACAGAGTGGAAAATTCACCCAGGCCCAGCGACAGTACCGCAAGGACAACAATCTTATAACAACCGTTTATACCAGTTGTGCAGAGAGCGAGCCAAACATCTACTCCAATTCCATGCCTGCCGAGGCAGCATTCCTGCCAATCCACGTTGCAGCCAATGACCTGGACGGCTATCTGCACTGGTCATGGATCAACTGGGACGAGCATCCGCTTACAGACACCCGCTTCCGCAAGTTCGGTGCAGGCGACACATACTGCTACTATCCCGGCAACCGCAGCAGCGTACGCTTCGAGCGCCTGGTAGAGGGCATTCATCAGTTTGAGAAGATACAAATCCTGAAAGAGGAATACAAGAACAATGCACAGAAACTGGCAGAACTGAACCAGCTGCTGAACGAATGCAAGGACTATGCCGTGGCAGGCAGCGAATGCGCAAAGAAGGTACAGCGCATCGAGGACTTCCTCAACGGCAAGGAAGTAGAGCCCGAGGAAACCATATCCGGCTACTGGAAAATCAAGGTCGATGACACCCATTATGCCAAGTCCGCAGCGAACCAGACCAATTGGTCTACGGAAATCAGTTCGCAGACCACATACGACCTGTTCCAGATCGAAGGAACATACGATGCCTGCACCATCAAGCTGATGGGACGCACCAACAACATCGGTCCCGACAAGAACATGCAAATGTTCGTAGACCAGACGACAAGCTACAAGTACGCCATCGTCGATGCAGGCAACGGCAAGGTCAAGCTCAAGAACAACGGTTACTGGGTATACGTTGACAACGGCACATTCTCATTCAATACCAGCAACTGGACCGAACTGCAACTGGAATTCGTAATGGACGGCAAGGATCCTGTACGCACTACGCTGTTCAGCACACTTGCCGGCGGCATGGACATTCCGCCCTACCGTATCCCGGGCATAACATGCGGAAAAGACGGCCGTCTGATTGCCAGCGCAGCACGACTGGTATGCGGCACCGACCCCGGTTATGGTCAGGTAGACTGCGTAGTGAAGATAAGCAATGACAACGGCGTAACGTGGAGTACCAATGAAATTGACGTTGCAGTAGGCGATGCCTCGCTGATAAACAACGTCAAGACCCCCATGGAGGCTGCATACGGCGACCCTGCCACTGTTGCAGACCACGAAAGCGACGAAGTACTGGTAATGGCCGTTGCCGGATGCACCGTATACGGAAATTCAAACACAACCCGCAGCAACCCCAATATCATCGCAGCAATCCGCAGCCTTGACGGAGGAGAGACATGGCAGACACCTGTCGAGCAGACCGAGATGATATACGGACTGTTTGACAGCACCAACCCGCTTGCGGCAGCATTCATCGGAGGCGGCAAAATTTTCCAGAGCCGTGTAACCAAAGTCGGTCAATACTACCGCCTGTACGCTGCACTGGCTGCACGCCCCAACGGCAACCGAGTTATATACAGCGATGACTTCGGACGCACATGGAAAGCCCTGGGAGGTCCTGGCGCACTGCCGGTGCCAAACGGTGACGAACCCAAGTGCGAGGAGTTCCCCGACGGACGTGTAATCGTAACCAGCCGTACCAGCAGCGGCAGGCTGTTCAATATTTACACATTCACCAACACCGCTACAGGCGCAGGTTCGTGGGACACACAGACCAAGTGTACGATGAGCGGTCTGAGCGCAAGCCCGAGCAGCAGCGCGACCAACGGCGAGATGCTGATAGTTCCGGTCAAGCGCAATGCAGACAACAAGCAGATGTATCTGGCACTGCAGTCAGTACCTACGGGCAGCAGCCGTGTAAACGTGGGAATCTTCTACAAGGAACTCGAGAACCTGAGCGACATTCAGAACGTCACCACCTTTGCCAGCGACTGGAACGGCTTCTACCAGGTCAGCAGCACGGCAAGCGCATATTCGTCCCTGGACCTGCAGGCAGATGACAAGATCGGCTTCATATACGAGGAAACACTGACAAAGTGGGGCACAAAGCAAAACCCCGTATGCACCAGTTTCCCGACCGGAAGCGGTACTCATAACTTTGACGGTTACGAGAACATCTACCTGCCTATAGAGCTGGAACTGATAACCGCCGGCCGCTATAGCGTAAACCGCAGCATCAACCGCGGACAGTACCTGCAGTCATACTTCAGCGAACTGGTCGAGGCAAGCGCCATCACATCAGAGACACGCCAGAAGGCAACTGCACTTATCAACAATCTGGGCGACAATCCAACAACGGCACAGATTGACGCAATATACAAGCTGCTTGCAGGAGATGACCCTTGGGACGGCAAGATCCTGACTTTCCAGAACGTACAGCAAAGCGGGACGAAGTACACATTATATATAAATGACAGCGGCATACTGAGCACCAGCAGCAACACCCCTACAATGCTGGACACGAAGGCACAGTTTCTCTGCACCAAGGAGGAAAGCGGCAAATACAGTTTTTTTAACCAGGCAAGCAACCTGTACATGATATGGCGTGCCGGGTCAAACTACGGTTACAACAACAATACAGGTACGCTGGGAACCTACAATGCAACATACTGTGACTGGAGCATCAACTCAGGTGCCGGCACCAAGGCTGATACATACTACATCGTATCAAAGCGCAGCAACGGTACTACAGACGGCTCGCTCGTCATTCTGTCCTCAGGGTCCTTTGACTCGTACAGCAACGCTGTCGCATGGGCAAGCGGATACAGCAACCTGTACTATATCAACGCCACGGAGTCTCCAACGGGTGTCAACGAAATCGAGACAACGGCAAACAAGACCGCCCCGTCCATCTACAACCTCGCCGGACAGAAACTGACTGCACCGCGCAAGGGGATTAACATTGTTAATGGGAAAAAAATAATTTTCTGACAAAAACAATGGGAACAGCGGTTAGCACTGTTCCCATTGTTTTTATTCCCATTCGATTGTTGCTGGCGGTTTGGAACTGATGTCGTAGCAGACACGGTTCACACCCTTGACCTTATTTATTATGTCATTGCTGACCTTGGCCATGAAGTCGTATGGCAGGTGTGCCCAGTCTGCAGTCATTGCGTCTGACGACGTTACGGCACGCAGGGCAACAGGATTCTCATACGTGCGCTCGTCACCCATCACACCCACGCTGCGTACCTCGCTCAGAAGTATAGCGCCTGCCTGCCATATCTGGTCGTACAGCGTCTGACCGTCTGCCGTCCTGTATTCGCGCAGGCCACGGATGAAGATGTCGTCCGCATCCTGCAGGATACGGATCTTCTCCCTGGTAATGTCACCCAGTATTCGCACTGCCAGTCCGGGACCCGGGAAAGGATGGCGCGTTATAAGGTGCTCGGGCATTCCCATCGAGCGTCCCACACGGCGCACCTCGTCCTTGAACAGCCACTTCAGCGGTTCGCACAGTTTGAGGTTCATCTCCTCGGGCAGTCCGCCCACGTTATGGTGGCTCTTGATTACCTTACCGGTTATATTCAGGCTCTCGATACGGTCAGGATAGATGGTACCCTGTGCAAGCCAGCGGACAGCACCCAAGCCCCCCTCTGTCTCCCCCGAGTGGGAGAAATTTCCTGAATCACTGATAACTTTCCTGGCCTCGGCATCGAAGACCTCGATAAAGTCACGGCCTATTATCTTACGCTTCTTCTCAGGTTCCTTGACACCGGCCAGGTCACTGAGGAACTTCTCGCTGGCATCCACACCTATTACGTTCAGTCCCAGGCACTCGTAGTCCTTCATCACATCCTGGAACTCGTTCTTGCGGAGCATGCCGTGGTCCACGAAGATACATGTCAGCTGCCTGCCAATGGCCTTGTTCAGCAATACGGCAACGACCGACGAGTCAACACCGCCGCTGAGACCGAGGATGACACGGTCGTTACCTATCGTCTCCCTAAGCTCGCGGACAGTACTCTCGACAAACGCCTCGGAGCTCCACTCCTGACGGCTGCCGCAGACATTGACCACGAAATTCCTAAGCAACAGCATTCCCTGCAGCGAGTGGAACACCTCAGGGTGGAACTGCGTTCCGAATATAGGACAACCGTCCTGCGTCGGGATATAGTATGCTGCGTTCTTAACTGTCTCGGTACTCGCCACCACATGCGCCCCCTCGGGAATACGCGTTATGCTGTCCCCATGCGACATCCACACCTGGCTGTCAGGCTCGAAACCCTCGAACAGCGGACAGCCGGTATCGACATACTGCAGGTTCTGGCGACCGTATTCACGTGTTCCGGCACTCTCCACCTTACCTCCGTAAATATGACTCATGTACTGCGCTCCATAGCAGATGCCCAGAATGGGATAGCGCCCGCGTATGTTGCTCAGGTCAACATGGAATGCATCGTCGGCATATACGCTCAGCGGCGAACCGCTCAGGATGACACCGATCACATCCGGATCATTGTGCGGAAACTTGTTATAAGGCAGGATTTCGCAAAAGGTATCCAACTCGCGCACACGGCGGCCTATGAGCTGTGTGGTCTGCGACCCAAAATCAAGAATGATGATTTTCTGCATTACTTCATTAAATAGATATCTGTCTGCAAAGGTAGGGATTTTTTGCGAATAAAACCACATTATTGAATTTAAATAAGTAACTTTGCAGAAAAGCTAATATGAAAATCCAGGACAGATACAATTTCCTGATTGAATACTTTCAACGGGAAATGCCCGTGGCAGAGACCGAGTTGCATTACAGCAACCCGTTCGAACTGCTGGTGGCCGTAATACTCAGTGCCCAGTGTACCGACAAGCGCATCAATCAGGTTACTCCGCGCCTGTTCCGTGACTACCCCACCCCCGAGGCAATGGCAACGGCCAGCGAGGAAGTGATATACGACTACATACGCTCTGTATCCTACCCCAACAGCAAGGCACGGCATCTGGTAGGCATGGCGCGTATGCTGATGAGTGATTTCGGATGCGAGGTACCTTCTACAGGCGAACAGCTGGAGCGCCTGCCCGGTGTCGGACGCAAGACAGCAAACGTCATCCAGGCAGTCATCTTCCAGAAAGCCAGAATGGCAGTGGACACGCATGTGTTCAGGGTAAGCCACCGCATAGGACTGGTCAGTGCCAAATGCACGACACCCCTGTCGGTAGAGCGGGAACTGACACGACATCTGCCCGACGGAATAATACCCACGGCACATCACTGGCTTATTCTGCACGGCCGTTACGTATGCCAATCGCGAACTCCACATTGCGAAAAGTGCGGCTTAAAAGCCATTTGCAAAGATTTCCTCAGCACGCGCTTGCACAAATAAAATATAATATGTAACTTTGGCGACGCAAATATTGTAATATCAAATATCAAAAACCACAAAACAATGACTATCAAAGATTACAATTTCTCAGGAAAGAAAGCTATCGTTCGTGTTGACTTCAACGTACCCATGAAGGAGGGCGTTATCACCGACGATACACGTATCCGCGGTGCCCTGCCTACACTGAAGCACATTCTCGACGGTGGCGGTGCCCTGATTATCATGTCACACATGGGCAAGCCAAAGGGCAAGGTCAAGCCCGAACTGTCACTGGGTCAGATCAAGGATGCAGTTGCTGCTGCCCTGGGTGTTGCCGAGGTCAAGTTCGCTCCCGACTGTGCAAAGGCCGCTGACGCTGCTGCTGCACTGAAGCCGGGCGAGGTGCTGATGCTCGAGAACCTGCGCTACTATCCCGAGGAGGAAGGCAAGCCTGTAGGTGTCGAGAAGGGTACTCCCGAGTACGAAGAGGCAAAGAAGGCCATGAAGGCTTCACAGAAGGAGTTTGCCAAGACTTTGGCTTCATACGCCGACTGCTACGTAATGGATGCATTCGGTACAGCTCACCGCAAGCACGCTTCTACAGCCGTTATTGCCGACTACTTCGATGCCGACAACAAGATGCTGGGCTTCCTGATGGAGAAGGAAGTACAGGCTGTCGACAACGTACTGAACAACATCAAGCGTCCGTTTGTTGCCGTAATGGGCGGCTCCAAGGTTTCTACAAAGATCGGCATCATCGAGAACCTGCTGGGCAAGGTGGACAAGCTGATTCTGTGCGGCGGTATGACATATACATTCGTCAAGGCACATGGCGGCGAGATCGGTGACTCTATCGTCGAGCTGGACAAGCTGGACGTTGCACTCAACGTCGAGAAGCTGGCCAAGGAGAACAACGTAGAGCTGGTACTGGCAGAAGACTCTGTCTGCTGCACTGGCTATGACTTCAGCACATTCAAGGTCAAGGAAGGTGCCAAGGTCGAGATATTCCCGTCCAAGGAGATTCCTGCAGGCTTCGAAGGTCTGGACGTAGGTCCAAAGTCAGCTGCCAAGTTCGCTGCTGCCCTGGACGGTGCAAAGACCATCCTGTGGAACGGTCCTGCAGGCTGCTTCGAGTGCGATGACTTCTGCGCAGGCTCACGCGCTGTAGGCGATGCTATTGCCAAGGCTACTGCCGAGGGTGCATTCTCCCTGATTGGCGGCGGTGACAGCGTTGCATGCTGCACCAAGTTCGGTCTGACCGACAAGGTTTCGTACATTTCAACAGGCGGCGGTGCCCTGCTCGAGGCTATCGAAGGCAAGGTTCTGCCAGGTGTTGCAGCAATCAAGGGATAAATGACAAGGACAATAGCTCTTTTTATAACAACTATTATGATACTGGCCTCCTGTCACAAGCAGGAGGTCAGTCATTCCATTTCACAAGGCCCGGACTCACTGGCCCTTAGAGTTGCCCTGTTGCCCATTGCCGAGTGCGACTCGCTCCGCAGTATTGTGCAGAGCGGCGAGGCAGACAGCATGGGACTGAGCATCATGCTGATGGAATACAATTCGATGATGGATATCGATACGGCAATAACCAACAACCGTGCCCATATCTATCTCGCCGATGCCCAACGACTGGAGCACATGCCTGCGGCTGTGCGGCCAAGACAGCTCTGTCAGCAGCCAGTCAAATACCATATCATCGCCAACCGTACAAAGCGTATACGCAAAACAGTATCGCTCAAGGAACACATGGTAGGCTGCCCGCGATGGTGCTGCCTGGACGTATGGCTGGACCAGGTCGTGGACTCGTCACGACTGAAGACGACAGACGTCTACCACGCCCAGATAAACAGCATATCGCTACGTGCATCCATGGTGCATGACGGGCTGCTGGATGCAGGCGTAATACCGTCACACTATGCAGATACGCTGATAAAGGCCGGTCACCGCGTATTGGCAACAAAGCAACTGACCGGCATGGGCTGGTACGCAGCCCCGGGTCTGGAAGCGGACAGCATCCGCAAGGACCAGATCAGACTATTCCTGGAAATCCTGTCAGGGAGGAAGCGCAAATGACACACGAGCAACTTGAATACGAAGTCAACCGACTGCTTCACGAGTGGATTGTGACAGACACACGTCCGTCGCGCTATGCTGCATGGCTCCTCCTGCTAAAGATATGGTTGTGGAAAGCAGACGAAGGCGAAGACCGCCGACCCTTTCCCAACGACTACCTGAACCGTCTTATACAGATGGTACACGACCCAAACCGTGCCACAAGGGCTACTGCCCTCAGTGCCGTTGTGATGATTGTCATGCGGTACGAACGGCTGCTGCCCGATGACGTTCTGCAACAACTGCAGTCATGGCGCAGCGACAAGCTTATCAGCAAGGAACTGATGGAGGTGCAGACAAATTTTGCCATGGGCATACTGGGCGACAGTATACTGAACAAGAGCAAGCGTAAACTGCAACGCGCCATAATCGAAGGCATCAGGAAAAAAGACACCGACTCGTCCGAATACAAGCAGAAGATGGACAGATACATGCGGGAAATCATGCAGCTTGTCAAGGAAGGAGTTGACGTGAATGCCAACAGTTTCAGCCAGGTGTGCAATACCCCGTTCTTCTCGACATTGAAGAACTGGCTTATGGACTTCGATGCCAACCACCCCGATCTGGAGCTGAGCGATACCGACCGCAAGATCATGAGCCTGTCGCTAAGGAACACCAACCTGTGCGAACTGGACAAATACGCCTTCTCAGACAAAATGGAGACGATGCTCAGCCTACAAGGCATGAACGGCAAGGACGAACACGAGAAACTGGCAAAGATTGCCGAGATGATGGAAGCAGGCGAGATCGAAGACATAAGCGACAGGTTCTCGTACCGCAACGTATTCCAGACGATGTACAGGCTCTTCAACTACTCACCCTGGCACAACATGCTGGAAAACCCCTTCAACTTCGGTCCATATCTGTCGGACACAGCAATGCTGATGCCCATACTTACGGATGACTTCCTGTGGAATGCCGCACAGTGGTTTGCACGCTACGGGATGTACACGCACCCCGCCATGTATCTGCGCACACTGCTTACACACAACGGAGAACGGCAGGAATGGATGCGCCTGCTGGTCGACTGCGACCGGCACCTGGGCGAAACCAAGGAACAACTCACACTGCTGCAGAAGCTCGAGAAGATGGATCCCCAGGACATTAGCATTGCACAGCAGCTGGGCATTGTGCTTACCTATATGGGAGAATACGAACAGGCCCTGCCCCATCTGTTTCATGCAGACGTGGTTGAAAGCACGCACGATACAACCCGTGCCATTGCATGGTGTTCGCTCATGACCAGGAATGTAAAGCGCAGCGAACGCTATTACCGCCGCCTGCTCAACTGGGAGGGAGGTCCCAAGTGGGAAGATCTGCTCAACGCAGGACATTCGGCCTGGCTTAGCGGCAACCCCGAACGCGCCGGCATATTGTACACAAAGGCCCTGACACAAAAAGCAGCAGGAAAGTCTCTGACCACAGAGCAGTTCCTACTGCCTTTAACAAACGATATCCCCTACCTGAAACAACTTGGTTTCCCGACAGAGGATATCGATCTTATGTGTAAAAGAATTTCTCTGGACTAATTACCAAAGCAGACTTACTTCAGCTCGTATGCGCTGATGTCTGTGCCCATTGGACGGGCCAGACCGTCGGTACCTGTTGTCGGGTCCTGCTTGTCAGCTGCGGGAGTAGTGCCACCGCCCTGAGCGGGTGCAGTTGTAATGTTACCGCCGCTGCCTGCCAGAATCTGGCTTTCCATCTCAACGCCCATTACCTGGATTGATGGATTTACAAATATCTTCTTCATAATTATGATTGTTTAATTGTTGTTCCATGGGCTTCGCCCGTTCCATGGTTGTTAAATTGTTGTTCCATGGGCTTTGCCCGTTCCATGGTTGTTAAATTGTTGTTCCATGGGCTTCGCCCGTTCCATGGTTGTTAAATTGTTGTTTCATGGGCTTCGCCCGTTCCGTAGTTATTTTTGTTATATTTTGTTCCTTTGTACTCGCTTTTGTTCAACGAGGTTATCATGTTGGAAATTCCAACTGATAAATGAACGCATTGATTATATATAGAGTTTAGTTGATTTTGGTCAATATAATGACAATCTAAAGCCCTAATAATCTGACTACGAACCTCACCACACGATCCTTTCGCGATAAACAGGAATTGTTTAAATTCTTTATTACCAGATCTCTCAAAGCCTTCTGCTATATTGTCCATAATGGAACCTGCTGCGGCTCTAATTTGCTGAGCGAAACGTAAGTCACGTTCAAATTCATTGTTCCTAGTTATTTCATACACAACTCTACAGAGTTCTCTAGCATCTTTGAAAATGTTTAAATCCTCAAATCTTTCTATCATACATCCGGAGTTTGTAGAAACAACTATGGAACAATTATGGAACGCGCCTTAAGGCGCCTTTAACAACCGTTTAACTATCTAATTTCACTTCCGTTCAGATTGTAAGCCTTGCCGGACTTAACGACAATAATCTGGCCCTTTACCATATACTTGCCGTCAGCCTTGGTCTTAATCTCGGAAACAATGCTGCTGATACCTGTTGGATCGTCAACCGGCTCGAAACCGACAAACTCACGACCCTCGTTAGCATTACCAGGCAGGTAGCAACGATACTTAGCCAGCGTGAAGCCGTCTCCATTAACCTTGTACCAGCCTACAACGTTGTTCTGCTTCTGCAGCAGGTAGTCGCCCTGAGCAACATCCATCTTCTCCTCTGCAGTATTGCAAGCGAAGTCTGAAGGATATGTATCAACCTCAATCTCATTTGGCGACAGGTAAACCTCGAACGGATCACCCTCAACAGCCTTGGTAACAACTACACCAGTGTTTGCAGGGATATAGCCCACAACCTCGTGCAGCTTGATATAGCTAATCATATTCTCACCCCAGTAAGCCTTAACACCATCGGGAATTGCAACTGTGAATGGAGCGCAGAATGTACCCCAACCTGCAGATGTGATTCGCATATTGGCAGGAGCAACATAAGAAACCAATTCGTTGTTCTTATCGAACTCGTAAGTTGATGTTGAAGTATAGAGCTTGATAATACCCTTGACAACAACCTTGGCACCAACCTGAATGTCATCTGCTGACTCAAAATCAGCACCACCTATACCCTTACCACTGTATACTTCGAATGAATTACCATCCAGCCAGTATGTGATAGAATAATATTTAGAACTATAGCTGCTTACCTCACTAACAATACCCTGTACATAAACTTCGCTTGTAAGGTCCTTACCAGCGTCGATCAAAGCAATAGCCTGTGCAGTTGTATATGCTGTCTCTGCTGTATTTGCAATGGTCTTTACCTCGATATCATACGTATCTTCCTGACCCTTGTATGATACAGTGACTGTCTTTTCACCAGCAGTTGTCATATCAGGTGCAGAGAACTCAGCCTCGTCAGTAACGTCAACAGAAGACTCGTCGTCGTAGTTGGCAGTTACAGTCATACCATCGTGGTTGAAAGTATCGTTTCTCCAGAACTCTGCAGGAGTACCTGTAACTGTAATACTTGTCAGAACCTTTTGAGCAGTTACAGTCAGACCGTTAACTACATACTCCTCACTGGAAATCTCACCAACAGTTGCTGTTACACCACAAGATGTGTCACCAGCACTCAGGGTTGCCGGATTCAGTGTCCATGTAATACCCTTGGTAATTTCAGCCTGAGATTGGTCATCGTATGTAGCAGTTACTACCAAACCAGCAGGATTCAATGCATCTCCAGCCTCGTATTCTGTCTTGGTAGGAGTTCCAGAAACTGCGAGCGAAACAAGAACTGTAGGAATACCTACTGTCACTACAATCTCAGTGGCACGTACCTGTGCACCGGAAGCTGTGAAAGAAACAGAGGTAGCAGCACCCTCCCAAGTTCCATTATAACCATCTGTTTCCCATCCTTCTTGGGTAGCAAATCCAGAAGCAGGGTTACTACTAGTTCCTGTAAAGACAACACTTTTAATCACAAAACCTTGAGAAATAATATCGTCGGAAAGAGAAAATGTAGTGGTAGAATTCTTATAGAGTCTATATTCTGAACTATTGTTCAAAATGCCATTCGAACATGTAAAGGTAACACCATTCTTTGTTAAGGGACTTGTACCTGAATCATTAGTAGCATCAAATGTCACATCACCTCCTATATACGGAGTGCTGTCAGTTACTGTCATCTCATAAGTGCTAGAAGAAGGTGCATACTCATCCTGAACACCTGCATAGGTAGCCTTAAATGTAACCTTACCTGCACCGACAAGGGTAACTGTACCAGTAGAAGCATCAATAGTTGCAACTGCATCGTTATTGCCGCTCCATGTAATGGTAGCACCTTCAACGGTGTTGTCGTTTTCATCAACGACTGTAGCAGACAATGTACCTGCGTCTGTACCAGCATAAACATCGGTATTGGTAATACCTGTTGCATAAATTGTTGTTGTAGTTGCAACGGCAGTAGAAGAGCCACCACCAGGCGTTCCGGTAATGGAATAATTACGTAAGCGAACACCCTTTCCCGTAGGACCATACAGTTGTATTCTGAATGCCACATCTACATCACCAATTGACAAAGGTGAATCCGTACTAATATAAGTAGACGATGTTGGAGTAGTTGTAGTCTTCTCTATAATAACCTCATCCGTTGATGCATTAAGAATACGCACAGTTAATGGATGATTAGTTCCGCTACCAAAAGTTGCCACACTATAAGAAAATGACAACCCTGTGTGAGGCTCAAACACAGGAGAAGTAATTGTGCCTCCGTCAAATTTAAGGTATTGCCCTCCTGCAACAGTTCCTGTTGATTCCCAACCTTCAGGAATTTCATAGTCCGAGGTCCCTGATTTAGACACCAATGTCTCCACATCCTGAGCAAATGCGTGTCCAAATCCGACTGTCATCATTAGCACTAAGACGAGTGCCTTGATAGAAAGTAGTTTTTGTTTCATTTTGTTTTTGGTTTTAGATTAGTTAATTATGTTAAGTTTATCTCTTTCTGATATATTGGCTGAAAATAACTCCATACCACTCGCAAATTTATAAAATTTTGAGGAAACTGCAAAAGAAATTTAATATTTTTTGAAAATGAATATTAATTGAAATTAATACAAATGGAGGTTAACATTATTGTTCCCCCGTGGGTCAGTAAAATTTTCCCCGTGGGAGCGTAAAGTTTTACCAACTTACTAACTCACTCACTAACTCACTCACTTTACTGGGTGGGATGTGTGCTGAGAGAGAATATTATATATATAAAAAAATATTTTTCTTATTTTATATAATGTACGCGTGACTATTCTATCACGAGACAGAAACACCCCCTGCCCCCAAAAATGAGTTAGTGAGTTAGTGAGTTAGTTGTCAAATCACGCGGTTGTCTTGGAGGGGCGGTAGATGACCTTGATGGCGACAATGCGGCGGTCGTCCATTTCCATGACCTCGAAGGTGAAGTCCTGATAGGTAATCTTCTCGTGCAGCGTGGGGAACTCGCCCTTGATCTCGAGCAGGAGACCGGCAAGTGTGTCGGCATCGCCCTCGACTTCCCGGAAATATTCGTCGTCAAGGTGCATGATGCGGTAGAAATCGGTGAGAAGGGTCTTGGCCTGGAAGATGTAGGTGTTTTGGTTCAGGCGCTGGTAGGTCTTCTCGGTATCGTCGTACTCGTCGTCTATCTCGCCTACGATTTCCTCGATGATGTCCTCCATGGTGACTATGCCGCTGGTGCCACCGAATTCGTCCACGACAATGGCAATGTGTACCTTGTTCTGCTGGAAGTCACGCAGCAGGTCGTCTATCATCTTGGTCTCGGGGACGAAGTATGGTGCGCGGACAAGCGTCTGCCAGCGGAAATTGGCAGGTTTCTGCAGATGCGGGAGCAGGTCCTTGATGTACAGGACTCCCTTGATATTGTCTTCGTTGCCGCTGTACACAGGTATGCGGCTGTAATTATTCTCGATGATGCACTGTATGACCTGGGGGAAGGTTGCACGTATGTCGAGGTCAACCATGTCCACACGTGGAGTCATGACCTCGCGTGCCATCTCGCCACCGAAGCGTATTATGCCCTGCAGCATCTGGCTTTCCTGTGCTATGTCCTTCTGGTCGGTAAGTTCCATTGCCTTCTCGAGGTCATCGACGGTAAAGGATTCGGTATCGTGCTGCACGACGCGGTCGGTGAAGGCCTTGCTCATCATAAGGAGTGTGGACAGGGGCCATAGTATCTTGCGCAGGAGCAGTAGCACCTGGGACATGAAACGGCAGAAGGAAAGTGTGTGCTGTGTGCTGTATATCTTGGGCATGACCTCGCCAAAGAGCAACAGCAGGAATGTGAGCAGTACTGTAAGTACAAGGAATTCAATCCACTCGCTGCCGAAGTCCAACCACTTCATAAAGAAGTAGTTGAGCAGTATGATGATGGATACGTTGACGAGGTTGTTGAGTATGAGTATGGTGGCAAGCAGGCGGTCGGGGTGGCGGCGAAGGCGGCTGATGGAGCGGTCGCTGGCACTGTGTTCCTCGTCGAGTTGGGCAAGGTCCTGCGGGGTGAGACTGAAGAATGCTATCTCGCTGGCTGATGCCAATCCGCTGCATATGAGCAACAGAAGGCTGATAGCGAGGGCAACCCATGCCCAGAGGGTGGGTTGGTGTGTAATTATCTGGATGTCGAGGAAAGTTGTCAAAGCGCCACTGGAACTATTGTTTATCAGGTTGCTGTTCTGCCGGGGTCTGGGGCTTGGGGCTGAGCATTTCCATGGCGTCTGCCCATATTTCAACGACATAGCGCTTGTTGCCGTTACGGTCGTCGTAGCTGCGTGTGTGCAGCTTGCCCTCGATGTAAAGCTTGTCGCCCTTGTGGACGTATTTCTCGACGGTCTCTGCCAACTGACGCCACAGTACGACATTGTGCCATTCGGTCTGGTCGGGGACCTGGGTGCCGTTCTTGAGGGTATAGCCGCGTTCGGTGGTGGCAAGACGGAGGCTGGCAACAGCAACACCCTGGTCGATATAGCGTACCTCGGGGTCTACGCCTACGTTGCCGATTAGCATGACTTTATTCATAATGCATAATTCTTAATTCATAATTCATAATGCATAATTATCTGTTGGCAAAGGTAAGAGTTTTTTTGATAATTATGGTGTATTGTGACAAGGAATTGTGTTTTATTGTTAACTTTGCAGGGATGAAGATAACAAAAGAGCTATTGGAGAGGTCGTACAGGGAGACTTTCAGCGTTGAGCGTTTCCTGGAGGTTGACCCGTGCGGTATTGTCTACGAGCTGACGGGACATACGGAAAAACAGCTGGACATTGAGCTGGGAGCATTGTTCGTTGCCATGATTTCGTGGGGTAACCGCAAGGCCATACGCGGGGCGGCACGCAGGATGCTGGGCGATGAAATGGGATGGAGACCCGGAGAGTTTGTAATGTCGGGGGCCTACAGGGATTCGTACCTGAGGGCCAGGAACAACTGTGTGTACAGGACGCTGAACCGTGACATGTTTATCGAGGTATGCGCAAATATACAGCGTGCATTGGCTTCGTCGGGATGCAGCACGCTGGAGGAGTATTTTGCCGGCCGCAGGATAGAGGAAATCATCGGGGAACTGGCCGTATGGCTGAAGCCGGCACGGCTGGGTTCCTTCGGTACGTCTGCCTGCAAGCGTATATGTATGTACCTGCGCTGGATGATTCGCAGGGAGCAGCCTGACCTGGGGTTGTGGCGGAGTCACAGCCAGAGTGGCCTGTATGCCGTAATGGATGTGCATGTGTGCAGGCTGACCGAGGAACTGACGGGAATGCATCAGGCTTCGTGGAAAAGCTGCTGCCGCCTGACGGAGATCTTCCGTGGCTGGGATGCTGCGGATCCGCTGAAATATGATGTTGCGCTGATGACAGTGGCGGATAATGGATAAATGGTTGTTCCATAGTTGTTAAATGGTTGTTCCATAGTTGTTAAATGGTTGTTCCATAGTTGTTAAATGGTTGTTCCATAGTTGTTAAATGGTTGTTCCATAGTTGTTAAATGGTT
>JAFZVW010000025.1 GCA_017617635.1 Bacteroidaceae bacterium | reverse complement strand
TAAGCAGTATCTCCAGTTCCACCCCGCGCTCTATGGTACGGCGCAACGCCTTGCGGACACTGCCGGTCAGGATGATATAGGGGTTAAGTATACGAACGCGCTTGCGGGCATGATCCAAGCACGAGATATAGCTCTGGCGTATGGCCTTGCTCTCACGTCCTGGCTTGCGGTCGACGATAAAGGCCTCGCTTCCGCGTGACTTCAGGTCATCTGCAATTCTTTCATCCATATAAGTCCTGCAACCCTGCATGCTGTATGCCACGGAATCCAGACGTTCGCGCGTAATCTGCTGCCACATGCCGGCAAAAAGTTTCTGGTATCCGTCAACGACAGGACCCGTAAGCCTTGCATGCATATCACGCCATTCGCCTATCTTGGGACGACCGTTGATATAGTAGTCGGCAATATTCATTCCGCCCGTGTACACCATAACACCGTCCACGATTACCATCTTGCGGTGCAGACGGTGCAGGGCATGGTTGATATAGGGGAAGCGCATAGGATCGAATCCATACATCATCACACCGCGCTTGCGGTAGCCCTCCACAAATTCCTTAGTAACGTTCGGAGCCTTTCCGCTATTGCCGAAGGCATCATATACCACACGGACCTTTACGCCACGCTGTGCACACCGTGCCAGAGCATCCAGAAAGACGCGTCCGGTGCTGTCGTTCCACAGCTTGTAATACTCGACATGTACAAAAAAACGGGCATTCTCTATACTCCGGAGCATATCCGCCATCTTCTCACGTCCGGATGGCAGCAGATGCATATCGCATCCCTGATATCGGGCAAATCCGTAGCGTATGAAATCCTCGCGTATTGCGTCCATCTGCGCCTGTGCCGGCTGCATGACGAACAGCAATGTGATCCACAACGCTGTCAGACGAAAGGCCCTTCTCACTTCTTGAAATAGTATACGAATGTGCTTATACCCTCAACGGCCTTCTTGCCTGTTTCCTTAATCTCGATGACAAAATGCACGTCCGTCTTGATTGCACCGCGCAGATTCAGTATTTCCTTCAGGTCGACACGCATGCGTATACTCTGTCCGCTCAGGACAGGCTGGGCAAACTTCATCTCCTTGATGCCATAGTTCATCATACGCTCCAGGTTGTTTACCTCGATAATCTCGTTCCACATATGCGGAACCATGCTGATTGTAAGATATCCGTGCGCTATGGTCTGCCCGAAAGGACTCTCGACCTTGGCCCTCTCGGTATCCACATGAATCCACTGATGGTCATCTGTTGCATCGGCAAACATGTTGATACGCTCCTGGCTTAACTCAATCCAATTGCTTACACCCAGCTCCTTGCCTTCATAAGCAGCAAATTCCTCGAACGAATTAACTGTGACCATAAAAATTTTAAATCTTGATTCTCAATTCCTTGACTATCTCACTAATGCGTCTCTCAGTATTCAGCTGAGCGGGAACCAGAGGCAGGCGCAGATAGTTTTCAATCAGTCCCATCTCGTTCAGCAGTGCCTTGACGCCTGCAGGGTTGCCGTCTACGAACAGCAGCTTGAACAGTTCGGTAAACTTGTGGTGAATATGCAACGCCTGTCTGTATTCGCCCTTAAGCCCAAGACGCACCATACGGCTGAACTCGCGTGGCAGGGCATTGCCTATCACGCTGATAACGCCAACGGCACCAAGGGTAATCAACGGGAAGGTTATGCCGTCGTCACCGCTTATGACATCAAAGTTCTCAGGCTTGTTCTTGATAATGTCGTCCATCTGTGCTATGTTGCCGCTTGCCTCCTTGATAGCAACTATATTATCGAATTCACGGGCAAGACGCAATGTGGTCTCGGCAGTCATGTTGACACCGGTACGGCCGGGCACATTATATAGAACCACCGGAACGGGGCTTGCATTTGCAATAGCCTTGAAATGCTGGTAAAGACCCTCCTGACTGGGCTTGTTGTAGTATGGACAGATGCTCAGTATTCCGTCAATGCCCGTAAAGTCTGCCGTCTGCAGTTCGTTTACCACGGCAGCGGTATTGTTGCCTCCACAACCCAGCAGTATCGGGACACGTCCGGCAACGCGTCCGACCAGATCCTTTCTGATACGTTCCTTTTCCTCAGCCGACAACGTCGGTGTCTCGGCAGTAGTTCCCATAACACACAGGAAATCCGCTCCGCTGCTAATCTGGAATTCAACCAGACGATACAACGCCTCCCAGTCAATACTGCCGTCGGAAGTGAACGGTGTTACCAACGCAACGCCTAATCCCTTGAACTTATTTTGAGCCATAAATGATATCTGTATATTTTCGCACGCAAAATTACAAAAAAAAGCCGATACGTCCCACACATGTTATCGTTTTTTGCTAAATTTGCATACAAAACAAGTGACATGAACGACAAAGAGCGAATCTTAGAACTAAGGGAGCAGCTGCACACACACAATTACAATTACTATGTGCTGAACAGGCCCGCAATTTCCGATCAGGAATTCGACCACCTGATGCATGAGCTCGAAGCACTTGAGCAGCAGCATCCGGACATGTATGACGCCAACTCTCCCACCCAGCGTGTAGGCAGCGACCTCAGTCAGGATTTTCCTACAGTACGCCACATCCGCCCTATGCTGTCACTTGCCAACACATACAATCTGGACGAAATACGCGAATTCTACCAAAGAGTTTCTAACGGACTTAACGGACAGCCCTTCCAGATATGTGCCGAACTCAAATACGACGGTCTTTCCATTGCACTCCATTACGAGAAAGGGCGTCTTGTACAGGCAGTTACACGCGGTGACGGTGTGCAGGGCGACGACGTGACAGGCAACGTACGTACCATACGTACCATACCGCTGGTTCTTAATGGAGGGGTTCCGGACGAATTTGAAATACGAGGCGAAATCCTCATGCCCTGGAGCAGTTTTGAACGCCTCAACCGCGAACGCTCGGAAGAAGGCGAAGAGTTGTTTGCCAACCCTCGCAATGCCGCAAGCGGCACGCTTAAGAGCAAGGACTCGCGCATCGTGGCACACCGCGGCCTGGACGCATACCTCTATTACCTGCTGGGCGAAGACCTGCCTGGCGAAGGACACTACCAACGCATGCAGACGGCACGCGAGTGGGGTTTCAACGTCAGCAACGACATCAAGCTGTGCGACACCCTGCAGGACGTATGGGACTACATAACATACTGGGACACACACCGCAAGGAGCTCCCCGTAGCCACCGACGGTATCGTACTGAAGGTAAATTCGCTGGCCCAGCAGCGTTCGCTGGGAATGACGGCAAAAAGCCCGCGTTGGGCAATAGCATACAAGTTCCAGGCCGAGCAGGCAAGCACAATCCTGCACGAAGTGACATTCCAGGTCGGCCGTACCGGAATAATCACCCCGGTAGCCAACATGTCACCCGTATTGCTCTCGGGCACAATGGTACACCGTGCGACACTCCACAACCAGGATGTTATGGATGCACTTAACCTGCACATCGGTGACAATGTACTGATAGAAAAAGGCGGAGAGATAATACCCAAAATTGTTGACATTGACTGGGAGCAGACAAACCCCGAATGCCGTGGAGCAAAGATAGACTTCATCACACACTGCCCCGTTTGCGGAACTCCCCTGCAGCGCAACGCCGACGAAGCCTCGACCTTCTGCCCCAACGACCGCGAATGCGCTCCGCAGATAATAGGCAGAATGGAACATTTCGTTTCACGTAAGGCTATGAATATCAACATGATTGGCTCCGAGCTGATAAATTCATACTTTAATACCGGCCTGGTGCATGACGTATCTGATTTGTACTACATGCAGCATGATGCCAAGATACGGCAGTCAATCGAGGACAGCAAACAGGTGCCGTTCGAGCGTGTGCTCTTCGCGCTGGGCATACGCTTCGTAGGCGAAACCGCGGCAAAGGTACTGGCACGCAAGTACAAAGATATTGACAGCCTGAGCCAGGCAAGCATCGAATCGTTACTCGAAACCGACGGCATCGGACAAGTCATAGCCGCCAGCGTATACACATACCTTCGGGACGACAGGAACATAGCCCTGATCAACCGCCTGCGCCAGGCAGGACTTCAGTTCGCACTCAGCGAAACACAGCTGACGCAGCACAGCAACACACTCGAAGGTCAGACAATAGTAATCAGCGGTGTATTCGCACATCATTCGCGAGACGAATACAAACGTATGATTGAACAGCACGGCGGCAAGAACTCCGGATCAATAAGCGCCAAGACCAGTTTCATCCTGGCAGGTGACAACATGGGACCCGCAAAACTGGAGAAAGCACAAAAACTCGGAATACGCATTGTCAACGAGGAAGAATTCCTTTCAATGATAGAATGACCTGCGACCTGCAAT
>JAFZVW010000024.1 GCA_017617635.1 Bacteroidaceae bacterium | reverse complement strand
TAACAACTGTGGAACGCTCGCCAAGACGACCATGAAGCTCTTGACCGGTGTTGCCCCTGCGGGACGGTCGCAGAGCTTCGGGAGTCTTAAGAGGGTCGACGAAGTCAACCACTATTTAACAACCATGAAACCATGCCCCTTCGGGTCCACTCCTTTTACCACACGTTATCCCAGACGGAGCCGCGGTTGTTGGTGTTGTCGGTGTCGTCTTCCCTGGCCCAACCTGCGTTCGCGTTATCAGTGCCTGGATCTATCTCCTCGTCAGATGTTTGCAAGCTACCAGTCAGAAATAACCTTCGCGTACCTAACTTAACACATAATGTGCTTGGTGTTATATATTGTCTTTTCATACTTTTTACAATTAAGAGTTTATGACTTGTCTGTTAGGTTTTAGAAGAGAACCTTCTTGCCATTTACAATATTGATACCCTTCTGCATCTTATTCAGTCGCTGACCAGAGATATTGTAGATGGCAGAGCCATTGTACATCGTCCATTGTCCAACGTCCATTGAGCTGATGCCTGTAACATCATCATCAAACTTAAGGGAATATCCCCTTGCTTCATTTTCTCCACTTATATGTAGATAAGCGCGATTGGCCTTGAGAGGGAATGCATTATTGTTAACATGGTAGAATCCCACGACGTTGCTACTATTCTTACCAAGAACATAATTCTTGTCTGGGGAAGCTGCAGCACGTGTATCAACAGTTGTAGCTACGTATGTTCCCGTAAGAGCGCATGACAAAGCTGTACCGTCGTTGAATGCGTCTCCAGTATTAATCGTTGCTGATGCTGAAGCAGATGTTGTTCCTTTCAATAATACCGGCGTTCCTGCAGGCACCTGATTTGAGGGAACTTCAGTGGGTACGAGCCACTCCCCGCTCTGTGCAAGCGTGTAAGCTGTAGCATCCTCACTAATCGTAACATCAAATGGCAGACATATAGTAGCATAGTAGTTGCCATCGCCGCCAGCATTGAGTGTGATATCAATATCATTCACCTGCACAATGTACCATGCAGAAGGTGAGTTCTTATTATCTGCTATGGTGACATCAGTACCGCCACCGACATTCCAGCCTACAAGCGTTCCGCTTGGGCCAGCACCATCTTTATGATTATTAGCATGAACAGCGTAGTTGCTCGAACCTACAGCTATGACATACTGTGCATCGCTCAACAATGTGAAGGTCACGTCCGTACCCGAGTTACCCATCGTGTTGCCGATTTCTTCACTCCGTCCTGTTGTTGTACTGCTGAGATACTTCTGAGCATTGGGGCTGTACATGGTATATTTCCCAGATGCAGAACCATTAGCAAGCTTAATAATATTGTTCACCTGATAGTCGGCAGAAGTCAGGGCACTGGTGCTCCACATCAGTTTGTCCGCACTGCTGTCATAGTAAATGGCAGGCATCGTGGCAAACGACGTGTATGCATTCTCCATACGCCAGTATCCGGCACCTAATTCTATAACTGAGGTCTCTGCGACAGGATTAAGATATGAGTTAAGCTCACTTAGCTCGGAGCTGTTCATATTAGCTGCTACGTTCGTGCGATAACCACGGATATTATTCTTTATTGTTGCTGCATTAGCTACGGTCTGGAAATAGGTACGTGTACCCACAGCTCCAACTGGAGCATCAAGAATGAGACCGTCTATAAAGTCTAGATAGTATTGTCCCGGAGCGATAATCCAGCATGTACTACCTTGGTCGTTGTCATTCCAGCCGCCCAACTTCGTATTAGGTTTGTCGAAGTTAAGGTAATAGTTATTACCAGTTGGTTTGAAGCAGAAATAGCCATCGGCAAGATTTTTGGTACGCGACTGCCTAATGACATAAAGGTTGTTGTCGTCAGATGAGGACATCGTTACCTGTACGTTTTCCCCGTTCTTGCGGAGCATGGAACTGCTGCCGGCAGCCTTGTTGTAAATCTTGAAGCCGTTGTAGGGATCACCTATGAAGCAGAACAGACGTGCGTTAGTTACGCCAGAGTAATTGTCAGTGGCTACTGCCTCAGGTATCACATTATCTGTGCCATTATAGGTCCAAACGTAATTATTGCTCTCATAATATGAGTGTATTCCCACGGTGTACCACTTGGCATCGGCATAACTGTCGGAAATCTCGAACGGGCCATTCCATGAAGCTGTAACCGTAACGGTTCCAGATGCTGGAATAGTTGTTGGGCTATAGCTGAAGGTCACAAATGGACTTTCAAAAGTAGCTGGCAAGGACTCTGCAGGGTTACCGCTCTGGCGTGCGTCAGAAACTACGACATCAGCAACTTTGCCAGAAAGATCGGTACCATCACTCCACTGGAGATGATAGGTAACAGAAACCTCTGTAAACATGGCCAATGCTGCCGTAGCATTGAAATCAACAGCCTCGATAATGACATTGCTGTTGCCTTCATCTATTTCTCCATTCGTATTGCTACCATTAGGTCCCCAACCATCGATTTTAATTATTCCATCACTAATATTAATATTGTTGGTGTATTGATCACTTCCATTCTTTAAGTTCTTAAATCTAAAGAACCAAGGATAACTTGTATTACTTGTAGCAACAATTTCAACCTGCTCGTTATCGGTTGGCCTTGTGGTAAGCGTATTACTGCCAGTAAGGTAAGCACCGGCATTCACGCTGAAGAGATAGTAGTTGCTGTTGCGGCTAATGATGGCAATCTGTTGTGCTTCATCAGTGGGCTCGTAAGTAGTGGATGCAACCGACATCGAAGTAGCATCATCTGCAAACTGCCATGTACCACGGGCATTGGTAATCACGTATCCCTTGGAATTGCTGAGATTTGCCAAATCAGTGATGACAGCTGAAGTTACCGTAACCTTAAGGTCACTTGTGCCAGCAGCTGCAATAGCTGCTGCAGCATTGGCTCCATAATAGGTCGTCTCTCCTATTGTATATTTATAATTTGTTGGCAAGGTGAATGAGTCGCTACCATCTGTAGCAACCCAGATGGTAGAAACTTCACTACCACCATTAACAGCTACAGCAAAGGCGGCATCTTCGCCATCTACGAAGTCAACTTTCTTCACGGCATTAATCATGAATGTAGAACCTGTATCGTTACCTGTCCAACGCTGAATTGTTCCATCGCTTCGATAGTTCAAATTCGAGCTATTGGCTACATCATACAAGATGAAATATGTGTCTGCCGTATTACCTTTAGTGCCTACCTTACCCTCTTTCACCTTGAAGGCAACGGACTTTCCATCTGTACTCATCGTACATGGATTGGCATTATCCAAGGCCACAGTGACACCAGCAGCTTTGTTATAAACCGCAAAGCCATCAAATGGATTACCCACAAATCCCCAGAGATAGTTCTCATTGCTGAGGCTCGGCTTTGCATCTGAGAGGAAACTAAATCCATTGGTGACACCGGAATTATAATACATATACCTCGTCAGCTCCGAATGCATACGCACTCTGTACCACTTCGAAATCGAGCTGGGGTTGCCTGTTGTAAACTGCAAGGCGCTGTTGTTCCACGTTGCGGAAACTTCTACATCTGAAGTAATGTCATTATATGTTGCAGGATTAGCCTCATAAGTAGTGAAGGCCATATTGAAATCGGGAATAGGAGTAGCAGCTCCAAATGTCACAGGAACGTTAGAGCGAGAACCTACCTGCTGTGAATTATACATCAATTTGTAGTTAGCTGTCAAAGCTGCAACTGTCACCGTGATGTCCGATGTTCCAGCAGCCGTAATCGTTGAAGCAGCGGTAGTAGGATCTACATAATTTGTTCCACCATCGAAGCTATACTTATAACTTCCAGATAAGGTAACTTTGCCGGCATCCGAACCGTCTGAAGCCACATAGATTGTGGTAACAGCATCGCCACCATTCACGGCAACGGCTGTGGAGAAGGTAATGACCTTGACCTTCTGAAAGAGGAACACATCACCATCGTGAACAGCATTGTGACATCCCACATAGCCATCATCACTACCACCACTACTATATTTATTCAACCAAGAATCTTTTGAAAGATCTGCCTGCGTTTGCGATTTCAAGCAGACAAATCCCATATTGCCTTTTGCAACACGTGAACCTATAGTGAAGGTTTCCGCATCACTTTCAGATTCTGCCAACAACTCTATCTGTCCACCTTTTTTAGTATCATATTCAAACTTCTTGATATAACGAGTTGAACCGACATTTTGAACCTTAATACCATCGGATATCTTCCACACATGACGACTGCTTGTTACAGACGGAGTAGTCGTATTTGCACAAAGCTTATTCTCACTAGAAGAGTTTGAATACACATAACCTTCAATGAAATTAGACTTGATACGATAATAGGAATTGGTATTCAATGTCATGGTGCACTCAACCGGAATAATCCATTGTGTTTGGGCAGTAGAAGTCTGTCCAATGTTGTTCATGTGCATCACGTTCGCTGTTTGCCCGGTCTTAACAAAGATACGATTGGAAACAGTCTTATAAGTTCCACCTTCTTCTGTCTGCAAGAAATAGCAATAATAGGTCATGCCACCTGCAAGTTCTGCATTGCTGAAGTTCATTGTAACATCCCAATTACTTGTACCACAAGTATTCGTAGAGATAGCCACGAAATCACTTACTGTAAAACCAGTTGTAGCGGATTTCAAATCTGTACTGAGAGCCAAATAGGTATCCTTGCTATCGCTGTGACCAGTTCCCATTTGAAGACGGAGGCTACTGAGGGTACCATTGAAAGGAGAAACGATGGAGAACCATCCATAAGTGCAGTTGCCGTCTGTGTCCGAGGAGTCGAAATCAACTCCAGATGTCCACGTGTAGGTTTCTGCCCACGCCCCCATTGTTGTGAATAGGGCAAATAGTAAAAGTAATAGTTTTTTCATGTTTGTTATTTTGAAATTTTGGTTAATTTTTGTCGTTTCAAGGCTTCAGTATTACATACTGCGCAACAAAATTACCCCAGTTTTAGGACTTTGGTAAAATTTGCCCCCCCCGAATTCTTTGGTTAAAAAATCTTAACGACCGATGAAACCATGGAAAATGAAAAGGAGAAGTCATGGAGAAAGCTACAAAATGTCTAGGAGAAAGCTACAAAATGTCTAGGAGATCTCTAGGAAAAGCCTAGTCCTATATACATAGAGATATCCTAGAGATATCCTAGAGAAATTGCAGAGAACTCCCAGAGAACTCTCAGAGAAATTGCATGGGGTTCCATGTGTGGTTCGCTGGTTGTATAGGGAATGGAATATTTTGCGTTTTCTTGTTTATTTTTAAAAGAAAAGTCGTATATTTGCAGAAAATTTACAAATATCGGAGTTAAAGTTATGATTCTTGAATTTTGTGCCACCAATTATCTGTCGATTAAGGAAGAGTTGAAACTGTCCTTTGTTTCGACACCGCTCAAGGAGTCTTCCACCGAGCCCAATGACCTGTTCGAACTTGCTGATACAGGCATCTCGCTTGTCAGGAGTGCAGTCATCTATGGTGCAAATGCTTCCGGCAAATCCAATGTGCTAAAGGCTTTTGCATTCTATAAGCGGTTCATCACCGACTCGTTCAAGGATAGTCAAGCTGGCGAGGCGATTGACGTGGAGAACTTCCGTCTGAATGCCACGACCATTGACGAGCCCACTTCGCTGGAGGCCACCTTTACCGATGGCGAATACATCTATCGCTATGGCTTCGAGGTGGATAGCCAGAAGGTGCAGATGGAGTGGCTCTACCGACGTATCTGTAAGAAACGAGCAAAGGAAGTGGAACTCTTTTATCGCGAAGACGGTGTTACAACCGTACATCCCAAGAGTCAGCTGCTGCAGGAATTGGTCAACAAGAAGATGGTGCGTAGCAATGCCCTGCTGCTCTCTACCGCGGCCCAGTTCAACGAGACAACCGCCGTCAGCATCCTTCGCTGGCTGAGCAACACACAAGTACTGTTCTGTTCTGAGGACGAGGTGTTGTGGCAGAATGCCATCAAGTATCTTGACGATGAAACCATACGGGAGCGAATCATAGCCTTTGCCAGATATGCAGATCTTGGCATCGAGAACATCATCAAGGTTGACAACCGCATCGTCAGTCGCCATCGCCAGTATGACGACGAGGGACGTGAGGTGAACAACGTCGCCTTTTCCTTCAATCGTAATGAATCGGAAGGCACCGTCAAGTATTTCTCGCTGGCCTATCCCATCATCGATGCGCTGGACAACGGCAAGTGTATCGTCATCGACGAACTTGACTCCCGTCTCCATCCGCTGCTTGTTAAGCGTATTATAGCGCTGTTCAACGATGCACAGACGAATCCCAAGGGTGCCCAACTGCTGTTTACGGCTCATGACACCTACCTGCTGAGTGCCGGACTGTTCCGCAGGGATCAGGTGTGGTTCACTCAGAAGGACAATTTCGGTGCTACCGAGCTCTACTCGCTGGCAGAATACAAGGTACGTAGCACGTCGCCTTTCGAGCGTGAATATCTTCTTGGCAAATACGGTGCAACCCCACTCATTGGTGACATGGAATCCATCTTTAATCCAGCTAAGCAGTCATGAGCAAGAAAGTTAAGAAAGACCACCGTAAGTCCATGGGCTTCGTCCGTCGTCGGGGCGTGAGAGAAATCAAACAGTCGTTCCTCGTTGTCTGCGAAGGCGAGAATACCGAACCTGATTATTTCAGGGCGTTTCGTATGACAGCTGCTACTGTCAAGGCCGTCGGACAAGCCATGAATACCATAACCCTTGTCAACAAAGCCATTAGCATACGCGAAGCCGACCGCCAGAAGAAACGTGTTTACGACCAGTGCTGGGTGGTGTTCGACAAGGATGAGTTCCCTGCAAACGATTTTAACCAAGCTATTCAGCTGGCTGAAAAGAATGGTTTCCGTGTAGCCTACAGCAATCAGGCGTTTGAATACTGGTTCTTGTTACATTACAATCTGTACACAGGCCCCATTCACAGAAATCAATATAAGGATATGCTGACGAAGCTGACCGGCTTGCAGTATAACAAGACAGAAGGAGTTGGTGCCGTCATGTACAACCTGCTCCTAACTCATCAGCAGCAAGCCATTAAGAATGCTGACGCTGTACTCGCAGAGATTTCTCACGGCAATCCTGCTGAAGAAGAGTCATCAACTACCGTTCAGAAGTTGGTAGTGGAACTGAACAGGTATTTGTAGCGATTAGAGTTGCAAACGGGAGTTGTTTTATTTCAATAAACCTTTGATATAGATTTCGATATCTCGGGCTGACACGTTGTATACTGGTTGTAACTGCATGAACTGTTCGTCCTTGCGGAAAAGATCGCCGTTTGTCAACATTGCCAGTAGTCCCTTTGTCTTCTGCCTGTGACCAGAGTGTTCCAGGGCCATAGGTATCAATTTATGGATATCTACACCGCTTTTTAGGATAGAGTATATATCGTAATAGTCACGGAACTTGCTGCGACGCATCATTGCCTCCATCTTCATTACTCCGATTGATTCGATATCTGCCAAACGGATGTTATTCAGATAGGGAATCTCGCGCATTGTGGCGATACGCTTGCGGGGTGCTGCATAGAATGATACCTTTACACCATCAACGACGAAAAAGACTTGATCGAAACCTGCTACTTGCACGTCCTCTACCATGCCAATGGTTGCGAGTTCGCGCTGTATTGATGGCCAGTCAATATCCAGTGTATCATTTTTTCCCTGCTGCCAACGCATGAAATCCAAATCTTCGCTTTGACGTGTCTCTAATTGGATGGAAAGAGCCGTCCCTCCAACTAGGACAAAGGGTTTGATGCACTCAAGCCTGCTCACGGCCTCGATGATACGACCGGTGTGTGGTGCAAGTGATAATGATTTCATGCTGCCAGTCGTTTGTTTAGTTGTCTGGTAGCCATCGCCTTTACGTAACTGCGAGGCTGCTTTACGCGGAAATAGTACCAGGCGATAAAATAGTTTAAATTATAGTAGCGCTCGCCTTGTGCTACAACATTCTCAATCCAGGCGCGCTTTACCTTTTTATAGTCAAAGAGCAGGAATAGCATGTTTATCTCTTCGATATCCAAATACATCATTACCAATTCCACCAGCACATCATCGGGGATGTCCTGTATGGAATCATTCTCATAGCTCCACAGGCAATGCTCCTGCTTAAGTTTTTCAATGAGAAACGGCCTGATATCGTTTAACTTGTACTCCATTTCTTTGCAAAAATAGATAATCTTTTTTAATTAATGTACAATTGACTTTATTTTTTTGTTTTTCCATGATGAGGCGGTGTCATGAGATTTCTGATAAAAATAGTGTCGTTTATATAGATTATTGAATAATAAGTTGTAACTTTGCCGGCAGAGAATCAAATAATATTATTTCTATGGCAAAGAAAGCTTTATTGGTTATCCTCGATGGTTGGGGTATTGGTAACAAGGGTAAGGGTGATGTAATTTTCAACACGCCTACACCGTATATCGACAGTTTGTGTAAGAACTATCCCTGCAGCCAGTTGGAGGCGAGCGGTGAGAATGTGGGTCTTCCTGACGGTCAGATGGGTAACTCGGAGGTGGGACACCTGAACATCGGAGCAGGACGTATTGTATATCAGGACCTGGTGAAAATCAACCGTGCATGTGCTGACGGCAGTATACTGAAGAACAAGGAAATCATCGGTGCATACGAATATGCCGTCAGGAACGGCAAGGATGTCCATCTGATGGGCCTGACATCCAACGGAGGAGTGCATTCTTCGCTGGATCATCTGTTCAAGTTGGTGGAGATTGGCAAGGAGTACGGTGTCAACAATACCTATGTGCATTGTTTCATGGACGGCCGTGACACTGATCCGCAGAGCGGAAAGGGTTTTATCGAGCAGCTGACTGCCAAGTGCAAGGAGGTTGGCAATGCAGCAATAGCTGACATTGTAGGCCGTTTCTATGCAATGGACCGTGACAAGCGCTGGGAGCGCGTCAAGGTTGCCTATGACTTGATTGTGGGTGGCATTGGAAAGGCTTCTGACGATATGGTTGCTGCAATGCAGGAGTCATACGACGAGGGTGTTACCGACGAGTTTGTCAAGCCTATAAAGAATACCAAGGTCAACGGTACAATCAAGGAAGGCGACGTTGTAATCTTCTTCAACTACCGCAACGACCGTGCAAAGGAGCTGACTATCGTCCTAACGCAGCAGGATATGGAGTCGCAGGGTATGAAGACCATACCTGGCATACAGTACTATTGCATGACTCCGTACGATGCATCGTTCCAGAATGTCCACATTCTCTTCCCCAAGGAGAATGTCGAGAATACCCTGGGCGAGTACCTGTCGTCACAGGGCAAGAAGCAGCTGCACACTGCCGAGACTGAGAAGTATGCACACGTGACATTCTTCTTCAACGGCGGCCGCGAGAATCCGTTCGACGGTGAGGAGCGCATACTGGTTGCATCGCCCAAGGTGCAGACATACGACCTGAAGCCGGAGATGTCTGCCTACGAGGTAAAGGACAAACTGGTTGATGCCATCAAGCAGGACAAGTTCGATTTCATCGTAGTGAACTTTGCAAACGGCGACATGGTAGGCCATACCGGTGTCTACACGGCAATAGAGGCAGCTGTGAAGGCTGTTGACCAGTGTGTAAGCGAAGTGGTCGAGGCTGCAAAGACAACGGATTACGAGATTATCATTATTGCCGACCATGGCAATGCCGACAATGCACTGAATCCTGACGGAAGCGCAAATACCGCGCATTCGCTCAATCCCGTACCTTTTATATATGTTACTGCAAACAAGAATGCAAAGGTACAGAATGGCGTTCTGGCTGACGTTGCTCCGTCCATACTGCACATCATGGGTCTGAAACAGCCAGCAGAGATGACAGGCAAATGCCTGATTAATTCATAATGCATAATTCATAATTGGTGAAGGTTCAGATCGAGCCCTCATGGGGTGAAATACTAAAGGATGAGTTTGAGAAGGATTACTTTCTCAGACTCATTCAGTTTGTAAGGCACGAGTACGGGACATATACATGCTATCCGCCCGGGAAGCTTATCTTCAATGCTTTCTGGCAGACACCGATAGACCGGATCAAGGTTGTCATACTGGGTCAGGACCCATATCACGGTCCCGGACAGGCACACGGGCTGTGTTTCAGCGTACAGGACGGAGTGCAGTTCCCGCCGTCGTTGCGCAATATCTTTCAGGAGATACAACAGGAGACAGGAGCACCTATCCCTGTATCGGGCGACCTTACCCGCTGGGCACAGCAGGGAGTGTTCCTGCTGAACACTTGTCTGAGTGTGCGCCAGCACCAGGCATTCAGCCACAGCAACCAGGGCTGGGAGACATTTACGGATGCCGTCATAAGCAAGATAAGCCGGCATTGCACCAATGTGGTATTCCTGCTGTGGGGAGCACCGGCAGGGAGGAAATCATCCCTGATAGATGCCGGCAAGCACCTGGTACTGAAGTCTGCACACCCAAGTCCCCTGTCGGCATATCGCGGATTCTTTGGCAACAACCACTTCAACCTGTGCAACAACTACCTTGTCCAGTCAGGCAAGGAACCGATAAAATGGTAAAAAACGACATTCCTCCCATGCTAATGGTCGGGAATGTCATCGTACACACCGACATTATCACGCAGCCTTTCTGCTGTGATATAGAGAAATGTCATGGACGATGCTGCCAGGAGGGTGATGCAGGTGCTCCGGTCACTATGAACGAGATTGCCGACATAGAGCAGGACCTGGACAGGATATGGTCTGAACTGTCAGCAGGTGCCCAGGCAATGATTGACAAGCAGGGTGTAGCCTACCCTGACCCCGAGGGTGAAATGGTCACTACCATAGTTGCAGGACGCGACTGTGCATTCCGTGGATGCAGCGGGTGTCTGCTCGCAAGCAAGCCCGTCAGCTGCCACTTGTATCCAATACGCGAAAAACGCTTTGGCTCGGACCTTGTCGGCATCAACTATCACAGATGGGATATCTGCAAGGATGCCGTACAGCGCGGCAAGGAACTGGATATACCTCTGTACGTCTTCCTGCGCGAACCGCTAATCCGCCGTTTCGGACAGGAATGGTATTCCCAGTTGGAAGATACCGTTGCTGAGATGAAAAAACAGGGTCTGATATAGTTTTTTTCGTATTGTCGGCAATCTTACCCGATTCCATTCAATTCCATTTGATTTCATTCTTCGGTTTATTGGTACATCAGCTTTTTTTTGATGTACATTCCTTTTATTAATTTGTATCTTTACAAGCGGGTAATGCTATGTAATATGCAATTCACATTATAATCAACCTAAAATAATTAACTATGAAGAAATTGTTTGTCATGGCCTTCACGGCCATACTGTTTGCTTCCTGCTCAAGCAACGAAAAGGAAGTTGAAGTGTGTGAACCGACCTACAACACTTTTGAAAATGACGCTGAACTGAAGAAAGTTACCGAAGACGTGATTACCGTAGTTCCGGGAACAGCAAAGCTCACATGGAAGAAGTATAACGGATTAGTCAATACCTGTCACCTGACAATTAAACTGCGCAAAAACGCAGAAATTGATGCAGAGAAATACAATGTGGAAGATTATGATCCTTCCTATTGGGTTGCATTGGCTGACAATAACGGCCAGTTTATCACATTTTCCGGTGAACGTACCGATGATATATCGGGACCTAGCGTAAGCAAAATGAACATTGGCGTAAACATAGGTGACGATGCGACCGAAAAGGCAAAGATCAAGGAACTTCTGGCGGCTGAAGTAGGTGCTGAAGCTGATGTTAGTTTTGTACTGGGTGGCGGTAATGACACAATGGAAGAGGCTGTCAAAAACGATGCAGCATCAGCATACCTTACAATAATTGGCAGTATCAGAAAAAAATAATCCATCAAAACACATATAGATATGAAATCAGTAAAATTGTCCTGCCTAGGTCTTATGGGCATTATTTTCATGCTGACAGGATGTAACTCAATGCCCGATACCACTCCTGTACAGCCTAAAACCACAGAAGTAATAGGTACTGGCGACAAGCAGCTGGCTGTAGTGGAGGAGCTCTACAACATCACAGTACGCGAGACGAGCAAAGGCTCGGGGGTGTGGCTGCTGACCACTCGAATCAAGTTCAATACCATGAGCGAGGAACTTAAAGTAACCGATGTTCCTGTATTAATGTTGCTTGATGAAACCGACCAGCCCATTGCAGATGCTGTGTTCAAACTCGGAAACAATGCCGTTGATACCAGAAGCAAGACTCTATTTCAGGAGTTTGCATTAAAGACTGACGGAACTGAACAGTCATTCACTTTCTATCTGAACATGGCTGACAAAGACCAGATTATAGACATTATGAAAAAGACTAAGAGTTTTGTAGTCGAAGTTGTGGGCGAAGGCATAGGTTCCGGCAGAGCAACCGCCTCGTACAATACTGATGGAGAAACAGAAGCAGTGGCTCCATCGGGTGTGGAGGTTATACTGCCGCCATCGATTAAAAGTAACGTTGAGGTTGTCAGCGCCAGTGGTGTTGAAATCGACAGCGACAGCTACCCAAGCATCAGCGTTACCTTCAAGTTGCTAAGCAAGGCAAATACCGCAGCCCTGACAGGCAGCACCAATCAAATGTGGATTGTGGGCGTACCACAGGACGCATCCGGTGTATCCGTGCGCGATATTATTCCAAACTATGGCGAATGGCGTACTGATGACAGCGATGGCAACGAGTTCAAGGAATTCCTTGAGGGCGAAGCAGGAAGTACCATTACTATGACCTTTACCGGCGACAACTGCACTGAACTGTTTGAAAAAGACCAGGCCAAGATTGATGCCGGACGCGATAAGGTGGAGAAGGCTTCGGCTAAGGTAAAGAAACTTAAACTGAAGATTACAAACTAAAAACTCTCCAATTCATCGGAATATCAATCATAATAAAGGAGGATATGCCACATCGTTCATATCCTCCTTTATTATTTTATTCACGTTGTAATTACGGTATCAACTGGTTGCGTGCTGCGGTAATGTCGTTGGTAAGCTCGCCCAGTTCTGACTTCAACTCATCGACTGTTGTTGCGTTCAGATTCTCAAGTGGCTTGATAGCCTCGCTTACCTCTACCAGCTCGGGATCGTACTCAACCAGGCGGTTGATTGCATCCTGAAGCAGTGCAATGCGCAGGGTCAGGTTTGCAACGGCATCGTCGTCGAATACGGGCAGGAACTTCTCCTGGTTCTGGCACAGGATGTACATCTGCTCAACCAGCGATGCAGCAACAGCCTGCCAGAAATAGTTGATACGGCCTGACTGAACCTCGGCCTCGTAAATCTCATGACTCTCGACAACCACGTCGCCATTTTCAGCGAAAATGCGGAAGCCGGGATCGTTTACATCGCTCAGCAGCTGAGCGGTAGCCTCGTTATATGCCTTTGTGTCCATGTCATACAGCTCGGCAATTGTCTGGTCGATGCTGAGTGCTACCAATACGCGATACTTCTCGCTCAGGGTGATTGCTTCCTTGGCAATCTCGGGAGACAGCAGATAGTCGGGCTTAACCTTCTTCTCCTCGTCTGTCAGCTGCAGTTCGCCATTCTTGGTCTGTTGCAGAATTGGCAGGGCCTTAAGACCGCCCAGGACGCTTGCAATGCTGTCCAGCTGCACCTTGATGCTCTCCTCGATCTGCTCCTGTTCAAAACTCTTGAGCTCCTGCTCGTCATCAGCCTGCTGCTTCTTGCCTCCGCAGGATGCCAGGACGATGGCACAAACGGCCATCATAAGAAACTTTACTTTCTTCATAGTTGATAATTTTAGTTAGTTGATTTAGTTTATATCGTTTTGTCTATTTATCTCAGTTATTGTTTTCCTTTCTGACAAACCTCCCTGGTATATCCGTCATAAGCATTATGGTCAGTACAATGCACATGATATACAATATGCATATATTGAACCACAGTGTCTTGACATGATATTCTCCGATCAGTTTCTCGCTGCTGTAGAAAGGCGCATTGCCGCAACGGGTAAGAGGAGTAAGATACACGAATCCGCAAAGTGGGACAATGTGGTTGTTCACTACCTTTACAAGCGAGCCGCTTCCTGCACCCGTCACCATATTGGCAAGCTGGCTGTTGGTATTCCGTTTTTTCAGTGCCTCCTGCTCGTCACGCGTAGTCGAGCGTATCTTCCGGGTCAGCATCCTGTCGGCCTGCAGGGTTGCCTTGTTGCCGAGGGCAAACAGAGCGTCTTCGGCATGCTTAAGATATGCATGTATCTCCTCGTACGTATCATTGCCCCTGTAGGGCTCTATCCCTGCATATGACGATACTATGTCTATATTCCTGTGTACGGTTTCCAGGTGGCTTTTCTTAACAGGTTTACCCTTCCTTGCCTCGTCTCTCATAGTCTCTATCTGCGACTGAAGTTCCCACAGATATCCATGTATGTAGAACTGCGTTTCGTACTTGTCCTTGTCGTATTCGAAATAAGGCGCAGTGAATGCGTTGTCGGTGTATGTCGTAACCGCCAATGCCTCGTAGGCCCATCGGGACGGAATCAGATTGCCTACAACCGGAACGTTGCCTGTGGTACTGTTGGGATTGATGTCGTTGAAATTCACCACGACTCCGCACAGCAGTATCTGCGGAATAAGCAGGATGGGTATTGTTATGTATATGGCAACGACGCTGTTCATGCACTGCGACAGCAGCAAACCGATCAGGCTGCTCAGCAATGCAATGGAGAACAGCACTCCCCACCATACCAGGAACAGTCCGTGAACCTCGATGATGGCATTGCCTACCAGCACAAACAGGAATGTCTGTATCAGCGATACAATGGCTGAAAAGACTATCTTGCTTGCCAGATAGCTGCAATTATTCAGCTGAAGGAACTTCTCGCGTCTGAGCAGGGCACGCTCGCGGATTATCTCCTCGGCAGAACCGCTCATTCCGACGAATGTCGCAACAATCACTGCCATGAAGATGTAGGAGACGAAGTTCTTGTTCTCCATCAGGGTATATCCGCTCTCGGGAGCATACCTCGTCAGCATCGCACATATTACGGCCAGCAGCGGTGCCACCAGCGATGTAATCAACAGATACTGCACATTCGTAATCTTTGTCCTGACATTCCTTTCAAGGAAGATGGCAAACTGTTTCCAGGCGTTGGGGCGCTTCTGGTTTGAATGCGGAATGTCACTCTTTTGCACGGTTTCCTGCTTCTGTCGCTTTCCAAGATACAGTTCATGCCATTCCTGCGGACTGACCTTGCGCTTGTCGCTCACCTCACCCGAACCCGTCAGGGCCTTTTCGTCGATGATGTTCAGCACAACATCGGGATTGACATTTCCGCAGGTCGGACACATGCTTGTTTCTGCATCGGCATAGTTTGCCGCACTCTTGAAGTAGGTTATGGCATCTATCGGATTGCCGTCGTACACGGGGTATCCGCCCCTGTCCAGCAGCCAGAGCCTGTCAAACAGCTTGTAGACATCACTGCCCGGCTGGTGAATGTTGACTATAATCAGCTTGCCGCGGTACGTCTGCTCCTTCAGGAGGTTTATCACCTTCTCAGTATCCGTGCTGGACAGGCCGCTCGTAGGCTCGTCAAGGAACAGGACTGCCGGCTCACGTATCAGCTCCAGGGCAATGTTCAGGCGTTTGCGCTGTCCGCCTGAGATGAATTTATTTATAGGCGAACCTACCTTCAGGCCGGCTGTAGCCTCAAGGCCCAGGTCGCGCAGTACACCGTCGACACGCTCGTTCAGTTCACGGTCGGACATTCCCTCGAAGCACAGACGTGCCGTATACCACAGGTTCTCCCGTACTGTCAGTTCCTCAACCAGCAGGTCGTCCTGCGGAACGAACCCTATCAGTTTCCTGACTTCGTCATCCTGGATGCTGTGGCCGTTTATCTCTATGCTGCCACTCGAGGGCGTTATGCTGCCGTTAAGCAGGCCCATCAGCGTACTCTTGCCTGTTCCGCTGCCGCCCATGATGGCGAGCAGGGTTCCGCTCTCCAATGTGAAGCTCATGTCGTGCATGCCATTGTCCGAGTTTGGGAAACGGAAATTCAGGTCCCTTGCCGTGAAGGTTATCTTCCTGTTGCCGGTATCCTTTCGTGTCGCAGCGGCAAAATCATCAAGCAAAGTAGAGTAATACACAGGATTGCACCCTACACATTTCAGCACCCCGCTTTTCTGCATGACCTGAAAAGTGCCTGGCAGTACCGGAACGTCGTTAAGCATCAGTTCCTCGTCGCCAAGCCACGTAAATACCATGCGGTTCAACGCAGGCATCAGCAGCACCTTCAGTTCCCCGTTACCAATCTTGCGGATATGCACGTGGTCAGTTTCCCTGCCCTTTACGAAATCTGCAAAGTCATTGAATTCTGTTTCATTCACATGCAACTTCACGGCCGCATCACGCAACATTCCGTATTCACCGTCTTCGAGGCATTCAGCACCGCAGAATTCCATCAGTCGCAGTACCATCATTGCCTCCTCGGCTGCAGGAATCTTGCCGTGAAGGTTGGTGCAGATGTTCTCCACAACCTGGTTTACGTCCAAATCAGGGGTCATTGCATACAATTCACGCAAGTCATCATACATACCCAGCCAGAAATCAGTATTCCTGATACCAAAATGCCTGCGCATGTATGCCTTCAGAATCTCATGCGATGCCTCGACATCCACGCCACCGCCCTTGCCAAACAAGGCAAAGAGGTTCAGCAGGCTGGAAAGTACGATTTCAGTCATGGGAGTGTATGCATAGACAATTTACGCCCACAAATATATAAAAATAATACAATATCCTTTTCCGTAACCCTGTTTTTTATCAGCAGGGACATGGCTTTTGGGTTAAATATCCTGCCGGATAATGTATAATTTGTCCTTCGGACGTATTTTCCTGGGTACTGGTATGCTGATGTGCTGGCCCTTGAGTCCTTTGTCCACTGGCTTCAGGTCATACCTGATTTCCTGTACGTCGCAATACAAGGCCCCGGTTGAGTTTCCTGTTATCAGAATGCGGTCACCTACAGTCAGTTCGCTGGCCTCGATCTTGAATTCAGCAACTCCCAGCTTACTGTAATACCTGATGCCTTTTGCACAATAGACCTTATGCTCTGTAGCTGCACTGCCCGAAACGGTGTTCCATTCTCCCAAGGTCTGTCCCAGATAGTACCCGTCCCAAAAACCACGGTTGAAGACCGTTGCCAGTCTCTTGTCCAGTTCATCCTTCATTTCCTCAGGATAATTGCCATCGATGACTGCATTGATGGCCTGATTGTAGCAGGAAACCACTGTGTCGACGTATTCGGGGCCTCGTGCGCGTCCCTCAATTTTGAACACCCGGACTCCTGCCTGCATCATACGGTCGATGAAACGGATGGTTTTGAGATCCTTAGGGGACATTATATACTTGTTGTCAACGTCCAGTTCCAGGTCTGTCTCACGGTCACGGACAGTGTATGCGCGACGGCATACCTGCATACATTCCCCACGATTGGCCGAATGCCCCAGATTATTCAGGGAAAGGTAGCATTTGCCGCTGACAGCCATACACAGGGCTCCGTGGCAGAACATCTCTATCCTGACCTGCTTACCGCCGGGACCGCAGATATTCTCCTGTACAATCTGACGGTGTATTGCAGCAACCTGGTCGATATTGAGTTCACGTGCAAGAACAACGACATCTGCAAAACGTGCATAGAAGCGCAGGGCTTCGACATTGGAGATATTTAGCTGTGTGCTGAGGTGTACCTCCTGACCTATGCGGTTGCAGTATTCCATGACGGCGATGTCGCTGGCTATCACAGCACTGATGTCTGCTGCCCTTGCTGCATCCAGTATCTGTCGCATAAGAGCGAGATCCTCGTCATAAATGATTGTGTTTACCGTAAGATAGCTTTTGACTCCACACAGACGGCATTTCTCAGCAATGTCCTTCAGGTCGTCTATCGTGAAGGTCTTGGCTGAATGTGCCCGCATATTGAGGTTCTCAATTCCGAAATACACGCTGTCGGCACCGCTGCGCAATGCTGCTGCAAGTGATTCCCTGGAACCCACAGGGGCCATTATCTCAAAGTCAGATCTGTTGTATGGTTGTTCCATGGTGGTTAAATAGTTGTTAAATGGTGGTTAAACAGTTGTTCCATGGTGGTTAAATAGTTGTTCCCTGATATTTTCGATTATCTGGAAGAGTTGGTCCTGGTGTTCTGCACGCAACATGCTGATGCGTGTTTCGCGGAAATTGGGTATACCCTTGAAGAGAGGGGTGGCGGCAAGATGGCGTCTGACATGCAGGATACCGCGGTATTCGCCAAGCCTCTGGACAGATGTTGTCACCTGCTGCTTGAGTATGTCTATCTTCTGGTCGAGGGTAAGAGGCTCCTTGCCAAGCAAGTCCCTGAACAGCCATGGACACCCGAATGTGGCACGGCCTACCATAACACCGTCGACATGGTATTGGTCAAATGCCCGTTCAACGTCTTCGCGACAGATTATGTCGCCATTGCCTATTATTGGGATGCGCATACGAGGATTCTCCCTGACCTTGCCAATCAATGTCCAGTCTGCCTGTCCCTGATACATCTGGGCACGGGTACGGCCATGAATTGTAAGTGCCTGGATTCCCACATCCTGCAAACGCTCAGCCAAATCCACGATAAACGGAGTTCCGTCAGGCAGATACATGGTATCGTTGTTCCACGCAAGGCGGGTCTTGACGGTAACCGGAGTTTCAGGCACGGCATCGACAACGGCACGCGTAATGTCAAGCATCAACGGAACATTCTGCAGCAATCCGCTTCCCGCGCCCTTGCCTGCAACTTTCCTGACGGGGCACCCGAAATTGAGGTCAAGTACATCGGGATGAGCCTGGTCAACGACAATCCGGGCCGCCTGACGCATTGCCTCGACATCCTTGCCGTATATCTGTATTGCCACCGGACGCTCGTCCTGCGAGACCTGCAGTTTTGCAAGACTTTTGTTCACCATCCGGATAAGAGCATCGGAACTGACAAACTCGGAGTATACCATTGCCGCACCCATCTGCTTGCACAGCAACCGGAACCCGATGTCCGTGACATCCTCCATTGGTGCGAGCATTACCGGCCTGTCACCGAGGTCAATGTTGCCGATTTTCATCTGTATAGTATTGTCAGTTGGCTTTTGCCTGGAATGCGAGAGCGTACATCTTCATCTGCCTGAGCATGGCGAGCAAGCCGTTTGAACGGGTAGGCGAAAGATGCTCGCTGAGACCTATACGTTCTATAAAATACAAGTCTGAGGAAAGAATGTCCCCCGGTGTCTGATTGTCCAGGACTCTGATAAGCAGGGTTACGATGCCTTTCACGATAAGCGCATCGCTTTCAGCCTTGAACCTGACACGCCCGTCAACGAGGTCTGCCTGTAGCCATACGCGGCTCTGACAGCCGTCAATCAGGTTCTGTTCAGTCTTGTATTTTTCGTCAAGAGGCTCCTGCTCGCTGCCCATGTCTATTAGCAGCTGATAGCGGTCCATCCAGTCGTCCAGGTTCTGGAATTCCTCGATTATCTCGTCCTGTATCTGATTTATAGTCATTGGAAAACTCTATTTGTCATCGTTGTAGAGCATCTGTATGATGCTTTGGCCAACGGCCTGGAGAACGGCAGGATCGATATTCTCCGGTGTATCGGCAACGGTATGCCATGTAGGACCGAAACTGCTTGACGCATCGGTGCAGAAAGGTACGACATCGATGCACGGAATACCTGCAATGGTGTTTACATTGACGTGATCGTCCACAAGCGAGCCACCCTCACGCAAGTCGAAGTAGTCGCCGTATCCTATCTGTATTGCCAGGTTCCAGAGCATATCCACAATAGGCAGGGCATACTGCATACTTACCCTTTCGCGTGCAAAACTTGTCCCACGGCCACCGACCATATCCAGCAGTATGCCGTATCTGGCGCTGTAGGCATCATTTGCTGCCTGCTCGGCCCATGCACGGCTGCCCAGACACCAAGTGTCCTGTGAGTCCTCGGTATTTTCATCCTCGGCCCACTGCGGTATTCCCATGTCCTCTGCATCAAAGCAGATGAAGTCTATACCATAGTTCTTCAATGGCATACTGCGTATAATCCTTGCCATTTCCAGCATTACTGCAACACCGCTGGCAGCATCGTTCGCACCCAGGATTGGAGTATGGTGATTGCTTTCGTCTGGATCATTGTCAGCCCACGGACGGGTGTCCCAGTGCGAACATATTACGACACGGTCCTTTGCCTCGGGATTTAGGCTTGCTATGATGTTGCGGCAAGGCAGCTGCCTGCCTTCCCACGTTGTGACCGTTGCGTTGTGCTCAGTCACAGTACAGCCATATGAGGCAAATTTCCGTTCAATCCACATGGCACAGGCATCCGCCTCGGGGGTTCCCGTCATTCGCGGCCCGAAACTGCATTGCGTCCGTATGTGGTTCATGGCGCTGTCCGCCTCGAATACAGGACACGGGCTCAGGGGGATGGTGTCAAGACCTGTCCAGTTATCCTGTTTTAGCCTGCCCTTGCATCCAGCCAGGGCAACGATAGCACACAGTACGACTGTGTATAGCCAATAGTTATGCTTCATGTGCTTGGTTTTGAACGGTTCTCATCACACGCAGGAAGTTCTCTCCCCAAATGCCCCGCAAGTCGTCTTCGCTGAATCGTCTGCGGAGAAGTGCGCGTGTAAAATTGATAAGTTCACCGGCATGGGCAAGTCCTGTTATGCCACCGTCACCGTCAAAATCGGTACCGATACCTACGTTTTCAACGCCCATAATGTCTATGGCATGCTGCAGGTGTTCAATGGCATGACTGATTGTGGCTCCGCCGTCTGCACACAGGAAGCCGTCGTACAGGGTGACCTGCATTACACCTCCCTTGGCGGCAAGCGCCTTCATCTGTCCGTCGGTAAGATTGCGCGGATGATCGCACAGGCTCCTGCAACTGGAGTGGCTGCACACTACAGGTGTCCGGGAAATATCCAGGGCATCGTAAAAACTGCTTTCAGCCGCATGGCTTAAATCCACCATCATGCCTACACTGTTCATCTCGTGTATGACCTGCTCGCCAAATGCGCTGACTCCACCATGCTCTCCATTGCTCTTCCGGGCAGAGTCACAGATGTCGTTGTCGCCGTTGTGACACAAGGTCATATATACTACGCCACGGTCCCTGAAGTATTTGATTCTATCCAGGTCGTTGCCTATGGCATAGCCGTTTTCTATGCCCATCATAATGGCCCTGCGTTCTTCGCCCTTGATGCGGTACAGGTCTTCGGGTGTACGTGCAAGGGACACTTCGTCCGGATGCCGGGATATTATATCCTGAATCTTGCACAGTATGCCGTCTGCCTTGCCTGTGGCGGAAGCATAGGCTTCAGGAGTACGCTCACCCTGAGGGATATATGCCACCATTATGCTTGCATCCAGACGGCCTTGACGCATGCGCGGAAGCGTTACAAGCCGTTCCTCGTCAGTACCGAATTTCATCGGTGTGTCGCAGTGCGAGTCCAGTGTAAGTATACGGTTGTGTATGCGCTTTGCCTCAGCATAGTTCGATGCCTCGTCTACCAGCCACTGGAAGACAGGCAACATGCTGCGGTCACCGCCTGTGATAAACGCCTCGGGATGCCACTGAACGCCCAGGATGCTTTTGTACGTAGTGCTTTCGACAGCCTCTATTACCCCGTCGGCAGACCGTGCGCTCACGCGCAGCTGCGGCCCCGGGGCCTTGACTGCCTGGTGGTGGAACGAGTTTACGTTCAGGCGTAGGGGCTCGGAGGATGTCCGGGCACAGAAAATGGAATTAAGGACGGTGCCGGGCTCCACGTCGACTGTGTGCGAAGCACAATGACGCGCAAGATCCTGGCTGTGCTTTACCAACGGGGCATCATGGTACTGTGCAGGGAGGTCCTGATACAACTCTCCGCCCATTGCCGCCACCAGCATCTGTATGCCGCGGCATATTCCCAGCATAGGAATCTGCAACTGCAGTGCCTGACTTATCAGATTCAGTTCTGCCTGGTCTCTCTCAGCATTCACCGAATGCAGCTGCGGGATAGGCTCTTCGCCTATGAGCAGGGGATTGAGGTCTCCCCCGCCGCTCAGTATAACTGCATCCACCTGTGAAAGAGCAGACTGCAATGATTCCGAATCCTCGTACGGCGGAATAATCAGCGGGGAGCCACCGGCTTCCAGCACGCTCTGATAATACGCCTTGCTCAGCTGACAGGTATTATCCCCGAAGTTACCGGTGATGCCTATGACAGGTTTCATTGCCGCTAATCCTTTATCTTCTGCCAGTCCTCCTCCATCTCGGGCTTCTGCTCGTGCTGAATATCACCGATCGGGAGTTCCTTCTTGATATTCTGACTCAATGAAATCAAGGTTTCAGTGCTGACAACACCGTCTATCTCCTGAAGCTTGTCATTCAGCAGCTCCATGAGATGGGCATTGTCCCTGGCATACAGTTTGATAAGCATGGTGTAAGGTCCAGTGGTGAAGTGACACTCCACAATTTCGGGTATGCGTGCGAACTCAGCCACCACGCTCTTGTACATACTGCCCTTTTCCAATGTGATGCCCACGTATGTACATGTATTGTAGCCGAGGCTGGCAGGATTCACATGGTAGCCGCTACCGACGATTACACCTATTTCTATCAGACGCTGCACACGCTGATGTATTGCCGCACGGCTCACACCGCAGCGGGCAGCAACGTCCTTGAACGGAATACGCGCATTGTTGGAAATGATCTCCAGTATGTTTTTGTCCAGGGTATCGATTTTTTCCATAGCCACCTGCTATTTTACAATGTCAAGAAGTTCGACGGTGAATATCAGACATGAGAATGGAGGAATCTTGCCCTGTTCCTTTGCACCGTATGCAAGTTCCTGCGGAATATACAGCTCCCACTTGCTGCCAACAGGCATCATCTGCAGAGCCTCGGTCCAGCCCTTGATAACCTGGCCAACGCCAAATGTGGCAGGCTGCTTGCGCTTGTACGAACTGTCAAACACAGTACCGTTAATCAGGCGTCCCTCGTAGTTGACCTTGACCTTCTGGTCCTTTGCAGGCTTTGCGCCGGTACCCATGGTGATTACCTTGTACTGCAGGCCGCTGGCAGTATGCTGTATGCTGTCCTTCTTCAGGTTTGCCTTCAGGAAGTTCTCACCGTCGATACGGTTCTGTCCGTATTTCTTCTCCATAGCCGTTGCAGTGTAGTACTCCATGTTCTTTTGTATCAGGGCAACAGCAGAGTCGTTGGAAATCTCGGACGGAGTCTCCATCAGCCCTTCGACAAAACCCTTGATGAACAGTTCCCTGTCCATTATGCAGCCCGACTCGTCAACCTGTTTTGACAGGCTTGGAAGAACACGAGTCATCACGTCCTCGTGAATCTCCATACCGGCAATGCGAGCCTTGGCCTGCTTGTCGGCATCCGTCATCTCAGCCTGGTTAAAGCCGTCGATAAACTGAGCCATATAGGTTGTATCAACACCCTTCTGCTGTACCAGATACGGCTTCAGACCCTGAGTGTTGATGCGACCCATCAGGTATGAGAATCTCTTGATGTCGATGGTATCCACCTTTGCGACACCGGGATTCTTCTTTGATACTTTCTTCTTGGGAGTCGCTGCCGTCGCACTGACAGCCAGGACTGCCATCACAAGAAAAATATATTTCTTCATATTTTCAAAGACCCGTTAATTACTTTTCCAGCTTGATTGTGAATATCAGGGCACTGAAAGGCTTGATCTTTTCACCTGCCTGATTCTCACGATATGCCAGTTCTGCAGGAATGTAAACCTTCCATGTAGAGCCTGCAGGCATACTGGTCAGAGCCTTTGTCCAGCCGGGGATGACCTGACCCGTACGGATCTTCATAGGCTGCTCGGCCTCCATATTGCTGTCAAACTCAGTGCCGTCGATAAGCGTGCCTGTGTAGCGTACCTCGACCATTGACGTATCGGTCGGTACGGGACCGTTACCCTCGGTGATAACCTCGTAGTACACACCCGAATTTTCAATCTGCTTTATGCCCTCCTTCTTGGCAATCTTCTTCATGAAGTCCTCGTTCTCCTTCTTGTACTCCGCAAACCTCTTGGCAGTTTCGCGAGACTTTACTGACTGCATTGCTGTCTGGGCAAATGCACCTGCTTCCTCGACATCCATCAGTGCACCCTTGCCTATAGTGCCGGCAACAAAGCCTGCCATCAGGTTCTTGACGCTGATTGTCTGTGTGCTGTCCTCACCGAAGATTTCAAGGTTGATGCCCTTGACCATCTGTTGGGATACCTGCTGGCCAATCTGCAGACCTGCGAAATATGCAGCCTTGGCCTTGTCGTCACCGGCGTTAGCACCCTCGTTCAGACCCTTGATGAAATCATCGATATATGCAGTATCCACACCCATACGCTGAACCAGATACTCCTTCAGACCCTGACTCTGTGACAAGCCCATTGCATAGCTCAGGGAATCCATTTCGTTCTTCAGGTCCGCCTTTGGCGTGCCGTTACCGCATGAAGCCATAACTGCTGCCAGTACAACGGCAGCCAGAATAGAGATTTTTTTCATTTTTGTATTGTATTTAGTTTGTTATTGTTATTTACAGAACCTTAATCAGCTCGACATCGAACACAAGTGTTGCATACGGTGGAATCGAAGCACCTGCACCGCGCTCGCCATAACCCAGCAGATACGGGATATGGAAACGGTACTTTGCACCCTCCTTCATCAGCTGGACACCCTCGGTCCATCCTGCAATTACCTGGTTAAGCCCGAAGTCGGCAGGCTCGCCGCGCTGGTAGCTGCTGTCAAACACAGTACCGTCAGTCAGGCGTCCCTCGTAGTGGCAGCGCACCTTGTCGGTAGCCTTGGGACTCTTGCCCGTTCCCTCGCTAAGAACCTCGTACTGCAGGCCGCTTGCCGTAGTCACGACACCCTCGCGGCTGCCGTTCTCCTTCAGGTAAGCCTTTCCTGCCTCGATATTCTTCCTGGCACTCTGCGCCTCCTTCTCCTGGAAGTATCCGTTAAGCATCTTCTGCGCCTCCGCTGCAGTCATTTCAGTCTTGGCACCTGACAATACGTCCGCAATACTCTTTGCAAACGACTCGATGCTGAAATTCTCAATATCCATACTCTTCAGCTGCTGGCCAATGCCCAGCCCCAAAGCATAACTGATTTTGTCCATATACGTCTGTACCTTATAATATTAGATAATCGGATGCAAAGGTAGCAAATTAATTCATAATTCGTAATCCGGAATCCATAATAATTCCGGCTGATAACATATTTTTGGAAAAAATAAATTAACTTTGCATCTGCAAATCCGATGAAGCCATGCCACAGAACGTAAAAATACGCTGCAGGAACACACAGTCAGTCATCAGCGTACCTAACGGCACCACTTTGCGCGAACTTTACGACCGCTGCAACATAGGGATGCAATACGGTCCCATGTGTGCCCGTGTAAACAACAAGGTCCAGGGAATGAACTACCGCTTCTACAACTCCAAGGACGTAGAATTCATGGACATCACCACATACAGCGGCATGCGCACATACACCCGGAGCCTGTTTCTCGTCCTGGCCAAGGCGGTCGAGGACCTGTATCCGCATGGCAGGCTGATAATAGGCCCCAACGTAAGCCGCGGCTACTACTGCGAGCTGCTCATCGGACGGCCCATAACCGACCAGGATGCCCTGGACATACACAACCGCATGCTCGAGATTGTCAGGATGGACAAGCACATACACCGTGTCCAGTGCCCCATCGAGGAAGCCATCGAGCTGTTCCGTTCCCGCGACATGGAGAGCAAGGCAAAGCTACTGGAGAGCCAGAGCCACCTGTATGCATACTACTATCGCCTGTGCGACACCATAGACTATTTCCATTCGTGCCTGCTTACCAAGACCTCGCAGCTGCACCTTTTCCAGGTAATCCGATACCACGACGGACTGCTGCTGCGCGTTCCGTCGCGCAAGGACCCAAGCCGCCTGGAGGAACTCGTTCCGCAGGAGAAAATGCTTAACGTCATACGCGAATACCGACGCTGGCAGGACATACTGGGAGTCCGCACTGCAGGCGAGTTCAACGAGGCAATTCTGAACGGCCGCGCCACCGAGCTGATAAATGTCAGCGAGGCGCTGCAGGAAAAGAAACTGAGCGAGATAGTCGACAATATACTGAAGAGCCGTGCCCGCATAGTCCTTGTAGCAGGCCCCTCGTCCAGCGGCAAGACAACAACATCCAAGCGCCTGGCAATTCTGCTGATGGCAAGCGGAGTACGTCCGCACATCATTTCCACCGACGACTATTTCGTAAACCGCGTGGACACCCCCAAGGATGCCGACGGCAACTACGATTTCGAATGCATACAGGCTATAGACATCCCGCTCTTCAACCAGCACATGAACCAGCTTCTGGCAGGCGAGGAAGTCCTGTTGCCGCACTATAATTTCAAGATAGGCGAACGCGTGTACGAAGACCGTCGTGTGAAGATAGGCCCCGACGAGATTATCATCCTCGAAGGCAACCATGCACTCAACCCGATGCTCTCACAGCAGATACCCGAGAACCAGAAATACCGCGTCTTTGTCAGCGCGCTCACTACAATAGCCCTTGACGACCACAACAGCATACCCACACTGGACATCCGCCTGCTTCGCCGCATACTGCGCGACTATCAGTTCCGCGGGTACTCGGCCCTGGAGACAATCCGCCGCTGTCCCAGCGTGTCTGCAGGTGAGGAGAAATGGATTTTCCCGTACCAGGAATGTGCCGATGCGACCTTCAACTCGGCCCTGCTGTACGAGCTGGCCGTCATCAAGGACCGCGTCATGCCCATATTGGAACAGGTATGCGAGCGTGAAGTCGAATATGCCGAAGCGAGCCGCCTGCGCAAGTTCCTCCGTTACTTCCGCAGCGTACCGGGCGACCAGATACCGCCGACATCACTGTTGCGTGAATATGCCGGCGGCAGCTCGTTCAAGTATTAGACATATTCCTGCCAGCTCTTGATCTGAATGTCATTCAGGTCCATGCGGCAGAATGCCTCGATAAAGGCACTTGCCAGACGGGCATTCGTAATCAGCGGAATATTGTGGTCAATGGCACCGCGGCGTATGCGATAGCCGTTTGTCGTCTCACGCTTTGTGTAGTTCTTCGGAACGTTCACAATCAGGTCCACCTTGTGCTTTGCAATCATCTGCATCACATTCTCCTTCTCGCTGCCCTCCTCGTCAGGCCATGCAACAGCTGTTGCCCTGACACCGTTGGCAGCCAGGAAGTCGGCAGTACCCTGACTTGCATATATCGGGAAGCCGGCCTTCTGCAATGCAATGGCAGCATCCAGCAGGGCAGCCTTCTCCTTGGTACCGCCGCTGGACAGCATTACGCCCTTGTCCTTTGACGGAATCTTGTAGCCGGTGGAAATCATCGAACTGAGCAGAGCCTCCTCGAACGTGTCACCGATACAGCCTACCTCACCCGTCGAGCTCATGTCGACACCCAGTATCGGATCGGCAGGACTCAGGCGGTTGAACGAGAACTGACTTGCCTTGACACCTATGCGGTCAATGTCGAAAATGGCACTGTCGGGCTTCTTGTAAGGCGCACCCAGCATTATGCGTGTAGCAGTCTCGATCAGGTTACGCTTCAGCACCTTGCTGACAAACGGGAAGCTGCGGCTTGCACGCAGGTTACACTCTATGACCTTCACGTCACGTCCCTTGGCCAGATACTGGATGTTGAACGGTCCCGAGATGTTCAGCTCCTTGGCAATGGCACGCGATATGCGCTTTATCTGACGTGTGGTGGCAAAGCTTATCTGCTGTGCAGGGAAGCACATTGTAGCGTCACCGCTGTGCACACCTGCATATTCGACATGCTCGCTTATACCGTATTCCACTATCTCGCCGTCCTGGGCAACACCGTCGAACTCAATCTCGTTCGTCTCGCTCATGAACTCGCTGATGACAACAGGGAACTCCTTGCTGACATTTGCAGCCATCTTCAGGAACCGCTCCAGCTCCTCGTCATCATGGCAGACGTTCATTGCAGCACCGCTCAGCACGTATGACGGACGCACCAGTACCGGATAGCCTACCTCGCCTATGAACTTCTTGACATCCTCCATCGAGGTCAGCGCGCTCCATCGTGGCTGGTCGATCCCCAGGTTGTCCAGCATTGCGCTGAACTTGCCGCGGTTCTCGGCACGGTCGATGCTCACCGGATTCGTACCCAGTACAGGCACTGCCTGGCGGAACAGCTTCATGGCCAGGTTGTTCGGAATCTGGCCGCCCACCGACACTATCACGCCCGACGGAGACTCCAGGTCAATGACATCCATTACACGCTCGAAGCTCAACTCGTCAAAGTACAGGCGGTCGCACATGTCGTAGTCGGTGCTCACCGTCTCGGGGTTGTAGTTGATCATTATTGACTTGTAACCCAGTTTGCGAGCCGTCTGTATGGCATTTACCGAACACCAGTCAAACTCCACCGACGAACCTATGCGGTATGCACCCGAACCCAGTACAATTACGCTCTTGGTGTTCTGATAGTAGTTAACGTCATATCCCTCTACCGAATACGTCATGTACAGGTAATTGGTCAGTTCGGGGTGCTCGCTGGCAACAGTGGCTATACGCTTCACGGCAGGCACAATGCCCAGTTTCTTGCGGTAGTTGCGGACAGCAATGTTCGCCTTCTCCCAGGTCAGACCCTCCTTCTTGCCGATGCAGCGTGCAATCTGAAAGTCGCTGAAGCCCATTATCTTCGCCTCACGCATAACCTCGGCCGGGATATCCTCGACCGCATTGTACTTCTCCAGTTTGTGCTTCTCGTCAACGATATTCTTCAGGCGCTGGATAAACCACTTGTCAATCTTAGTCAGATCCTCGATGCGCTCTATGCTGTATCCACGCTCCAGAGCCTCGGCAATGGCAAAGATACGCAAGTCAGTAGGATTGGCCAGTTCGTCATCCAGGTCATCAAACTTGAGACCGTCGTTGCACACGAAACCGTGCATGCCCTGACCGATCATGCGCAGGCCCTTCTGTATCAGCTCCTCGAAAGTGCGTCCGATGGACATTATCTCGCCCACCGACTTCATGCTCGAACCTATCTTGCGGCTGACGCCTGTGAACTTAGTCAAGTCCCAGCGGGGAATCTTGGCAATCATGTAATCCAGCGACGGAGCAACGTATGCGCTGTTGTCCGTACCCATCTCGCCAATCTGATCCAAAGTATAACCCAGGGCAATCTTTGCAGCCACGAAGGCCAACGGATAGCCCGTAGCCTTTGAAGCCAGGGCAGACGAACGGCTCAGACGCGCATTTATCTCAATAATACGGTAGTCATTGGTTTCTGCATTGAAGGCATACTGTATATTGCACTCACCCACGATGTTCAGGTGGCGCACACACTTGACAGCCAGCTCCTGCAGCATCTTCACCTGGTCCTCACGCAGCGAGCAGGTCGGAGCAACCACGATGGACTCACCCGTATGTATGCCCAACGGATCGAAGTTCTCCATCGAGGCAACCGTGAAGCAGTGGTCGTTGGCATCGCGGATAACCTCGAACTCGATCTCCTTCCAGCCCTTCAGGCTCTCCTCGACCAGTACCTGCGGAGCAAAGGTGAATGCACTCTCGGCAATCTCCTTGAACGTCTTTTCGTCAGGACATACGCCCGAACCCAGACCGCCCAGCGCATAAGCACTGCGTATCATAATCGGGTAACCTATGCGGCGAGCAGTGGCAACGGCATCCTCCATAGTCTCGCAAGCCTGCGAAACCGGAACTTTCAGGTCCACCTTCTTCAGCTCCTTGACAAACAAGTCGCGGTCCTCGGTGTTCATGATAGCCTCAACGCTCGTGCCAAGCACCTCGACGCCGTATTCCTTCAGCGTACCGTTCAGATACAGCTCTGTACCGCAGTTCAGTGCCGTCTGACCGCCGAATGCCAGCAATATGCCGTCAGGACGTTCCTTCTTTATAACTTCTGTTACAAAAAAGGTATTGACAGGGAGGAAATAAACCTTATCTGCAATACCTTCACTTGTTTGGATTGTCGCTACATTCGGATTGATTAGCACGGAACTGATTCCCTCTTCCCTTAACGCTTTCAAAGCTTGCGAACCGGAATAGTCAAATTCCCCTGCCTGTCCGATCTTCAGAGCACCCGACCCCAGTACGAGTACCTTCTTCAGTTGAGTCTTCATACAGATGATTATATAATGGTTGTTTCGTTTTCTGCGCACAAAGGTATATAAAAAATAAACATTTGACACGAATATCTGCCATTTATTTGTATATTTGTCATGAAAATCAACAAAAGCATACAATTATGGTAAGTATTATCATGGGCAGCACCAGCGATCTGCCCGTTATGGAAAAAGCAGCGGCATTCCTCGACCAGATGGACATACCCTTCGAGATGAACGCCCTCTCGGCACACCGCACACCCGCCGAGGTCGAACAGTTTGCCCTCAATGCACAGGCACGCGGCGTACGCGTAATCATAGCAGGAGCCGGAATGGCTGCAGCACTCCCTGGAGTAATAGCCGCAAACACCACAGTACCCGTTATCGGAGTTCCCATCAAGGGAATGCTGGACGGCCTCGACGCCATGCTCAGCATAATACAGATGCCCCTGGGCATCCCCGTAGCCACAGTAGGCGTCAACGGAGCCCTGAATGCAGCAATCCTGGCAGCAGAAATGCTTGCACTCTCCGACCAGGCACTCTCCGTCCGCCTGCAGGCATACAAAGAAGGCCTCAAGCAGAAAATCGTCAAGGCCAACCAGGAACTCTCGCAGATTAAATATAAGAATAAGGTAAACTGATATGACCCGCAGAAAAACCCACGAGGTACGTATAGGACAGTTGCGCATCGGAGCCCAGAACCCCGTTGCCGTGCAGAGCATGACAACATGCTCCACGATGGACACCCAGGGCTGCATAGAGCAGGCAATACGCATCATACAGGCAGGCGGACAGCTTGTCCGTCTCACCACACAAGGGACACGCGAGGCCGAGAACCTGCGCAACATACGCCAGGGACTTGACAGTCGCGGATACTCACATATCCCCCTCTGCGCCGACGTACACTTCAACCCCAATGTGGCAGATGTCGCCGCAACCATCGTCGAGAAGGTCCGCATCAACCCCGGCAACTACGTAGATCCCGCCCGGCAGTTCAAACACCTGGAATATACCAACCAGGAATACCAACAGGAGCTCGCCCGTCTGGACGAGCGCTTCTGTCGCTTCCTCAGTATATGCAAGGAACACGGGACAGCCATACGCATAGGCGTCAACCACGGCTCACTATCCGACCGCATTATGTCACGCTACGGCGATACCCCCGATGGAATCGTGGAAAGCTGCATGGAATTCCTCCGCATCGCCCAGCGTGAGCATTTCTCCGACGTCGTTGTCAGCATCAAGGCCTCCAATACCGTCGTCATGGTACAGAGCGTACGCCTGCTTTGCAGCCAGATGGATAAGGAAGGCATGGACTACCCCCTGCACCTGGGCGTTACCGAGGCGGGCGAGGGCGAAGACGGCCGCCTGAAGAGCGCCGTAGGCATCGGAGCATTGCTCATTGACGGTATCGGAGACACCATACGCGTAAGCCTCAGCGAGGCACCCGAAGCAGAAATACCCGTTGCCCAAAGCATACTGCAGGCAGCACGCGTACAGATTACCAAGACCGAATACATATCATGCCCCGGCTGCGGCCGTACGCTATACGACCTGCAGGATACCATACACCGCATCAAGGAAGCCATCAGCCAGCGCTCACAACAGGATCCACGCTACAAGACCCTCAAGATAGGTATCATGGGATGCATTGTCAACGGTCCCGGTGAAATGGCTGATGCCGACTACGGCTACGTAGGAGCCGCCCGCGGCAAGATATCACTCTACAAAGGCAGGCAGTGCATCGAGAAGAACATCCCCGAAGCCGAAGCCGTCGACCGTTTACTCGATTTCATCGACAAAGACCTGGGATAAAGGATTAGGGAGAGAGAAAACTACTTTGTCCCACCGCCCAGAGCTATATAGAGGGCGATGACAGCCTGCGATGCATTATACATATTCATAGCCTCGTTCAGTTGGGAGTTGAGCAGTGACTCCTGTGCGGTAAGCACCTCCAGATAACTGGCCTTGCCGTTGTCCATCAGTTCGTGAGTACCCTTATAAGCCTCGTGCAGCACCTGCAACTGTCGACGGTAGTATTGAAACTTCTCGCGTGCAGCCATACAGTCTGCCATAGCCTGATTCACCTGGTTTCCGGCATCTATCACGGTCTGCACATACTTCTTCTGCAGGTCCTTCTCTGTCAGTTTTGCAATCTTCTTGTCTGCTATCAGGCTGCCACGGGCAAATACAGGCTGCGTCAGCTGTCCCACGGCACTAAGCAGAATACTGCCTGGATTGGTAACGACACCTCCTGCCGAGTTAGTCCATCCGACAAGACCTCCAAGCGAAATCTTTGGGAAGAAGGCCGATCGTGCCGCCTGTGTATTGTAGAATGCCTCCTCCATAGCATGATTGGCCATGCGGATATCAGGACGCAGTTCGAGCATGGTGGCAGGCACTCCCAGACGAAGATACTGCGTGTCGAACATACGCTCACCGGCATCTCCCTGTTGTGCATCGGGATGATGCAGGGCCGAACTGCCCCATTTCATCCGGTTTATATGCCTGGGCGTTACAGCCAGCAGGTTGCACAGAGCATTTTCGACCGAGCGTATATTGCGGCGCGTATCCACAATATGCGTCTTGACATCCAGGTAGGAAGCTTCCATCTGGTTTACCGAAGTGCTATAAGCCTTGCCGTTCTCCCACATAGCCTTCTGCGTCTCGAGCGAAGCATTCCACAAACTGTCTGTCTGGGTAAGTATATCCAACTGACGGTCCAGCACCTGCAGCAGGAAATACTGCTGGGCAGTGGTAGAGATAAGGTTGACGCTTACGGCCTCGCGGTAAATCTGCGCCTGTAGGAGCACGGCCTTGGCGGCACGCTTCTTGTTCGTGATAGAACCGAAAACATCTATATCCCACGACAGTTGCAAGGGCAGTTCATAAGTCTTGGAAGCAGCACCGCCGTCAAAGCTGGCAATAGTTCCCTTCGGCGAGAAATAAAGCGACGGCAGATATGCCATACGGGCAGCCTTCAGCGAAGCCTCGCTCTTCTCTATGGCGATACGAGCCGTATTCAGGTCGGTATTGTTCTCCAGAACCTGCTCTATAAGCTGCTGCAACACCGGATCGGTAAAGAACTCACGCCACGACATCACCGATATGGATGAGTCCGGGGATGTGAGCAAAGGATTTTCTGCCACATCACCATAAAGCGATGGTAGCAGACTTTCCGTCTTCAACTTTACCTCACTATTCTGTTCATACTTTTTATACAAACCACAACCCGTAAGCATAAGACCCAAGGCAGCAGTCAGGATGATATTGCCAAATCTTTTCATTCTTCACTTTTCACTTTTCATTCTTCACTTTTCACTTTCCTTCCCTGGAATCTCTCGTGCATTTTCTGGAACACGATGAAGAAGGCCGGTACCACAAAGAGCAAGGCAACAGTACCGATGCTCATACCGCCAATTACACCAAGCGCCAGAGCACGGTTGCCGTTGGCACCCGCACCGCCCTCGATAACAAGCGGAATCATACCTATAATCATCGTCAGCACCGTCATAAGTATCGGGCGCAGACGCTCCTTGCAAGCCTCGAAAGCAGCATCCACTATCGTCAGGCCCTGCTCACGACGTTCCGTTGCAAACTCGGTAATCAGGATAGCAGTCTTGGCCAGAAGGCCGATCAGCATGATTACACCCGTCTGCAGGTAGATATTGTTGTCCATACCCGGTATTTGCTGTGTATAACCCAGATAAGCGAATACAAAGGCACCCATCAGTCCGAACGGCACGCTGAGCAGCACAGCAAACGGAGTGAACCACGAATTGTACAGCGAAGCCAGAATCAGATAGATCAGGATTGCACAGATTACATATATAAGCGCCGTGGCATTCGAGCCCGCAGCCTCCTCCAGTTCACGCGACATACCGCTATACTCATAAGTGGCAGTATTAGGCATCTCCTCCCTGAACACCTCGCCAATCACTTTGTGCACATCACCCTCGGTATAGCCGCTGCCCGGGCTCACATAGCACGTAATGCTCTGGAACAGGTTGAAGTGCTCGATATTGGACGGCCCTACAATCTGTTTCAGTGAGACGAACTCAGATATAGGGGCCATCTTGCCGTCACCCACCTGAACAAAGATATTCTGCAGCGACTGCGGATCCAGGCGATATTCGGGTGACGAGGCAGCCATGATGCGGTAAACCTTGCCAAACTGGTTAAAGTTACCGATATAGGCACCACCGCAGAAAGTGCCCAGAGTATTCAGCACATCAGCCGGTGAAACGCCGGCGCGGTCGCATTGTGCAGGATCCACATCCACCTGATACTTGGGGAAACGCTCCGAGTATGTAGACATAGCCGATGCAATCTCGGGCCTCTCGGACAACTTGGTCAGGAAATGCTCCGTCTGCCTGGCAAACTCCGACAGGTTGCCGTCGGTGGGATCCTCGACAACCAGCGTAATGTCGTTACTCGTTCCATAGCCTGGAATCTGCGGCATCTGGAAAGGCAGCACTCGCACATTCTTGATGTCCTGGCAGTCAAAGTAGAAACGATACTTGACCAGTTCTATATAATGATCCATCCCAGGACGCTCATCCCAGTTCTTCAGCCTCACAACCATCGTTGCATAGTTCGATCCCGCACCCGAGTACATGCCATAGCCGCAGCACACGGCAAAACTCTCCAGCTCGGGAATATTCTTCACCTTCGCCTCAACCTGTCTCACCATCTCACGAGTCTGCTTCAGCGTAGTACCCTCGGGACACTGCAGCTCAACCAACAAAACACCCTGGTCCTCCTGAGGCACAAGACCCGAAGGCAGGCTCCTCATGAAGAACACCAGCAACACAGCAGCAACAGCCAGCAGCCCCCATGCCAGGACGGGGCGCCTGATGAACTTCTGGACAGCCTTGCTGTATTTGTTGTAAACAGCATTATAACTGATGCTGTAGGCCAGTTTCGTATAATATGTGAGACTCTTCTTACCGCCTTCCGGTGCGTCAGGCGATACCTTCATCATAATGGCACAAAGTGCCGGACACAAAGTCAGAGCCGACACACAAGACAAGCCGACCGACGAGGCAATCGTAACGCCAAACTGAGTAAAGAAAGTACCCGAAGTGCCTGGCATGAACATTACCGGAACGAACACAGCCATAAACACCAAGGTACACGATACGACAGCTACCGACACCTCGTTCATGGCCTGACGCGTAGCCTCCCGTGCATCGCTGATACCGCCCTCCATCTTAGCCATCACGGCCTCCACTACCACTATGGCATCATCCACCACAGTACCAATAGCCAGCACCAGCGCAAACAATGTCAGTATGTTCAGCGAGAAGCCGGCAACCGAAACAATGGCAAATGTACCCAGCAACGAAACCACAATCGATATGGAAGGAATAATGGTAGCCTTGAAGTTCTGCAGGAAGAAGAACACCACCAGCACCACCAGAATGATGGCGATTACCAACGTTTCCACAACATTGTGGAAGGCAGCAAACAGGAAGTCGTCGCTGGTCATCAGCGTTACGAACTCCAGTCCTGCAGGCATCGAAGACTTTAGTTCATCGAACGTCTTGTTTATGCACGCATTCACCTGAGTGGCATTGGCACCAGGTGCCGCAAACACCATGAACATAGCCCCAGGACGGTCTTGGATGTTCGACGTGAAATTATAGCTCATCGCACCGATTTGCACCTCGGCCACATCCCTCAGCATCAGCATTCCCCCGCCGCTGGTACGCAATACGATATCGTTGAATTCGTCCACACTCTTCAGCGTACCCTTGTACTGCATGGAATACTGGTAGGAGTTCTGCGACAATTCACCCAAGGTACCCACAGCCGCCACAAAGCTCTGTCCGCCGATAGCAGTGAATATATCATTAGGTGTCAGCCCGTATTGAGCCATTACATCGGGCTTCAGCCAGATGCGCAGCGCATAAGTATTACCCAGACTCTGTACATTACCCACACCCGTGATTCGCATCAGACGCGGCTTGATGTTTATATCAACATAGTTCGACACGAAATCCTCGTCATACTTTCCGTCGGCGCTCTTCACAGCAAATATCTGCAGGATATTGTTCTGTCGCTTCTCGACCTTCACGCCAACCTTTGTCACATCGGCAGGCAGCAACGCCTGTGCGCGCGTCACACGGTTCTGTACATTCACCGACGCCATGTCAGGATCAGTACCCTGCTTAAAGTAGACATTAATCTCCACCTCACCGTTCGACGAAGCCTTAGACGTCATGTACGTCATGTCCGTCACGCCGTTGATAGCCTCCTCCAGAGGCTGGATAACCGACTTCATCACCGTGTTCTCGTCAGCACCCGTGTAACTCGTGGTGATATTCACCGTAGGCGGTGCAATGTCGGGATACTGCTCAACCGGCAGCGTGCTCATTGAAATATAGCCCACCAGCGCTATCACAATCGAGATAGCACACGCCATCACATATTTATTAATGAAAATATTGTTCTTCATGCGGAAGCAAATTTTTCACTTTTCACTTTTCATTATTCACTTTTTCACTTCCTTCGGAAAGAGCACCCTCTGCCCCTCCGACACATTATTGGCACCAGTGGTAACAATCCTGTCACCCACTTTCAGACCGCTGGTAATGATAAAGTCCTTGCCATTGCCCGTATCCTCCATAGTCACGTCTACAGCAGTTGCCGTGCTGTCCGGTAAAACCTTATATACGAACGACTTGTCCTGCAAGCGCACCACGGCATTCTGCGGAATCACAACCACGCCCTTCTCATCAAAAGACATTACAACCGTTCCCTGGATGCCCGAATACAGGTGACCCTCCGGGTTAGGGAACGACACCTTGCTGGTCAGCGAACCCGTCGATGCATTTACAACACCCGTCAGGCTTATGACCCTACCCTTGTGCGGATACTCCGTACCGTTCTTCATTACAAAAGTTGCGTCCGGCAGGTTGGCAATATATCTGTCCAGTTCACCGGCCTTTATACCCTCCTGCACCATGTTCTCCACAATAGCCTCCGTCACCGAGAACTCGGCATACATCGTAGTATTGCCGCTCAGCATCGTCAGTTGAGTCATCGGAGACACCTGATCACCTATACGTACCGGTATTTCCCCTATGACACCCGTAACACTCGCCTTGATAGTACAGAAACCCAGGTTCACCTTAGCACGGTTCACAGCCGACCGCGCCTGAGCCACAGCCGCCTGAGCCTGCTTGTACGAGTTCTCCGAGTTGTTCAGCATATAACTGCTCACAATCTTCTTTTCAAAAAGGTTCCTGTTCGATTCAAACTCCAGCTTTGCCGAATTCTCCTGAGCCAGGGCAGCCTGCAAGTTAGCCTCCGCCGTTTCCAAATCCAGGCGGGCGTTACGCGAGTCGATTACGAATAACGTCTGACCCATCTTCACCGACTGACCCTCGGTAACACATATCTCCATCAACTGACCGCTTACCTGCGGCGTAACCGTCACGTCGTTCTGACCCTTCATCCTGGCACTGAACTTCACCGGTACCGTGATATCGGTTTTCCGGATAACCATCGTCTCGAACGACGAATTCTTCAACTTGGGCTCATTCACACCGCAAGATGCCAATATCACCAAGACACCAAGCATCAAAGCACATTTAACTGTTTTCATTTTTTCAATCAAAGATATATCTGTTTGTTGTTTCACTAAGAAAAGACAGCACAAAGATATAAAAAAACATAAAATATCAATACATTATCCATCATATAACACTTTACATTTTCTTCGTTCAGTTCTCCGGACTTCAGTTCGTAGCTTCTTACTCTTACTTACTTACTATTTTTAGGGTGGGTGTCTTTTTCTCCCGTGACAAAGAACTCACGCGTACCTTATATAAAATAAGAAAAATACTTTTTATATATATAACTTCTCTCTCAGAAAAAACCCCTATAGTAAAATAGTAAGTAAGTAAGTAAGATGAGTAAGATTAACAAGTAATAACGCGCGACTCTTTGTCCAGTTCTGCGGACTTTAGTTTCGTGGCATCAGTTCCGCTACTTTCGTCCAGTTCTACGGACTTTAGCCCGGAGCACATCGTCCATCGTACATTGTACATCGTACATTGTACATCATCCTTTCATCTCTCTTATATCTCCCTTTCATCTCCCTTCGCCCTATAGGGCCCATCGTCCATCGTTCATCGTCCATCGTCCATCTGTTAATGTTTATTAATATCGAGAACAAAAGTGAACAAAACGTAACAAAAGCGAAAAATAGGAAATTCCGCCTTTCTTGCTACACTATCTTTGCACCGTCATGCCAAATGTTTAACCCTAAAATCCTAAAATCATCAAATCCTTAAATCATTTAATGCCATGAAAAACACATCAATCAATCGCTACAATGTAGCAGTCACCGGTGCGCTCTTACTCTTCTTACTTACCTACTTACTTACTATTTTGAAAAAAGGGTAGGACTGAACCTGGAGCAGCTGCGCAACTGACAAAATCAAAAAGTTGGCTTGAAAACAGGGGGGATTTTCACTTATTTTTTGTATTTTTGCGCGGAAATTGTAAAAAACACAGAATATTATGGAATTCCAAAGGATTACTGCTGCGGAGGCTGCAGCACTGATACAGAACGGACAGACGATAGGTCTTTCGGGGTTTACACCTGCCGGTGTGCCTAAGTGTACTCCGGCTGAAATTGCCAAGAGGGCTACGGCTGAGCACGAGGCCGGACAACCTTTCAAAGTGAGTGTGTTTACGGGTGCCAGCACGGGGCAGAGCTGTGACGGTGACCTGTCGAACGCAAATGCACTTGACTTCCGTGCTCCATACACGACGAATCCTGATTTCCGCAAGAACGTAAACAACAATACGTTGCATTACTCGGACCTGAACCTTTCGAACATGGCGACGCAGATTCGCCAGGGTTACCTGGGCAAGGTGAACTGGGCTATAATCGAGGCTTGTGCGATAGAGAAGGTTGGCAGCAAGGCGCATATTTACCTGACGGCTGCGGGTGGTATAAGTCCTACTGTGTGCCGCCTGGCTACGGAGGGTATCATAATAGAGTTGAATGCTTTCCACAGCCCCAAGAGCAAGGGTATCCATGACGTGTACGAGATGGAGGACCATCCGTACCGCAAGCCTATAATGATTACGAAGGCAAGTGACCGTATAGGCAAGCCTTATGTTGAGGTGGATGCCGACCGCATTGTGGGTGTGGTGGAGTGTAATGTTCCTGACGAGGCGCGCAGTTTCAAGGATCCTGATCCGGTGACTTGCCAGATTGGTCAGAATGTTGCCGACTTCCTGCTGGACAACCTGAGGAAGGGTTTGATTCCAAGCTCGTTCCTGAACCTGCAGTCGGGTGTGGGCAGCGGTGCGAATGCTGTGCTGGGTGCCCTGGGTCAGTGTCCCGAGGTGCCGAACTTCAACATCTACACCGAGGTGCTGCAGGATGCTCCTGTGGGTCTGATGAAGCAGGGGCGTGTGCTGAGTGCGTCTACTTGCTCGCTGACGGTGACGAACGGCTGTCTGACGGACATATATGACAATATTGACTTTTTCAAGGACAAACTGGTGCTGCGTCCGAGCGAGATAAGCAATTCGCCGGAGGTGATTGCGCGTATCGGCGTGTGTGCCCTGAACACGGCTATCGAGTGTGACCTGTACGGGCATGTGAACTCGACTAAGATATGCGGTACAAAGATGATGAACGGCATAGGCGGCTCGGCCGACTTTGCAAGCTCGGCTTACCTGAGCATCTTCACCTGCGGCTCTACGACCAAGGGCGGTGCCATATCAAGCATCGTACCGTTTGCAAGCCACATTGACCATACCAACCATTACATCGATGCGGTAATCACGGAGTATGGCGTGGCTGACTTGCGTCACAAGAGTGATATGCAGAAGGCTGAGGAACTGATAAAGGTGGCTCATCCTGACTATCGCCAGATGCTGAGGGACTACCTGAAGTTTGCCGAAAAGCGCGGCGGCCATACTCATCATGAGCTGTCGGCTGCGTTTGCAATGCATGACACGTTCCTGAGGGAGGGTGACATGCGTCTTACGGATTTTGCAAAGTATATTAAGTAGGATATGGGCAAGAATTTCAAGAGAACGACTGTTACATCGGCTTTGCCGTATGCCAACGGCCCTGTGCATATAGGGCATCTGGCGGGTGTATATGTTCCAGCGGACATCTATGTACGCTATCTGCGCCTGAAGGGGCGTGACGTGATATTCATCGGCGGCAGCGACGAGCATGGCGTGCCTGTGACTATCCGTGCGCGCAAGGAGGGTATAACGGTGCAGGAGGTGGTTGACCGCTACCATAGCCTGATAAAGAAGTCTTTCGAGGACTTCGGCATATCGTTTGACGTATACAGCCGCACGACGAGTGCGACGCATCATAAGCTGGCGAGTGATTTCTTCAGGAAGCTGTACGACGACGGCAAGTTTGTCGAACAGGTTTCGGAGCAGTTCTATGACGAGCAGACGGGGCGTTTCCTGACTGACCGCAACATTCGCGGCGAGTGTCCACGCTGTCATGCGCCCGAGGCGTATGGCGACCAGTGTGAGAAATGCGGTGCGACGCTGAGCCCCGAGGAACTGATAAATCCGTATAATGCCGAAACAGGCAATCCATTGGTGAAGAAGGCTACGAAGCACTGGTACCTGCCGCTGGACAAGGATCAGGAGTGGCTGGAGAAATGGATTCTGGAGGAGCATAAGGAATGGCGCAGCAATGTGTACGGCCAGTGCAAGTCGTGGCTGGACGGAGGCTTGCGTCCGCGTGCCGTGACCCGTGACCTGGATTGGGGCATTCCTGTTCCTGTCGAGGGTGCCGAGGGCAAAGTGCTGTATGTGTGGTTCGATGCTCCCATAGGTTACATCAGCAACACCAAGGAGCTGTGTGACGCAAAGCCTGAGCTGGGTTCGTGGGAGAAGTGGTGGAAGGATCCCGAGACGCGTCTGGTGCATTTCATCGGCAAGGACAACATAGTTTTCCACTGTATCGTGTTCCCGGCAATGCTGAAGGCTCACGGGGAATATATACTGCCTGACAATGTTCCGTCGAACGAATTCCTGAACCTGGAGGGCAACAAGATAAGCACGTCCAAGAACTATGCCGTATGGCTGAACGAGTATCTGGAGGATATGCCGGGACGTCAGGACGAGCTGCGTTATGTGCTGACTGCCAATGCTCCTGAGACTAAGGACAACGACTTTACGTGGGCTGACTATCAGGCGCGCTGCAACAACGAGCTGGTGGCTGTGTACGGGAACTTTGTGAACCGTGCGCTGCAGCTGACTCAGAAATATTACGAGGGACGTGTGCCTGCCTGCGGCGAGCTGAACGACTATGACCGCGAGACGCTGGCTGAATTCCGCGATGTGAAGGAGAGACTGGAGAACCTGCTGGAGAACTTCCGTTTCCGCGATGCACAGAAGGAGGCCATGAACCTGGCACGTATCGGCAACAAGTACATTGCCGACTGTGAGCCGTGGAAGGTCGTAAAGACTGACCCTGAGCGCGTGAAGACGATAATAAACATCTCGCTGCAGCTGACGGCGAACCTGGCTATTGCATTCGAGCCTTTCCTGCCGTTCTCGAGCAAGAGACTGCGCGAGATGCTGGCGATGGAGAGCTTCTCGTGGGAGGACCTGGGAAGCACTGATTTGATGCAGGAGGGTCATCAGCTGCCGAAGCCTGAGCTGCTGTTCACCAAGGTCGAGGACGAGGCAATACAGGCACAGGTGAAGAAGCTGGAGGATACGGTGAAGGCGAACGCTGAGGCTGACTACAAGGCTGAGCCTGTGAAACCGAACATCCCGTTCGAGGATTTTGAGAAGCTGGACATCCGTGTAGGTCTGGTTAAGGCTTGCGAGAAAGTGAAGAAGTCGAAGAAGTTGCTGAAGTTCACATTGGATGACGGCAGCGGAAGCGACCGTACCATCCTGTCGGGTATCGCACAATGGTACGAACCTGAGCGTCTGATAGGCAAGCGTGTGCTGTTTGTGGCCAACCTGGCTCCCCGTCAGATGATGGGCGAGACATCGTGCGGCATGATTCTGTCTGCCGTTAACTACAACGGTGACCTTTCGGTTACAACGACTCTGGATGAGGTGAAGGGTGGCAGCCAGGTAGGATAAGGTTCAGAAGCGCCTGACTGCATACCTGACGCTGGCAAAGCCTACGAGCAGGACAGTAGCGAGGACAAGAAGGACGTCTGCCGGCTGTACGACAACGGGGTAGGCATCAATAATAAAACTGCCCTCGGTCTGTCCCATCTTGACAAGTCCGTATTCCTGCTGCAGAAGACAGAGTGCAATGCCGAGGAGGGTTCCAGCTACGGCACCCGCCAGTATTATCAGGCGGCCTTCGTTCACGAATATGCCGCGTATCTGCGATGCTGTGGCTCCCAGTGACTGTAGTGTCTGCACATCACGCTTCTTCTCGATCATGAGCATGCTGAGACTGCCTATCATATTGAGGCAGGCAACGAGCAGTATGAAGCACAGGAAGGTGTATGAGATGAACTTCTCGACCTTCATGATGCGGAATACGTCTTCCTGCTGCTCATAGCGGTCCTGCACCTTGTATTTGCTGCCGACGATTGCTGCAATGTCGTCGCGCGTGGCTCCCTGGGCAAGTTTTATCTCTATTGCGCTGGCTTTTCCCTGTGCGTCAAAGAGACGCTGGGCGAAAGGCAGGGAGCAGAGCACGTACTCGGAATCGTACTTGCCCTGATGTACACAGAAGACAAGACCGGAACTCTGCAGTTCGTCGTGATTGAAACTGGAAAGGGGATTGGCCATATTGACGCGCTCGCCGCGCTTGGGCGCATATATCTGCAAGGGATCGGGAAAGCTGACACCAAGGCCCAGACGACCGGCAACCTGAATACCCATGATCTCGTACTCGAGGACGTCGGAACTGAGAATTGGCGTACCATCGCCGTAGAGGATGTCCTGCATGCCTGACTGGCGGAGGAAATTATCATCGACGCCCTTGAGCCTGACGGGCACCTGACGGTCGGACATGACGATGAGCGCCTGGCCTTCCATTACGGGTGTACATACGGCTACCTTGGGGCTTGACAGGAGATTGCGATACTGGGGGGATGCAAGGTCGATGGTTCCGCCGTGCAGAGGCGAGACCTTGATTTCGGGGTCGAAGTGTGTGAACATCCCTGCAACGAGCGACTGGAAGCCGTTGAAGACGCTGAGCGTGCATAGCAGGGCCATTGTGGTGACTGCCACGCCGAGCACGGCAATCAGCGAAATGATGTTGATTGCATGGTGCGATTTGCGGCTGAACAGGTATCGCCTGGCTATGAACAACTGGAAATTCATCTCTTGGCTGCTACTTGATGTATGGCTCTATGTCTTTCCAGACGGCACTGGATTGGGCGATTCGTCCCTGAGTGTCCACTAATATATAATATGGTAGGGTGCGTATGCCCAATTGTGATGCCAGCGGGCTCTGGAATCCCTTCTGGTCGCAGTAGCTGTGCCATGTGACGCTGTCCGTGCGCTCGACATAATCCAGGGCGCCCTGGTCAACGTCCAAACTGTATGATATGCATACGAGGGGCTCGGTACTGATGCGGCGGGCCTTGCGGATATGATGGTTGACAATGCCCGAACCTGCTTTCCAGTTTGCCCAGAAGGCAATTAGCACATTACGGCCGCGAAGACCTAAACTGCCGACACTTTGTCCGGAACGCATACGGAGTGTAAAACTGGGAATCCTCTGCCCTTTCTGAAGGGATTCGGGCTTACGGCGGCTGAGCCAGTCATGCTCGAGATAGCGGGCCAAAGGCGTGCCTTCGTTCTGACGGACATACCTGATACGGATACTGTCCTTGCGCTGGTCGGCAACGGAATCGGTCTCCATGCGGTATCTGGTATATTGCTCGTTGGAATGACTGCCGCTGACCTTGACTGCCGAAAGGTGCTGTGCATCACCCTCGAGCGTGATTGCCTGACCACTGCCTCCGAACACGGCAAGTGTGGAAAACGTGGGATAGACAATCAGGAAAACGGCTTCGTCCTGAACGCATTGTGTACGCCAGTCAAACTCTCCGTCACGGATATGGATGGTATCGATGCCTTCCATACCGCCGTCGGGGCTGAGGACATAGAGGTCGGCTTCATTGAGATTGGCCAGATGTCCCATAATACGCATCTCGCCCTTGCGACCCTGGCATGATGCCAGGGTCAGAAGAGCCAGACACATTATCAGAATGTGGTATTTTGCGGAATTCACCTGCAAGTTACTTAACGAGAGCCTCGACAACACTTCTGTAGTTGCTGAACTCAAGATCCTTCATGGCACGCTCGCCGAGTGAGGCATCCTGGCTGATAGCTGCCTGCAGGTTGCTCTTGACAACACCGCTGTCACCTGTTCGTGCGCCTACGATGGCCTTCAGGTAACTGGTGGTTGCATCGGGCTTCTGTACATTGGCCAGGGTACGGCTTGCTGCGGCATAGTCCTTGTTGAGTATCTGGGCAAGTGCTGCGGCATTGGTCTTGGATTTCTGCAGATTGGATGCAGCGGCGCTGTAGTTGCCGTTGGCAATGTTCAGCTGTCCCATAATATCGTCAAAGGTATCGCTGCCGCTGGCTTGTGACATATAGGCCTGTGCTGCCTGCTTGTCACCGTCCTTGAGTGCCATGAGAGCCATGTTGGCATTGGCTTCGGGAGCCTTTGAGTCAACGGCCTTGGCCTTTGCCAGATATGCCTTGGCTGCAGATTCGTCGCCTTCCTGCAGGGCAAGTTTTGCCAAATTGTTATAGGCGCGGTAGTCATTGGGATAGAGGCGTGCAGTTGTCTGATACCACTGCTTGCGTGTAGCGTCGTCCTCGACAAGTTCGTTGGCACCGTACAGAAGTTCGTCCACACTGAGCTTGGAAGGATCGGCCTTGTACTGCTCCAGTATCTGGTCGTCGCTGCGACCGATAACCTCGTAGTTGACCATAAGGCGGGCACGGCGCAATTCGGGCATGATGCCGCTGGCTATCTCGGTATATACACTGCTCATGTTGCGAATCTGCTGCTCGCGTTCCTCAGGATCCTGATACATGCTGAGCACGCGCAGGATAAGGTCCTTGTCCTGCAGGTTGCTCTTGCTGACAAGTTCCTGGAAACCGTCCCAGTCCTCGGCAGTGTAACGGACGTTGACGTCACCGCTGACCTTGGCTTTCTTCATCTGCTGACGTACATAGTCGGCTGATACGTCCTGACGGCGCTCGGCCAACTTCTCGTTGATATTATATGCACCGTCGGGGCTGGCATAGGCGCTGACTTCGATACCTTGCAGGGCACGTTCTTCCTGCATGTCGTTAATTTCCCTGAGTATCTTGACGAGATCCTGGATGCTGACGCTGCTCAACTCGCTCGTACGGATATTGGCCTGACCTATCAGGAACTTGATATTTGCCTCGTGCTTCTGCTCAATAACACGCTGGAAGGCATCCTGTGCCGTGCTGGCGGAACCTGTGCAGCGGCTGAGCAGTTCGCTGGTAGTTACTACACCATAACCTATCTTGACCTCGGGTATGGAGACTTTTTTCTTGCCAAGCTTGGCATCGAAACGGGCATACAGGTCGCTCTGCTCCATGCCGTCCTCGTAGGCGAATGTGGTCTTCATTGTATAGGTGCCTCCCAGCTTGTAGCTGATGCTGGCATTGTTGTCCTCGACCTTCTCTCCCTGGAAAGTGGCTGACTGGCCTACGGCTTCCTTGCCATTGTATTTCAACACAGGGGTTACGGTAACAACGGCGTTCTTCTTCATGTACTTGACGGGGAATGTGCCGTTGATTGTTGCCGGCACCTCGCCGCCTATTGCCTCGAGGGGAGTGGGTGTTACCTTGAAGTTGTCTGCTCCCAGATTGCCCAGCTTGCCACAAGATGACAGGGCTGCAGCAGCCAGTGCCATCAAACAGAAATTAATTTTCTTCATCATTGTATATTAATGTAATTACTAAAGTATCGTACAGCCTGTACAAGGCTTGAGCTGCTTGAAGAAGTCATTGCCCTTGTCGTCCACCAGAATGAATGCAGGGAAGTCCTCGACGTCTATCTTCCATACTGCCTCCATGCCTAATTCGGGATACTCGACACATTCAATTGACTTGATTGAACTCTGACTGAGGACTGCTGCCACACCGCCGATAGTGCCCAGATAGAAACCTCCGTGCTTCTTGCACGCATCGGTCACGCACTGTGCACGGTTGCCCTTGGCTATCATGACGAGTGAACCGCCGTTGGCCTGGAACTCGTCAACATAGGGGTCCATACGACCTGCTGTTGTCGGTCCCATAGAGCCGCATGGATAGCCTTCCGGAGTCTTGGCCGGACCTGCATACAGTATCGGATAGTCCTTCAGGTACTGCGGCATACCCTCCCCTGCGTCAAGACGGGCCTTGATTTTTGCATGTGCGATATCGCGGCCGACGATGATGGTTCCCTTGAGGTTGACGCGAGTGGATACGGGATATTTGCTCAGCTCCTTGCGTACAGCGTCCATACCCATGTTCAGGTCTATTTCAATGCCCTTGCCACCCTCACCCGGGTTACGCAATTCCTCGGGAATCAATTCTGTCGGGTTTTCGTCCATCTGCTCTATCCAGATACCGTCCTTGTTGATCTTTGCCTTGATATTGCGATCGGCACTGCAACTGACGCCCATGCCTACCGGTAGGGATGCACCATGACGCGGAAGACGGATAACGCGGATGTCATGAGCCAGGTACTTGCCGCCAAACTGGGCGCCAAGACCGATTTCGTAAACCTTCTTGAGCAACTTCTGCTCCAAGTCGAGGTCACGGAAAGCACGTCCTGTCTCGTCACCTGTTGTGGGGAGTGAGTCGTAGTACTTGATCGAACCCAGTTTTACGGTCAGAAGATTCTTCTCTGCAGATGTTCCGCCTATGACAACACAGATGTGATACGGTGGACATGCTGCTGTGCCAAAGTGTTTGATTTCCTGGACGAGCCAAGGCAGGAGCGTGTTCTCGTTCTGGATAAGGGCCTTGGTCATCGGGTAGAAATATGTCTTGTTGGCACTGCCGCCGCCTTTGGCAACACATACGAAGCGATATTCGGCTCCCTCGGTAGCCTCGATGTCTATCTGGGCAGGCAGGTTGCACTTGGTGTTAACCTCGTCATACATGTTGAGGGGGGCATTCTGGCTGTAACGCAGGTTGTCCTCGGTAAAGGTGTTATAGACACCCTTGCTGAGGGCCTCCTCGTCATCGAAGCCTGTCCATACCTGCTGTCCTTTCTCGCCATGGATTATGGCTGTGCCTGTATCCTGGCAGAAAGGCAGGATTCCCTTTGCTGCCGTTTCGGCATTGCGAAGGAACTGCAGGGCAACATACTTGTCGTTTTCCGAAGCCTCGGGATCACGCAGGATCTTGGCGACCTGCTCGTTATGCTCACGACGCAGCTTGAACTCGACATCATGGAAACACTGTTGAGCCAACAGTGTAAGTGCTTCCTTGGACACCTTGACAATCTCCTTGCCTTCAAACTCGGTTACTGTAACGCCCTGCTTTGTCAGGAGGCAGTACTGGGTCTTGTCCTCTCCCATCTGAAACATGGGAGCATACTTGAATTCTACGTTTGCCATATTATAATATTCTATGTTGTATTTTAATTATGTTTCTGTGGTTCGTCCTGCTCTTTGAGCACAAAACGCTTGTAGTAGCTGCATGCGAGTGTAGTAAGCGGCAGTGCTATAATCAGGCCTATCAGTCCCAGCAAGCTGCCCCATATTGACAGGCTGAGCAGTATTACGGCAGGTTTCATACCCATTACATGTCCCAGTATCTTGGGTGTAAGAATGAGATCCTGGATGGCCTGCACAATACAGAATACGGCAAAGGCGCATGCCAGTATTATCCAGAAGCTCTCACCTGTGTCTGCTGCCTTGAGCGCCGCCAGCAGTATAGTCGGGATGAAGCCGACCAACTGGAGATAGGGAACCATATTCATTGCGCCAATCATTAACCCAAGGGCTATTGCCATTGGAAAATCGATGATTGTAAAACCGAGTGCAAACAGGACGCCTACTAGAAATGCTATCAGGCCCTGACCACGGAAGTAGGCGTTCATCTCGCGCTTGACATCGTCTACCAGATTCCTTACACCGCTACGGTATCCGACAGGAACAAGATGGAACCAGCCGCTGGAAAGCCGCTCGTAGTCCATCAATATGAAAAACATATATAACATTACCATACATGCATCGACAACGCCCATAAGCACCTTACCCGTGCCGCTCATGAGGTCCCATATCTTGGAACCTATCATCTGAACTGCCGATAAGACATCGTCTCTCTGCAAAAGTTCGACAACTGTGTCGCTTGTCAGGTTATGGTTGATAAAGTCCTGGAACTGCATGGGTATCTCGGCATTACTGAGATAGGAAACGGTAAATTCCTGCAAATCATCGGACACCCTGTGATACTGCTCTATGAACTGGGGAATTGTAAGATAACCGAACGCGCCAAGTGCCGCGAATATCAGCAATAATGCAATCAGTATGCTGAGCACACGCCAGCGGATATAGCATCGGCGCTCGATGAACGATACCAGGGGATACAGCAGATATGCTCCTATCCATGCTACGAAGAATGGCCATAGTACATTGCTGAGTGACCTGATAAGCAACACAGCACCCACAATGAGTGCGACTATCATACCTCCGCGAACGAAACGGTCAAATGTTATTTTTTTCTCGAACATACAATCCTGAATATTTAGTTCCTAATCCCTACCCTATTCCTCGTACTTCTCAAAAAGGAAATCGTTATATGGATATTTCTGTACATGCAGTTCCCGCACTTTATTGTACAGAACCTGACGTAACGTCTCGTAATTTGTCTTGCGGGTAGCAGAAATGAACAGGCACTGCCCCGAAAGCTTGGTCATCCACGTCCTTATCAGGTCGTCCAGACTTATGTTTTCCTTACCTGCCGGTGTCAGATCGTCTGCGTCTTTTTCTGTCCAGCGGTATGCATCGACCTTGTTGAATATTATCATTGAGGGCTTCTCGGCACAGCCGAGATCGGCAAGGGTCTTTTCAACTACCTGTATCTGGTCTTCAAAGTCAGGATGGCTGATATCCACTACATGAAGCAACAAGTCGGCTTCGCGTACCTCGTCCAATGTCGACTTGAACGAATCTACCAGGTCATGAGGCAATTTGCGGATAAAACCGACCGTATCACTTAGCAGGAAGGGAAGGTTGTCGACAATCACCTTGCGCACAGTGGTGTCAAGTGTCGCGAACAGCTTGTTCTCGGCGAATACGTCACTCTTGGCCATGAGGTTCATGAGTGTTGACTTTCCGACATTGGTATAGCCCACAAGTGCCACGCGTATCATGCGGCCGCGGTTGCTGCGCTGGGTGGTTTTCTGACGGTCAATGTCGCGCAAGCGCTCCTTGAGCAGGGCCATACGGTTCAGGATGATGCGCCGGTCCATTTCCAACTGAGTCTCACCGGGGCCTCGCAGACCTACTGCACCTCCTCGCTGGCGTTCCAGGTGGGTCCACAACCTCTGCAGGCGTGGCAGCATATAGCGGTACTGTGCCAATTCGACTTGTGTCTTGGCATTTGCCGTCTGGGCGCGCATTGCAAAGATATCCAGAATCAGGCTTGTACGATCCAGTATCTTTACCTTCAACTCTGCTTCGATATTACGCAACTGCTTAGCTGACAGCTCGTCGTCGAAGATTACCATGGACACTGTACGTTCAGCATCCTCTTCCTGTTCAATCCACTGGCGTATCTCCTGCAGCTTGCCTACTCCCAGGTATGTGATACTGCTCGGGCCGTTCATTTTCTGGGTAAAACGCTTCACGGTACGGGCTCCGGCTGTCTCGGCCAGAAACTCAAGCTCGTCCAGATACTCGGTTGTCTTCCGCTCATTCTGCTGAGGGGTAATAATGCCCACAAGAACGGCAGTTTCCTCCTGCACATCGGTTACATCGGCAGCAACTACCTTGCCCATACCATCCTCGAATGGCAGGCTGCTGCGCGATGCGTTGTAATATTTGCTTCTACTGGTCTTCAATTATGCTCTCCTACTTAACCTGCATTACCAGATATCTGGATATGCTCCAGAATTTCTGTACGTTGGTAATCTGCAACTCGTACAAACCCTTGGCATCCTTTTCCAACTTGTAGCTGTCGGACGGATGAGTGGTAAGCAACCTGACATTCTTGCTGTATGTCCTTATCTGCTTGGTTTGACGGATATCTATCTTTGTAAAGTAATCACGGTTGAAGTCGCCCTGCTTCAGTACATCGCCGCTTTTCAGGATACCCTGATCCTTAAGCTCGCTTTTCGTACCATATACAAACCAGGCAGTATTTATTTCCTTGTCCTGGTCAGCCAGCAGACCTGCCTGCTTCTTGTTCTCCTCGGTCAAACTGTTTACATTCTCGCTAAGATTGCTTATTTGCGTACCCTGATCTTCAATTTGCGCATCCTTCTCGGCAATCTGTGCCTGCAATTCCTGTATTCTGGCCTCCTGGGATGCCACCTGCTGCTGCAGGGACTCTATCATACGCTTCAGTTGGGTTACATTGAACTGGCTGGCATTTAATTTCTCCTTCAGGTGAGCTATCATCTCGCGGTTGGTCTCCATGGCCTTCTGGATAAATTCCATATTGTCGCGAATCACTTCGCGGTTACTGGCACTCTCATGATCACCGTCAGCCACGATTATCCGGCCTTCTGCCTCGCTGATACGACGGATGCCTTCCTGAACCTCGGTCATAGTGCCGATGATATCATTCAGCTCATTGTCCTTGTTATCGATAATAGCCTGCAGCGAATCCCGCTGTTGCTTCAACTCACGGTCAGTTTCCTCTCTACTGATGCCACATGATGCCATCATGGCAGCACTGGCGACAACAATCAAAAACTTTTTCATAATAGTATGTGTTTTACTCATTATTCATCATCTTACGCCTGTTCTTGCCAAGCTGTTTTTCAGCCCCGGCAAGGATGAGGACAAATTCACCCCTTGGTTCCGTCTCGCTGAAATGTTCCAATACCTGTGCCACAGTACCACGCACGCATTCCTCATGAATCTTGCTGATTTCACGACACACGGCACAATGCCTGTCGGAACCGAAAACCTGCTGGAACTGTTCCAAGGTCTTCACTATACGATGCGGACTTTCGTAGAAAATCATTGTACGTTCCTCGTGCTCCAAAGACTGAAGTTTGGACATACGGCCTTTTTTCTGTGGCAGGAAGCCTTCGAAACAGAACCTGTCACATGGCAAGCCACTCGTAACCAATGCGGGAACAAAAGCCGTGGGTCCCGGCAATGTTATCACTTCTATACCGGCACGTGCAGCTTCCCGCACGACAAGGAAACCCGGATCGCTGATACCCGGTGTCCCTGCATCGCTGACAAGTGCAATAACCTCGCCTGCCTCCAACCTGTGTACTATCTGCATGACAGTCTGGTGTTCGTTGAACTTGTGGTAGGAGAGCATTGGCTTCTTGATATTAAAGTGATGAAGCAGAATGCCACTGGTGCGCGTATCCTCGGCCAAAACCAGGTCACACTCACTGAGGACCCGCAATGCCCTTGCAGTAATATCCTCCTTATTTCCTACTGGAGTAGGCACAATATACAAGACTCCCATATCGTGCGCAAAGATAACAATATTATCATAAAACAATGCTCCATATAAAACTATTTTTAATATTCCTAGAATAAATTTCAAAATCGTTAGATTTTAATTTTTCATCTTTAACACAAAAAACATACCTTTGTCATCATGAAAGATGTTTCCAGTGCCAATGGTGAAATGATGCGGCGAGGCCGCATCGAAGTGGTATGCGGATCCATGTTCTCAGGCAAGACCGAGGAACTGATTCGCCGTATGAAGCGTGCAAAATTCGCAAAGCAGAATGTCGAGATATTCAAACCCGCCATCGATGTACGCTATTCGGAAGAAGATGTCGTTTCCCACGAAGGCAATGCCATATCATCGACCCCTATCGACTCGAGTGCCAGCATTTTGCTTATGAGTGCAGGAGTGGATGTTGTAGGAATTGACGAAGCGCAGTTCTTTGACGAACACATCGTCGAGGTATGCAACCAACTTGCCAATCAGGGTACACGCGTCATAATAGCAGGCCTGGACCTGGATTTCAAGGGACAGCCATTCGGACCCATGCCGGCATTACTGGCCATTGCCGACGAAGTCACCAAGGTACATGCCATCTGTGTACGCTGTGGATCACTTGCATACGTTTCCCATCGTCTGGTAAGCAATGACAAGCAAGTCCTGCTTGGAGAAACCCACGAATACGAACCGCTGTGCCGTGAATGCTACAAACAGGCAATTGCAGGCAAAGAATAGGCATTACTGTCTAAAATTTTGTCCTTTCCCTTGGTAATTCGCACACTTATTCGTAATTTTGCAAACGATAAGGCTGCCCAGATGGTGGAATTGGTAGACACGAGGGACTTAAAATCCCTTGACCATTGCGGTCGTACGGGTTCGAGTCCCGTTCCGGGCACTTATTTAAAGGGGATATCATTATGACCTTGCTCTCACTTCTTACTTTTTTATGTGTCGTAGGAATTACTGAGCCGAAAAAGGATACTGATGATGATTTCCGGATGTCTTACGAATCTGTCTCTTGGGATGATTTTGTCCAGAGTCTCAGCTATGATGCCGAGACGACTACAAACGAGTCATGGCAAGATTATCTGCTTGGGTTGGAACAGTTGCATACCAACCCCCTGGACATTAATACGGCAACTCCCGAGGAAATGGCACTGATTCCATTTCTGACAGCCGGTCAGATCGAAGACATTCAGGCATATATCCACTTGGACGGTCCGATGAAAACATTGGGAGAATTGGCATTGATTCCATCGATAGACACCGAAACAAGACGAATCCTGCCTTTGTTCTTCTATGTTTCTGACAAGCGTGGCAAGATAAAGAATACAACAGGATTCAAATCCCTCTTTACAGACCATAGGCACACCATAGACACACGCTTTGACATTCCATTATATCGCAGGAAAGGATTCCAGACAGGATACTACAAAGGTGATCCCGTATACAACAGGACCAGATACAATATGTCATCAAGTCATGTTCTGGCTGGTGCGCATATGGAAAAAGATGCCGGTGAGAGATGGTATGACAGCTACGGTGCGTATCTCATGCTGAAAGATCTTGGAATAGTCCGTAATGTCATTTTCGGTGACTATCGGACAGGATGGGGCGAAGGACTGGTCATGGGCGCACGGTCGCTCTCCAGTAAAAGCGGCATGATGAATTCTTCCACACAAGGTATACGTCCCATGACAGGAACCGGAGAGACGGGATATATGCGCGGTGCAGCTATTACCCTTGGTTCTGACATACAGTATCCTGTAAATGGAAATCGCATCACATGGCAGACAACAGTCTTTGCATCATACAATCTGCTGGATGCAACTCTCAATAATGACGGAACAGCAAAGACAATTGTCACTACCGGTTACCATCGCTCGGAAAACGAGATTCTTAAGAAGAACAACACATCGGCAACAGTGGTCGGCGCCCATGCTCAACTGGGATTCCGTCATTTTACCTTTGGCGCAACAGGTTATTGGCAGCATTTCAACCGCAGGCTCTCGCCGGGAAACGAAAAATACCGCCAATGGTATCCGCGAGGAAACGATTTTGGCAATATTGGACTGTCTGCCGCATACAGCCGTTACAGATGGACGGCCTCGGGTGAAGTCGCATACAACCTGTCCTCTGAAAGCCAGGGGGGAATAGCGGCTTTGGGTAAAGTAATATATTTGGCCACACGTAACTGGAAACTTGGATTGGCCGGAAGATACTACAGCCACAAATATTACTCATTTTACTCCAGCTCTATCTCGGAAGGCAGCGAAACTAGGAACGAATCAGGAATAATGTTGCGTGTAGAGGCAACTCCATGGCGAAACTGGACATTGACCAGCTATCTGGATTTCTTTTCCGATTACTGGCCACGTTATCAGATGACACACAGCAGCAACGGACAGGATTTCATGATAGAGGCGCGATGGAAGCCCGATAGCAAAGCTAATTCCGCAAAGCACGAACTGGCCTTACGCTATAATATGAAACGCAAGGAAAGCAATGACGTCATGATACCACACCACCGTATCAGGCTGCAGTGGACGGTTGAGCCTGGCGACAGATGCAAACTGCAGACCACAGGGAATCTTCATATCGCGACACGGACAGGAGAAAACGGGAAAGTCGGATTTTCGGTAAGCGAAAACATAAAGGCCGTCCTGCTTAGGAATAAATCCATGATACTGACGGTAATGGGTGCATATTTCGATACACCTGATTATCTGACACGGGTATATGTATACGAACCAGCTTTATGGAACAGTATCTCGGGAACAACATATTTTGGACAGGGCATACGTACAGTCGCCGGATTAAGGTACACACATCATCGCGGACATTGGATGATTGAGGGACGGTACAGCCTGACCAAGATGTTTGACCGCGATTACATCGCTTCTGGCGAGGACATGATTCCCGGAAACATCAAGAATGACATTTCGCTTCAGATAAGATTTACTATTTAACAAGGCACTTAATACAATATAGCTAACGATGAAATCATACAATTTTAGGTATCTCTTGAATCTCTTTCTGTGCACCCTATGTGGATATATATATGGACAGGACAATTCTTTGCAGGAATATGCGCAAAGGTTACAGGCATTTGGGAAAACATTGCCGCAGGAACATATATATGTACATATGGACAACAATTGCTACTACTTGGGAGATACCATATACTACAAGGCCTACATCAGACGCAGTGATACCGGTACACCAAGCAACATCAGCGGTGTATTGTATGCCGAGCTGCTAAACCACGACGGCTATCTGGTTCAGCGCCAGATGCTGGAGGTCAAGGATGGCGAGGCTATCGGAAGCATAGCCTTGCACGACACGCTGTACAGCGGTTACTACGAACTGCGAGCATATACCCGATGGCAGTTGAACTGGGGCGTAAGGGAACATAAGCATAGCCGTTTTGCCGAGAAATATTTCTTCAACCAGAAAATGGCCCGTGACTTTTATCGTGACTATGACAAACTGTATAGTCGTGTTTTCCCTGTATACGACAAACCACAAACTCCCGGAGAGTATTTCCCCGACATGACACTGAGACCGCTATCGCGACATTTCCGTGAAAATGATAAAAATACAATAAAAATATCATTCTACCCGGAAGGCGGCGGCCTTGTGGCAGGCACTCGCCAACGTGTTGCATGGGAAGCCCGTGACGGCAATGGCCGGTATGTGGAAGGTACTGTTACCGTGCAGGGGCGCGAATACAGGACGCTGAACCGTGGACGCGGAGTAATGGAGGTTGACGTACCCGAGAGCGGGCATATACAAGCCACATTTCATCCGAATGATGCCACAGGTAATTCCGTAACACAGAATCTGCCCAAGATACACAAGGCCGGAGCAAGGCTGCGTGTAGACATGGCGGATAACAATTTTCTCATCAACATCCATGCAGTAGACACTGCTGCCCAGGAAAGACTTGGTATCACAATTATGAAGGACGGTGTGCTTAAACTGTTTGCAACTAACGAGCAGAACACGCTCAACTACTCTCCGGCAGAAAGCGGCAGCGGTGTATATCAGATAACGGTATTCAACCGGCAGGGACGAGTATATGCAGACCGCCTGGTATTCTACCGTGCTCCTGACTTGCAGACGCAAAACATCACAATAGCAAACCTGCCAGAAGAGTCGATGAAACCATACGAAATGGCCGACATACAACTACAGGGAACACCCGATGCACACCTGAGCATATCCGTACGCGATGCTGCCTGCAGTGAATATATCTACGACAATGCAAGTATTATGGCCGAGATGCTGCTGAGCAGCGAGGTACGCGGCTTCATACCAGACCCTGACTGGTTCTTTGAGAAGGATGACGAAGAGCATCGTGTTGCCCTGGATCTGCTTATGATGACGCAAGGCTGGCGCAGATATGTATGGCGAGAGATGGCAGTTCCAAAGACATGGGAGCTGCTACATCGTCCCGAAGCCAGATATCAGCTGGTCAATGGTGGCGTATACAATTACGAATTAATCGAGAACCTGTCAGCATTCACAAAAGCAGGTGCCCAAATGGCCGAGAACACGAACGAAGAAACCTATACTAACAACGATCCTACCCAGGAATCCGATGATTTGGACAATACAAACGCGAACAACAGACAATACACAGACATGAGCGCTGAAGTGGCAGGAAACACTAATATATCCAGAGGCCGTTTCCATAAAAAAGAAAGCGAAATAAAACCATCTGTCCTGGTACATGCAGAATGGAGCCAGCCGGGTACGGAAAGTGTGCTGGGCGAGATGCCTGTAGAAGATGGAGGTCTGTTCACAATCAAAATGCCCCGGTATTTCGACAAACACTATTTCTTCCTCGCTGCCAGCGACACGCTTAAGTGGAGTAAAAAAGAAAAAAGCAAGGGCATTGCACACACATGGATACAGAATGGTCTGGACATAAAGGATGACAAGGAGATGGTATATCCCGAATTCTATGTGAAAGTCAACCAAATATACCCACGATTCGTCAAGCCATATGACTATTACCAGAAGACATTGGCTCCTGCACCTGAAAACACCCAACAGTACAAAAACCAGGAACTGGGCGTACGCACCCTGAACGAGGTGACGATAGGCGGCCGTCGCAAGGGACGTATGGAATTCATCGCCGGCAAACCGGCATTTGTCATAGATGCATATGACGCATTCAACGCCACAGCTGATGCAGGTCTGTGTCCCGGTTATTTTCAGGGTAGTGACAAATTCATCACGGATGTGACACGTACCTATATCGGAGACATGGGTATGGACCAGAACTATCCCGTGGAAGTGCGATACGACGGCAAGGCTGTAACGGCACGCAGTAACACAGAACAGGTCAAACAGAGTACTGCCGCCAAACACTTCGGTATCGAACAGATTCCCGAAGAGTCGTTCAACCTCAGCACATACACACTGGATAAATACAGGCTTCTGAGCAACCTGAGTGATGTGTACATCTATACTGACTATGCTCCCAGACGCGAGGGTGATGCAAACTTTGAGGGAAGCAACCAGCCTATTGTCCGTGTTGATTTAAAGCTGATGCCCGATGACAGCGTACGCAGCTATCAGGTTAACAGGCGCTGGATTATGGACGGTTTCAGTATTCCGGACGAATTTTACAACCCGGATTACAGTACCGCCCCACTGCCAAGGCAGGACTTCCGCCGCACACTGTACTGGAACCCCAACGTTGTTCTTGACAGTAACGGGCTTGCCACAATACGCATAGCCAACAACTCCACTCCATCAATATTGCAGATTGACGTGGAAGGTTGGACAAGTGACGGCACCCTGCAACATGCTGCGAAATGAAAAGTTTAGGGCAAAGACAAGAAATCACACAACGTGTGACAGTATATTGAAAATATTTGTCTATATTTGTCCGACATCTACCACCGTTTGACAATTATTTAACCACTATTTGACAACAATTTAACAACTATAATACTATGGAACAGAACGAACTGAAGAAAATTGTCGAGCATTTTGCAATCCGCGGTACAGTAAGCGAAATCAAGCCTCTGGGTGCCGGTCTTATCAATGACACGCTGAAGGTTAAGACTGCCGAGGCAGATCAGCCTGACTATGTCCTGCAGCGTGTGAATACAAATGTGTTCCCTGACGTAGAAATGGTCATGCGCAACATCTATGCCACCACCACACACATCCGCAAGAAACTGGAAGCTGCCGGAGAAAGCGACATTGACCGCAAGGTATTGACTTTCATGCCTAACAAGGATGATAAGACCAAGCTATATGCTATCGTAGACGGTCAGTACTGGCGTATGATGATATTCATTGACAACGCCATCACAAAGCAGGCTGTTAATCCTGAGTCAAGCCGTGCTGCCGGCAAGGCATTCGGTAATTTCCAGGCAATGCTGGCAGATATTCCAGTTGAACTGGGCGAGACCATCAAGGATTTCCACAACATGGAATTCCGCCTGCAGCAGTTGCGCGAGGTTATAGCCGCCGACCCGGCAGGCCGCGTAAATGAGCCGGAGGTTCAGGCAATGCTCAAGGAAATTGATGCCCGTGCCGAATATATGTGCAAAGCCGAGCGTATGGGTCGCGAGGGCATCCTGCCAAAGCGTGTCTGCCATTGTGATACAAAGGTTAACAACATGATGTTTGACCAGAACGACAACGTACTGTGCGTTATTGACCTGGATACAGTAATGCCTAACTTCATCTTCAGCGACTATGGTGACTTCCTACGCACAGCTGCCAACAAGGTTGCAGAGGATGATCCCAATATGGATGCTGTTGAGTTCAACGTAGAAATCTTCAAGGCATTCACTGAAGGCTACCTGAGCAGCGCAAGCAAGTTCCTGACTCGCGTAGAGATAGAGAACCTGCCTTATGCAGTTAAGTTGTTCCCATACATGCAATGTGTACGTTTCCTGTGGGACTACCTGTCAGGCGACAAGTACTGGAAGTGCCAGTATCCTACACACAACTTCGTCCGTGCCAACAACCAGCTGCACCTGCTTCTGTCTATCGAGAAGCACGAATCCGAAATGGAACAGTTTATAGCAAACTGCCTGAAATAAACGATGAAACAGAACTATACGTTTCTTAGCATGATTAGGAAGTACGTCTCCAGTAGCGTACTTCTTATCCTTGCTACCATAGCTGCACTACTTGTTGCAAACCTGCCATTTACCAAGGACTGGTACAACACCGTATGGCTCAGGGAGGTAAGCCTAAGTATCGGGCGCATCAGCCTTTTCACCCATCACGGCGAGGCCATGAACCTGTCGCAGTTTATCAATGACTTCCTGATGGCCATATTCTTCCTGAGTGTAGGCCTTGAGTTAAAGCGAGAGATATTCTGTGGCGGCGAACTGTCCAGTGTCAAAAAAGCCATGTTGCCAGTCATAGGGGCGTGCGGAGGTATGCTTATGCCTGTAATCGTATTCTTTATAGCATTGCATACAACCGTAAGCGACTCAAACATGCTGGATCTCATGAGCAGAGGCCTGCCCATTCCCATGGCCACGGACATTGCCTTCAGCCTTGGTGTCCTGAGTATGTTTTCCAAGCGCGTACCGCTGGGATTGAAAGTATTCTTGGCTGCATTGGCCGTTGCCGATGACTTGGGCGGCATAATTGTCATAGCTGTCAAGTACACCGACTATATCAGCTTTCCACACTTGCTTGGGGCATTTGGCTGTGCCGCATTGTGCCTGCTGACTGCACGCTTCTGGAAATCCGCCACCAAGATGGTCTACTTTATGATAGGCATTGCAATGTGGTGGCTGGTGCTCAACAGCGGCATCCACGCAACTATCGCAGGTGTATTGCTGGCTTTCTGTGTACCGGCAAAACTCAATAACGGCACCTCGTTCTACATCGAACGCATACGCCGGCATGTGGACAAATTCCCGCATCTGGAGGTTACTGCCAATGACAGGAAGACACCCACCCTGCTAAGCGAGGACGACATCCAGGATCTGCGTGCTATCGAGGCGGCCAGTGACCACCTGATATCTACACTGCAGGATATGGAAGACGTTCTGCGCAACCCCATCAATTACTTCATCATTCCACTGTTCGCATTTGCCAATGCCGGTGTATGCTTCGACGGAATGAGCATGATGAATCTCTTCGAAGGAGTAGGATTAGGAGTATTTACAGGCCTATTGATCGGTAAGTTCATCGGTGTATTCAGTGCAAGCTGGATAAGCATCAAGCTTAAACTGGTTCAGATGCCCGAGAATACAACCTGGGGATCAATGGCAGGCGTTGCGGCATTATGTGGTATTGGATTCACTGTCAGCATGTTTATGTCAACACTCTCCTACCCCGTTACATCGTCAGGAGCCGAATCAGAAATCATGTACAACCTGCTGAATGACGCAAAGTTGGGCATCCTGTGCGGAACAATTGCAAGCGCACTGTTCGGTTCACTTATCCTGAACAAGACACTGCCAAAGGCAAGCGCATAACCGCCTGAGACACGGGAGACAATGAAACACCTCATCCTGTCTGTTGCCGTATCACTCTGTCTGCTGCCAATCCATGCAGACATCAGGATTGCCGTTATCAGCGACTGTCACATCACATCCGACACCGAAGTGCTACAGGCAGCACTCGACAGCATTAAGACAGACAAGCCCGATTTGCTGCTTATCAGCGGTGACCTTACATACAATGGCGAGAAACAAGGACACCTTGCAATGAGCGACCTGCTGCACAATTTCAGTGCAGCAGGCACTCGTGTACTGGTAGTTCCCGGCAACCACGACATACTCAATCCCCACCATTCGGGTGACGAAGCGACCACCGCAGACGATTTCAGCACGATATATGCCGGTTTCATGGGCGATATCCGGTACGAAGGCTCACTGTCATGGGCTCAGCGCATAGGAAAGGACATGGCAATCATAGGGTTGGATGCAAATATCTACGGCACCGGTCAGTACGTCAGCGACGGATGCATCACACGCTCGCACCTGCAATGGCTCGCACACACGGCACAAACCCTGCGTAGCGAGGGACGCATGATTATCGCCCTCGTACACCAACAGCTGCTGGAACATTTCAACAACCAGGCATCTTTGTTCCCAAGTACACTTTATAATATCAGATATCAGAAGAAGGACAACGAAGACCCGGTAGTAACCCCTACAGAATTACGACAGGCCTTCGCCGATGCCGGAATACACTATGTCATCAGCGGACATTTCCACGTTCACGACATAGCCGCCACAGACTTCATCGTCAACGGCAAAACGTGGCGCATCTGGGATATCGGCACCGGTGCCTTGAACACATATCCCCACTATTTCCGCACACTGCAGGTCGACCCCGAGACACAAAGGGCAAATATAACAAGCAAGACAGTAAACCTGCACAGCGGCTACGATATGAACCTGCTTAAAGAACAGGCACAGTCGCTGATTAAATCCAGGCTTACAGCCTTGCTCGGCGAGACGCTGGCAACAATGGCGTTATGCATCATTGGTGACGACCTGTGCCAGGCACTAATTGCCTTTACACAAGGTGACGAGCCCCACCGCGGTGGCGCTGAAATCTACGAACGTATCAGGCAGAATACCGATGCCGTGCAGGCAGGATTCAAGGACAAACTGTTGAAAACACTGCACAGCATGATGCTGGATTACAACGGCACAGACGAGACAAACGTCACACCCGATGCCACAGTCGTACTGCAGCCGTAGACAGGCCTTGCAAGAGCATAAACACAAAATAGCCGGAGAGACAATGCCCCGGCTATTTTCATTTTCCCTAATGCGTCCTGTTACTTACTTAACCAGGAAGGTTGCTACAAGAGCAAGAATAGCATAGAACTCAGGAAGGGCAGCATAGATCATGGTGTTAGTTGTAACATCGTGACCCTGAGCCAGCCCCTGGACACCTGCAGCACAAACCTTACCCTGACGTATAGACGAGAACAGGCAAACCAGACCTACGCCCAGACCTATACCGAACATCAGAGGACCATTGGTTTCAGCCAGTGAAGAATGCAGGAACAATGCCAGGAAGCCATACAAACCCTGAGTAGCAGGCAGAGCACTCAGAATCATGTAGCTCGAAGCCTTGCTCGGATCCTTCTTCAAAGCACCCTCTGCGGCGTTACCTACGATTGTTGTTCCATAACAGCTTCCGATTCCGGAAAGCGCGAGCATCAGGCCAAGGCCCAGATAACCCAGAATTACATTAATGTCCATAATTTTTTGTTATTATTGATTATTACTTTGTTTTTATTTATTCTTGAAAGGTTCGTATGCCGTACCCCTACCCTCGTAACCAGAGTTCTTGAAATACTCCACGAAATTCAGACGCAGAGGATGAACGAATGCCGAAATGCCCGACAGCAGGAGGTTCAGCAGATGTCCTATGGCATAAATCAGTATCGCAACGGCAATGCCACCCGCAAAACTGTCCGCACACATCGAGCCGATACTGTTGAAAGCAGAACCCAACACACCGCCTGCCAGACACAAGGCGTACAGACGAACGTAGCTGAGCACGTCACCCAACAATCCGCTGGCCATATTATATGTATCATACAGACCTGCCAATGGATTTATAATCAGGCCCTGGACAAACTTACTCCTAAGCCTCTGCACATTGTTCAGGAAATAAATGCACAATGCAGCAACAGCGCCTATGCCAATCAGGACATAAGTCGTAGCCTCCTGGCTCAGGGTGCCGACTGCCCACAGCGAACCGGTTATTATACCGCCAATCATCAGCAAAGTCCAACCCCACTGTCCCAGATTGTTCATGAAGCCCTCCTTCTTGCTGAAAAGCACAGCCTTGACAATCATGGCAATACACAGGTGCAGAACACCTATTATGATGGCAGCAACCATTTGGAACGAATAAGTTGTACCTGGGAAATTGCCCTGTACAAAATGGTAGTAGTCCTTTACTGCAGGTGACAGCGAGATAAAGGTCCATTCCGCAATATTCGTACCGAATACAGTACCCAAGGACAGACCTATCACCGTAGTGGCAGCACCCAGGGCAATAAGGATATCACCGCATCCATGCAGCATCTCACCCAATATAGGAGTCTTCTTAGCCTTGCCGCTCACCTCCAGCATACCATATATCATCATTATCACACCATACATCGCATCGCCCATACATATAGCAAAGAACAACGTGAAGAACGGTGCGACAACAGGAGTCGGATCCCACTCGTTGTAACACGGATAGCCATACATCTTGGTCAGGCGCTCGAACATACGGTTGAAACGGTTGTTGCAGAACTGCGTCGGCACGGTGTCCGTATCAACAGGGTCGCGCATCTCGTAATACACATCAGACTTCTTCAGGAAATCCTCCACCGCAGCGCACTGCGTGACAGGGAACCATCCCTCCAAAACCATGACCGTATCGCCCGCTGCACGCAGCGTATCCAGGTCAGCCTCCTCGCGTGCGATCTTATTCAGAAGCTCCAGTTCGTAAGCCTTTATGCACCCGATACGGTTGCCTGCTATTTCCTGACGCTCGGCAATCAGCTGCCGCTTTTCCTCCTCCAAGGCATCTGCTTGTGCGCGCACCTCGCTATACAAGCCCGCAGGCAATGTCAAAGGCAGCGCAGCAATACCCTCAGGCTCCTTTCCGTCCAGCGAGAAGGTGATGAAATACACAAATTTCTTGTCCCTGCTAACTTCCAGCGCGCTGTAATCAGCCAGTTCCCTGTCAAAGTAAGAACAGCTCACCTTGTAGTAATACTCCTGCAAGCCCGCCTGGTGCATACGCTCCATCTGCGCCTTGTCGATATCACCCCACGGAGCCAGCAGCTTATCGTCACGACGCGCCTTATCCAGAGTATTCTCCACGATACGCAGACGCTCGGCAATAGCCAGCACCCGATTTACCAGATTCTCATCAGCATCGGCAGGAACAATATCCTCGTCAAACATCCCAGTCAGCTTCATCAGCGAGGCCTTTACATCCTGCACGACACCCAGCTGTTCCTTCAGCCGGCGCAAAGAATCAGGCTCAGCCTTTGACTGATCTGCCGAAGGCTGTATGTGCAGCACACCCAGCTTTTGCAGTTCCACAAGGAAACGGTCATATTCCCTGTGGTAGACAAGGAACGTCAGTTTCTTCATCTTCTGTATCATACAGCTTCCTCCTGTTCTTTATTAGCACGCTTCTGCTGCAGTGACTTCAGGATTTTCTGGCTTGACTTGGACAGATTCTCCTCGTCCTCCATGAATCGCTTTATCTTACGCACAGCCTCCTGGAAACCCGGTATCTGAACCTTTTCGAACAGATTAACCTTCTGCGTAGTCTTCTTGCGCGCATGATCCAGCAAATTCAGCTTGGCAAGCGCAAACTCATGCTCGACAGCCGTCTTGGCAAGACCCTGCAGAAGCCGTATCCCGTCAAAATACCATTTGGGGGCCGAGAACAAGCCGAAAGGACGAACCTTCAGACTTATATTCGACAGCACGGGAACACGCACGCCGGCAACCTTCTTTACATCAATCCGGACATCCTCAAGCTCGACCAGCGATGCATCAAATTCGCCCCACAGCGCATACATGCTCTCGTAGCCGTTTATCTGCTCCTGCAGCTTACGCTCCAGGGCCTCGGCATCCTCCTTGCATCTCTTCACTTCCAGACGCAACGCTGTCTCCTTGCTCTTGATAATGGGCAAGGTCCGCTGTCGCATCTTCAGGTTTTTCTCCAGCGCTTGTAAAGACGTTTTGTTATATTGAAACTTGATAGCCATTTATTACTTCCAATAGATGTCGGTAAACTCCTTCTTGATATTAACCTCCTCCAGTTTGAAGTATTTGCGCAACAATTCCCATGTCACGTCCAACATCTCCTCCGTATTCAGGTTCACGTCAATCGCCAGCAGCCTTCGGGAATAATCCTTAGCAAAGTCCAAACAACGGTTGTCATAATCCGTCAGGTCGAAACCGTTCTCCAGCTTTGTCTTCGCATTAGCCGCATCGGCATACAGACGGATAGCGGCATTCATTACCTGCGAATGATCCTTACGCGTCTTCTTACCGGCCACCAGCTGCTTCAGACGTGACAGCGAACGGAACGGATCCACGATAACCTTGCCCACGTCACTGTCGCGGCGCAGATACAGCTGACCCTCGGTGATATAACCCGTGTTATCAGGCACAGCATGCGTAATATCGCCACCCGACAACGTCGTTACAGCGATAATCGTTATCGAACCGCCACCCACACTCTCTGGGAACTGAACAGCCTTCTCGTATATCTTGGCCAGGTCACTGTACAGCGAACCAGGCATAGAGTCCTTGGACGGAATCTGATCCATACGGTTACTTACGATTGACAGCGAATCAGCATAAGACGTCATATCCGTCAGCAGAACCAGCACCGTCTCATGCTTCTCAACAGCGAAGTACTCAGCCGCAGCCAGAGCCATATCAGGTATCAGCAGACGCTCCACCGCAGGATCCTCGGTCGTGTTGATGAACGATATGATACGATCCAGTGCACCTGCACCGGCAAACGTATTGCGGAAGAAATAATAGTCATCATTTGTCATACCCATACCGCCCAGGATGATCTTGTCACACTTGGCACGCATGGCAACCATGGCCATCACCTCGTTGAAAGGCTGGTCGGGATCGGCAAAGAACGGAATCTTCTGACCCGACACCAGAGTATTGTTCATGTCAATACCAGCAATACCCGTCGCAATCAGTTCCGACGGTTGCTTACGGCGCACAGGGTTAACCGAAGGACCGCCGATAGCAACCTCCTTACCCTCAATCTCAGGCCCTCCGTCAATAGGCTGACCGTATGCATTGAAGAAACGGCCCGCCAGCTGCTCGCTCACCTTCAGCGACGGAGACTTGCCCAGGAACGTAACCTCGGCGTTGGTCGGGATACCGCCCGTACCCTCGAATACCTGCAGGGTCACATCCTCACCTGCAATCTTAACCACCTGAGCCAGGCGGCCGTTAATCATAGCCAGTTCCTCGTTACCTACACCCTTCGCCTTCAGCGAGCACGTAGCCTTTGTGATCTGGCTTATCTGCGTATATACTTTTTGAAATGCTTGTGCCATAGTTCTTATAACATTGCTTCGATTTGCTTGATGTAGTCGTAGTACTGCTCACTCTTGTACGTCGAGTAATTCATCTGCTTGCACAGATTTATAAGCTTCTTGAAATAATCCACCACATCCAGGAACGTGTCAAACTCGTAGTCATCCTTGTCACAAATCCTGGTCACCAGATCCAATATCGCCTGCTGACGCTCCAACGGAGTCACAGCATCAACCTCGTCAAAGGCATCCTGCTGCAGGATAATGAAGTCGATGACCTCCGACTTCCAGAAAGTAACATGATAATCCACAGGTACACCGTCATCACCCAGGATGTTGATCTGCTCGGCAATCTCCTTACCGCGCTGCATCCTCGTCTTCAGGGCCATCACCTTCGGAATCCAGTCCTCGCTGATATGACCGTTGATGTATTCGGCAAACTCAGGATATTCCAGATACTTCGAGTACGAATCAATCGGATTCACAGCCGGATAACGCTTCTTGTCCGCACGATCCTGCTCCAGGGCATAGAAACAACGCGCAACCTTCTTGGTATTCTCAGTCACAGGCTCCTTCAGGTTACCACCCGCAGGCGATACCGTACCCAGGAACGTCACCGAACCCACCTCGCCGTTCTTCAGATAAACATATCCCGCACGGCCATAGAAGTTGGCAACCAATGCACCCAAATCCATCGGGAAAGCATCAGGTCCGGGCAGCTCCTCCATACGGTTACTCATCTCACGAAGTGCCTGTGCCCAGCGCGAAGTCGAGTCAGCCATCAGCAACACACGCAAACCCTGCGAACGATAATACTCAGCCATCGTCATAGCAGTATATACCGAAGCCTCACGGGCAGCAACAGGCATGTTAGACGTATTGGCAATGATAATGGTACGCTCCATCAGCTTACGTCCCGTATGCGGATCCACCAGCTCGGGGAACTCCGAGAAAATCTCCACAACCTCGTTTGCACGCTCACCACAGGCAGCGATAATCACGATATCAGCCTCCGCCTGCTTGCTTATTGCATGCTGCAGCACCGTCTTGCCAGTACCGAAAGGTCCCGGGATAAATCCCGTACCACCCTCGACAATAGGATTAAACGTATCTATAGTACGCACACCCGTCTCCAGCAACTTGAACGGACGCGGCTTCTCCCTGTAGTTCGTCATCGCAAACTTCACCGGCCAGTGCTGAACCATGTCAACCTTCAGTTCCTTGCCATTATCCGTCTCCAGCACAGCAATCACGTCATGAATCCTGTACTTGCCAGCAGCCGCGATGCTCTTCACCGTAGCAACGCCCTCCATCTGGAACGGAACCATGATTTTCAGCGGCTGGTGATTCTCCTCCACCTTACCCAGCCAGTCACTTGACTCAACCTTGTCGCCAACCTTCACAATAGGCTCAAAGTCCCACTCACGGTCAGCATCCAACGGCTCAGTATACTGGCCGCGCTTCAGGAATACACCCTCCATCTTGTCCAGGTCGTTCTGCAAACCGTCATAGTTCTTACTCAGCATACCAGGGCCAAGCTGAATCTCCAGCTGGTGTCCCGTAAACTCGACAGGAGCACCTACCTTCAGGCCGCGAGTACTCTCGAACACCTGCACATAGACATCCTTGCCCACCACCTTGATGACCTCCGCCATCAGACGGTCGCCGCCAGTTGTAATGTAGCATATCTCTCCCTGAAGCACAGCCCCGTCCACACGGACCGTCACCATGTTCGATACTACGCCACTAACAATTCCGTTTGTCATAGTTATATCTAATTCTTAATTTTTATCTTTTAAATTCCTCCGGAACTTTGCACTCGCTGCGCAAGTTCTCAATAATCCCCGTAAACGCCTCGCGACCCTTCTCAGGATCCAGCATCGTCCAACGCTCCAGCATCTGCACCTTCAGCAGATAGGCATACACAGCATCTATATCAAACGGCTCCTGGAAAGTCTCGTTCTCCAGCCACAGCCACCTCAGCGTATCTATACGACGCTCCTTCTGCACCGGATCAGCCTCCTGCACGATCTGCATAAGCTCAGGCACATAGTCAATCTCCTTGGCCAAGTCAAAATCAGCCGACTGACGATTCAGTATCAGATACGTCACATCATTCTCGCCATAGATATAATCCTGCACCTGCCATCCCTGGGCACGGCAAATCAGCGCAGTCAGTATGTTGCAGATATTCAGGTTCAGCTCCGCCCATTTCGACACGAAGCCCGTACCACGCTTCATCAGATACCCCCAGTAACGCACCATTATGCGATCCTCGGCAAAGTATCCCGGCTCATTACGATGCTCAACATACTCACGCACAAACGGAGCCATGAAGTCAGGGAAACGCCTGTCGTCCTCGAACATATCCTCCAGCGCATCCGCAACCATCTCCTGCAACTCCTCACGGCTGTAGTTACCCACATACGGAAGCTTCGTAGCGCTGTCCTTCAACAGCACAACCAGATTGCGGCAGTCACCATACAGGAAAAACAGACCCAATATCTCAGCCTCACGGCCGCTCAGGTCCTCGTTATCCAGCAACTCACACACCTCGCTCAGACTTACAGCCTCGCCAGCCGCATCGTCCAACCTCAGATCCGGAAGTCCACACAAAAGACTATAAAACTCCGCCATTTCCCTAGAACAGCATATCAATCAACTGTGGACGCAGGAAGTTCTTGAAATAAGCCTCGAACTCCTCCTTGCCAAAATTCACCTTGTAGCTGCCGTCCTCAGGCTCCACCGTGAACAAAGTATCCTTGCCGTTCACCTTGCGGATAGTAACACCCTTGTCCAGCACAGCCTTTGCCTGCTTTGCAAAATAAGCCTTAAGACCCTCGGCATCGGCAGTACTTATCACGACAGGCTCGTCCTGCACCCACTGGCTTGCAAGAGCCACAACAAACTTCTGCAGGAAATCCTTGTCGTTCGTCAACTTCTCAGCAGCCGCCGTTATCGTTGTTGCCGACAGACAGTTGGCAATCTCGCTCTTCAGCGCACCCATTGCCTGAGCCGTGTACAGCTTCAGCTCATTCCTCGTGTTCGCATCCAGCTCCGCAGCAGCCCTCTCGGCCGTTGCCTGGATATTCTTCGCCTTCTGCTGAGCCTCAGCGATTATCGCCTGCGCTTTCTCCTGCGCCTCCGCAATAATACGGTCAGCCTCCTGCCGACCCCGTTCTACACCTTCGGAATAAATCTTTTCCGTCAGTTCCTGAATCTTTTCCATGTGCTATATATCTTATACTATTATTTCCAAGAGCGCAAATATACAATATTTCTCCCAAAAGTCCAAAGAAAACGCAAACGCATTTTCAGAATAAGAGAGATAATAAAAACATTGCGCCCGAACAACACATTACGCAAAAAGCTGGTGTCTTTTTATCTTACCCCTGTTGTACGAATCCTATTCTGTTCGTTCTCGAATTTCGAATAATTTCATTGTCACAATAAGACCTAACGCTTGAAAGATCCTGATGGTGTCCATAGAGAATGCTGTCAACAATCTGTTTTCGCGCAATGTTCTCGATTTGGCCACCACTGAAATCATAGCTTTCGGCAAGACTCTTCGCTTCTTCATAACTAAGAGAAGGCAACATGGCGTTCCATATATGTTTTCTTGTGTCCACCGTCGGTTTGTCAAAACAAATTTTATAAAGGAAACGGCGTTCGAATGCAGAATCCATATTACTTGTGAGGTTGGTTGTGGCAATCATTATCCCAGAGAGATTTTCCATAGCCTGAAGAATAATATTCTGACAGGCATTCTCCATCTTGTCAACAGCCGCATCGGTATTGTTTGAGCGTTTGTTGATAATTGCATCTGCCTCGTTGAAGAAAAGAATCGGGCAGATATCATACTTCCTGACCATTGTCTCGTACTTACAGAATAGTCCCTGAATCTTCTTCTCACTTTCACCAACCCATTTTGATTTCATTTCGGATATGTTGACTTGAAAGATTGGACGTCCAGTTCTGCGACTCAGCTGTAACACGGTTTCTGTCTTGCCTGTACCTGGGGAACCATAGAAGAGACAAGTAAAACCAGTTCGCATATTTGCATCTTTAAGACGTTGCTGAATATCCTTGAACCTGTCTATGGACAGCAGTTTTGTCAAGCGCTCAATCTCTTCTAATTCACGCTCGTTATAGTACATACGCTTTTCCGCTATGGCATCTGGCATAAGTAATAAGTTGCTTATGCTTTCTTCCTTTGTATCTATGTATTCCTTAAGTTCTGCAAGAGTAGTTTCTAATATCCCATCAGTAAGACAGAATTTGTCAGACTCAACCATGCCATTAACTGTGTAGTTTTCCATCCACCCATTTTTCATTAATATACAAGTGTTGGCATTTAGAACGAAGATAAAAGACTTTATGCCTGATTCTTCAGGGAGG
>JAFZVW010000023.1 GCA_017617635.1 Bacteroidaceae bacterium | reverse complement strand
GCCGTACTTCTCGCTCATCCTACGTGCATAGTAGAGTGGCGATGGCCGTCCCACATAATCCTTCAACAGCGCATGATACTCGGCCTTGAACTCCGCACTCTCGATAATCGGCAAATAAGCCTCCTGCAGGTCATGCACACACTTGTAGAGTATCTCAGGCACATACGCCCCTCCGAACTCTCCGTAGAAACCATTTTTGTCAACTTGAAAATTTTCCATATCTTTGTCTTTTAAATTGTAAATCGTAAATAGTAAAATCGTAAATAAAAAGAGGCCCGTCGCAAGAACGACAGGCCTCCAAAGTATCTCTTTTGCAAACTTATAGGTACACGGCTATCTTCTCACGATCTTTTGAATCTTGAGTATTGCCACCACCAAAAGTTTGCTGTTCTAATCATACCTATTTTCTGTTTTTGACAACTTTTCGACGGCAAAAGTAATGCAAATTTTAAAATTCTGCAAATATTTTGAAAGAAAAATAGAAATACGGCATTTAATTATATTTCCTAAGTTTCCAGACATAGGACTTTTCATTAGAGTAGTCTGCCTGCGGAGTTTTGCTGCCTTCGGGTGTATAGACAGTCCAATATAGTCCTGCTCCCCAGTTTTCAATAGGCACATTGGTGGCGCGGATGGCGTAGCAGCCGTTATCGCCAAGGAAGAATACCTTGTCTTGCCAGCTGTTAAAGGCAGCGGCATTGACAAGCAGGTGGCCGCAGCGCGGCACATATCGTTCCACTTCGTCCTGCGGTGTGCCGAAAGCGGTGGCATTTTGCCCGTCTTTCGACGGATGAGTGATGCACCAGGCAGGCAGACGGTAAGGCACAGATTCTTCTTTGTTCTTCTCAACCATGCTGATGTCGAAGATGCAGGAATCAGTCAACGTCTCCGTCAAATAGCCGTCCGCACGCAAGTACAATCTCCGCGGGCTTTGTGAGGCCAATATCACATATCTTCCTGGAGTGATACTTTTCAGCGCTGCCTCGTACTCCTGATCCGGTCTTTCCTGCAGCATGGCAAGCGCCTCAGTGGGATCGAAATCCCCGGCCTCCTCCAGCATGAACAGATTGCCGTCGTCGAACATCTCGTTGAAAGTGCCGTAGCTCGTTACGTAAGGGCCGTAGGCGCTGTTGACGTTGAGCGTGCACACGGTCTTGCAGGCCTTGAAATCGAAGACGAAACAGCTGTCAGATTTCTGGTGGATATCCACGGCGCAGTCGAGGCTGGCCAGAGGCTCATCACGCTCACATTGACCATAGTCGATGAAGCGTTTGTCCTTCACACTATAAAAATAGTATGCCCCGCCGTGCTCGATGATGGCAAAAGTGCTGGGCTCCTCACAACGATGTCGTGCCGCCTGGCTGAATGTCGTTGCCATCATACGACACGCAACCCCCAGTGAGCCACGAGCCTTGTTTCGCGTGTGAATATAATATTGCTTGTTCTGACTCAACTGACTAAGGTCTGTGACATAGACTGCCTTGGCAGGCTGGCGGAAAAGGAACCAACCAAGGATTGCAAGAAGCACAACGGCCGGTACTGCCCCTACCCATATTGCCCATCTGTGCCAAGATGCGGTTGAGGAGGCTATTGGCTGGGATGTGGATTCGGTTACGGAAGGACTTACTGCGATTGCTGCAGTATTGTCCGAAGACTGACGGGCAACGAAGTCATCATACCCCAAATACCCGATAAAACGAGCCAAAATATTCAGCGTAACCTTGCGCGGTGTTATATTTTCCTCCATATATCCCCATGCACGCATCAGAGTTGACGGGCTGAGTCTTTCGCGAGTGTGTTTCTCAATCTGGGCAGAAAGCCATTTAAAATCAGATGGGGCTGACAAAGTACGCCCGACCTCCTTCTCTACGGCTTCGCATAGTTTTCTGTATTCCATTGTTCGCTATTTTCAAGTTGCAAAATTACAAAAAAACGGCAGAAATGTTATTCCGGAGGGTTAAATTTGATTCAGATTTACAGGCATCCAAAGCAAATGGGATTGTATGGGATTATATGGGACAAAAAAATAACTGCGATATTGCAAAAGGGATAAAATGGAGTTCACGGAAATAAACAGAATGTCTAAATTTGCTCCGGTAACGTTTTTTCTAACATAATAATCTATCAAAATAAAAAAGTTTTTAATGACATTTGCAGCCATGCTGCTGGTGAGTGCAGGTGCTTTTGCACAGAGTAGTGAAACCCCGCTGAAAGGTGATGTTAATGAAGATGGCAAGGTGAATGTTTATGATGACAGTGATAATGCCCCTGCTGATAAGGTTGTGAAAACGGTTTCTGTAGGCAAGGCTTTGCTAGAGTTCCAAGAGTGGGGCAACGTCATACTCTACGAGCGTCAGCCCAATGGCAGTATGAAAAAGATTGGTCGTGTAAATCAGGAAAACATTGACTATGATGAAGAATAACATAAACCAAATATATATTAAAAACTCAAAATTATGAAAAAATTAATTTTCACTATTACGGCATTATTCTTTGTAGTTAGTTGTTTTGCCGATGGGCTTGTTGGAACATGGAGCAAGGCATACAATTATCGCAATCAGGGTAAGTTTTACGTTCAGTATAGTTTCAATGAAGATGGGAACATGAAGCTTACCATGGAAATGAATTTGGATTATGCATGGGATATGTATTTCATCAAGTATAATCCTGTTGTCACTGTTCCTGGCAAATACACTGTTGAGGGTAACGTTGTGAACATGTCATTTGATTATACTCAATTTTTGTATTTAGAAAAGGAAAAGATTTCTGTTACAGGAAATCCCGATATGGTTGATCCCAAGAAGTTGACCAAAGCAATGACTTTTACTCCGGAATTCCGTATATTTAAGGAATGCAGGGATTATTTGATCAATTCTGTCATTGAATACGGAAATATGTCAAGTAATAAATTCAAAATTTCCGGTGAGAAACTTACTATGCGGTATATTGACTATGACAATATTACACATGAGGATAAGCAGGCAACCTGCAAGAGTCCAATACAGGCGTTTGGTGCAATTAATGGCAAAAACGTAATGGATTGCATGGTAAAGCCAGGTATGACACTTGAACAAATCAAGGCCATGTTTGCCTATATAGAAAACCGCGGTAGCTCAAGTGACAAGATACATTATCTGAAAGTTACTCCAATAAGGACTGTCAACCCACTACCTAAGAGAAAATTCAATTTTGAAGTAGATGTAAACGGGACAACAAAGAAAGCCACTAACGTAAAGAATGTGCCAGTAGTTATGATGTAATTTTCAGTATTTATTACAATCTTATATTATTTTATTTTATTATGAAAAAAACTGTATTATTTGCTTTGTTAGCCTTATTATGTTGTAGCGAAGCACATTCTCAATTATTCAAGGGCTTATTTGATGCTTTCAAAAAAGACAAAACAGAACAAAGCCAAGATAAGAAGAAAAAGAACAAGGACAAAGATGGCAATAAAACAACTTCTGTAGCTAAAAAAGCAACTTTAGTTGATAAAATTAATCAGTTAAATAATGAACTTCCCGATATAAAAGATAAACCCCTGCCGGAAGTTGAAGGATGGACCTTGGTTAAATCAAACACCATAGCTGGATTTAAATGTGATCACTATGAGAAAGGTAATAAATCCCTACGAGTTTTCCGCAAAAGCAATGGCGACTTTATAACGCTTAACGAAGATCCTGATGGATTGTCTCGCGAACCATTTTCTACAAGCAACAGTTCATCTTATATGTATGGTGACACCACTACCAATTGTCCGATTGGGGAATATAGAATGACAAATGAGGAGGGAATCATTATCAACGGAAATTATAATGATTATTATATTTCAGGGATCGCTGCAGCAATTGATATTTATGAGCCAAAAAGAACATCATGTCGCTCTATGAAACTCACATTTCCAAACGGAGATGCCATCAGTGTAATACAAGGTGACATGGCTTCGTCAGGAATGGGAATGAATCAAGACGAAAGTAGCCCGGTTAACTGGGATAATTTCAAATCTGGTAAGAAAAAATTCTCTTTCGATTTTGGTGGACCTGGATATGGTTTTGCTGCCAATTGGCTGTATCTGAAAGAAGAACCGAAAAAACGTTATCCATATCTGTGGGAGATAGGCTGTCTTATAGGTTGCAAGGCATACACTTGGGACAAAAATGCACATACAATATTGGCCCCTGTATACCAACTTGTTGGGAATAAAAGATATCCTATAAATGCGTCCGATTCTATCGTTGCAGTATTGAAGAAGACGGTGAGGGTAAAAGATGATTTGGTTCCAAATTTAGAAACTTCTGAGGAGTTAACTTTCCTTAAATATGCAAATGGTGATAGCATTGTATTCAGGGATGGTGAAATACGTGGAGGAAAGATACATCGTCCCTGCGGATTGGTAACTTTCAAGAAAAAAGGCGAAAGAATTACATGCCGAATAAATTATCCTGATGGTAAGATTTTTGCTGGTCGTGTAGCCGGAACAGTCCCTGGTTCAGATAATATAATCACAGATAATAGTCGTCTATATATTTTGAGTGCTGATGACCTTCGTCCCTGGACAGGCACATTTGAATATCCTGATGGTTCACATTCTAATTTAACCCAAGGAAAAACTGATAAACAACTTGCAGATGAAAAAGCTGCCCAGGAAGCTGCCTATGAAAAAGCCAGGAAGGCAAGGGAAGCAGCAGAAAAACAGGAACGACAGACCCTGAACAACAAGTACGGCAAGCAATACGTAGATATTGCGTATGCAAAGAAAATACCAGTTGTAGGAATGCCAATAGAACTCGTAAAGCAATTCTATGATGTTAGACTCTGGCAATCGGAGACATACACGCAAGTATATCGTCTATATGATGCACGCTTTAGCATGAACGCTACAAATTATAGTTCCTATGAATGGCGCATGACATTATATGTAAGAAATGGCAAGATTACTCAAATCACAAAATGGTGGTAGTATAAACCTAACATCTTAAATTTTAATAATTAGGAATATATACGTTTCTATTTTGATGCGAACGGAAAGCTGTTGAAGTGGTATCAAACAGTTTCAAACAAGTAACGTCTAAATTAGCAACGAGTAAATAATTAAATAACGGGAGTGTTTCAGGGCCAGTCTTGATATGCTCCCGTTTTTTTACTATTTAATATCACTGCATCATCACTGCTTCATCACCGATCCCCCAGGGAGCGACAAATGCTGACTCCTGGGGATAACACGTGTAGACTCCCGAGGTAACAAAATAGAGGACATTGTCGTTAAATTTTCATTATTATTTACAATTTGTTTCTTATTTATCTTGTTTTAGTTTTAGCCGATGCAAAAGACGTAACACTTAAAGGAGAACAAATATGAAAAAGCAAATACTAAGCATACTGCTTGCACTGGTGGCGATAGCCAGTAGTGCAACAGCCCAGAACATCTCATTTGAGGTACAGGCAAATGAGGCAAAGATAAGCCTGACGGGAGCGACAGAAATGACTGCCTTGCAATTCAACCTGAAACTGCCCGAAGGCGTGACTGTTAATACAGATGCTGCCACACTCGGTTCTGCTACAGACGGACATACGCTTTGCATCGAGACACTCGACAACGGGGACCTGCTCTTCATCCTCTATAACATGGACCTCAATCCATTCAAGGATGGCGAACTGCTCAGCCTTCCCGTCAATGGAACATTAGACGGCGATACCAGCCTTTACACCATTCGCTATGCAAGTGCAGATGCTGTGAGCCACGAGGCTGAAGATATTATTACAGGTATCGAGAGCCTTACGTCATCTACCTCCAAAGGTGGAGGAGCCATTTACAGTGTTTCCGGTCAGCGCTTGGTCAAGATGCAGAAAGGCATCAACATCGTTGGTGGCAAAAAAGTACTGGGTTCGTAAAAATTTGCGGAATCCTCTATGTTATAGCTTGGTAATGGGGCGCGTCTGATGTGATGTGCCCCATTATTATGTCCTGACAGGATTTCTGTCTGGCTTGTGATGTTTTTTTGCCTTTTCATGCTAATAAATGTTCTATCTTGTGTATCTTTGCAATGTAGATAGCTAGATTTGGCATGAAAAGGATAATTTTGCTTGCATGTGTGCTGGTGGGTTGCATTGCGGGATGCCGTGCTCAGGCAGGGGCCATTAACTACATTTGCTGTGAGTCGGATTCGACAAGGGTGTGTGATCTGTTGCAACTCGATGCCGGTGCTAATCCAGTCTTGTACTATGCACGTAAACTGATCGGGATTCCGTACGTTGGGCATACGCTGGAGGGAAATGAACCTGAACAGTTGGTCATAAACCTGCATCAGCTGGACTGCACAACGTTGGTAGAGACAGTGCTGGCCCTTGCCAAGACGCGTGCCGAGGGTGGCAGGACGCTGAAGGACTATGCTGCAAACCTGGCAAAGCTGCGCTATCGCGACGGACAGATGGACGGATATACATCGCGCCTGCATTATTTTGACTGGTGGATAAACGACAATATAAGGCGCGGCAACATCCATGAGGTGAGCGATGCCAGGCAATGTACTGCTACTTTTCGTGTTGACAACCATTACATGACCCGGCATCCTGATGCATACGAACACCTGAAAGGACGCCCCGAACGCATCGACAGCATCCGCATGTTGGAGGAAGCCGGTAACGGCGGCACCTTCCACTACCTGCCAAAAGAGAAGACCTTGTCAGGCAAGGGAGAACTGGGGTTTATCCATGATGGCGACGTGGTTGCGATAGTGACCAGCAAGGACGGACTGGACTATGCCCACCTGGGCTTCGCCGTATGGGGCAAGGACGGCAAACTGCACCTGCTGAACGCATCAAGCATCCACAAAAAGGTAGTCGAGGAACCGAAGACAATCCATCAGTACCTGAAGGAACACCCATCCTTCCTTGGTATCAGAGTCCTGCGCTTGTCATCTATATCTATACCTTAACTCCTATACACCTCCTCTCTTCCTTCTTTGTTCCTCCTTTGTACCTTATATCCTTGTCCGCTATATGCACGCTATATTCCCGCTACTTGTCCGGTATATGTTCGGTGTTTGACCGAACATATACCGGACATCTACTGGACATGTACCGGACAACTACCGGACATGTGTACTAGGTAAGTGGGAGTTACTCCCTTGTTGAGTGCTTGTTATATATGAGATGCTTACTCGTTACATTGGAGTTGTTTACTGGAATGGGATAATACAAAATGATTATTTACCTCACCACAACTTTTCTGCCATTGATTATGTAGATTCCTTTGCGATCTGGCATGGCAGCATCCAGCTTGCGACCGTCCAGTGTGTACCACACGTCTGTTTCGCCTTGTACCGGACGCTCTGACTCCTGAATCTCCTCTATTCCTGTGGATATTTCCTCTATTAGCCACTGTCCGCCTATATCTGTACGACCCCAATCGCTTACCCAGAAACCCAATGGCCCGGTATTGCCTCCGTTCTGGTTGATATAGTCCATTTCGGATCCCATGCGCAGGAAGCTGAAGCCATCGCCATTCTGTATGAGTTCCCAGCGTTCCTCACTGCCACTGCGCATCACAGCATAATCCCCAACTTTCGTCAATACTTTGTAGGGTCCAGCGGCATTGTTTAGGATAACGAAGCCTGTGTGCGGAGTACCCTGAAATGCCCACTGGAAATTGATGTCTGTATTCCTTGTAGCCGTGGGATAATACGGCTCGATGTTGCTCATATTGATATAGTAATTATCTCTTATACGGGCAAGATACCATGTCGCTGTAAAGTAGTCTGTGCTAACTGTGAACGGAAGATTGTATGAAACGAGAGCTGTAATCTCGTTCTTGCCGTCAGCTAATGTGACCGGTGGCATAACATAGCTGCAATAGTCCTTGCGCTGATAATCGGGAACACCGGTTAAGGTGCTGAAAACATTAGAGTACTTATCCATTGTTCGGACGATATTTCCGTCTGGTTCAACAAATGTATAGAATGTATAGTTACCGCCTTTGAGTTTCTGGACAGCTTCCGTAGCATCAAAGTCTTCGATGGACTCTGCCATAAACAGATTCACATAATTATCCTGAACAGAAACATCATACCACTCTAAAATATGCCCATCATCTTTTGATATACCAAGTTTCTTGCCTGAATAGTCCTCAAATTCATAATAATCCTGAGATTTCCTTAACGTCACAGCCCCAGTTCCTTTGAAGAAGACTTTCTTTTCCACATCATAGAGAAAACCTAAACCTTTGTACTGAACAATTGCAAACCTTGAAGGAGGGAGATAAGGAGAAGCGCAATAATCATCGTATTTATATGAATAGCCCACATAAAGTTTATCATTGCCATCATTACAGCTTAGAACAAACGACTTCCCACTTATTTGATAATATTGATTCAATATTTCAATAGCCTCAGTCTCTGCTTCACTATAATCATAATCAGCTATCTCCACCCAATATGTATTGCCTCCGTTACCATTCTCGTAATCCTTCCACGTGTTCATATATACATTCGGTTGGCCGTCCATATTAAGCCAGTTGCCGAAACTGTCTTCCAAATGCCAAGGGTAGGTGGCAAATGGTGTCTTGCCCCAACTAAGACCTGTAACAGCCTTGGATAAATTCGTGTTGCTTTCCAACAACAGGTTACCCGTGTTTCCCGCTTTGGCTGCTGTAGAATGGCAGACAAAGGCCTGGTTGGTAACATCATACAGATAGTTTGTACCATTATAGTCAATTACGGCAAACCGGGAAGCCTTGTCTTGCGTTGTACCACACAGATGACCGTTATTGCAACCTACATAGCCACGCTTGCAGTTGAGAGTGAATATCTTACCTGTTACGTTTGGACGGACAACAAAAGGAATATCTACGGGCGAAAAAGACTCTGCCTCACAAATCATAAACATATTGCCATCATCAGCTGTAGTCCACCCGTCTATTGTTATACCGTAGCTGTCGTTGGTATTGAGTACTGCGGGATAACCGAACCGTTGGAAGATGAAACGGACGCTATCGTCTGTCCTAAACAGTTTCCAAAAAGCCGCATCCGATGGAGTGTCCGTCTCGCCTCCATTTGCAGTAATGTATTTGCCATCAACCGTACTGTACAGACAATAATAGTCATTCCATTGCAGGATGGCAAAAGGGGCAGGCTGCTCGCATTTACGGCTCTGTGCATTAGGGTTGGTGGTAGCCAATTCACCATTCGCTACACCCAATGCACCGCGGTTGGCACGAATATAATACTGCTTTGATTCTTTCAACTGCTTCAAGTCAGTAATATATGGAAATTTCTTAAAGCGATCACTAATCTGCAATGAATAAGCGTATGTATCTGTTATTGGATAATAGAGAACGGCATTAGGATAGATTTCATCAAAAGTGTCATACAGAAACAGAGGAACGTTTCCATTACAATATATTTCCTGTAACCCTACGCAGCCATAGAATGCATTCTTGTCGATGTTTGTTAAACTGCCGGGTATGGTTACTGAGATCAGACTGCTACAACCAGAGAAAGCCCCATACTCTATGCTTGTCACACTGTTGGGTATGACTACTGACTTCAAGCCACTGATACCGGAAAAAGCCCACATTCCTATGGTTGTCATGCTATTGGGTATGGTTACTGATGTCAGACTGCTACAGCCTTGGAAAGCCTCGCTGCCAATGCTTGTCACACTATTGGGTATACTTATTGACGTCAGACTGCTACAGCCAGAGAAAGCTTCGCTGCCAATGCTTGTCACACTGCTGGGAATAGATACGAAACTCAGGTTACTGCATCCATAAAAAACTCCACGCTCAATTGTTGTCAAACTACCGGGGATAGTCACTGATGTCAGACTGCTACAGTTTTGGAAAGCGCGATAACCTATGCTGGTCACGCTACTGGGAATACTTGCTGATGCCAGACTGCTACAACCAGAGAAAGCATGATAACCTATGCTGGTCACGCTGTTGGGAATACTTACTGATGCCAGACTATTACAACCATAGAAAGCTTGAGAACTTATGCTGGTCACGCCGTTGGGAATGGACACTGAACTCAGGTTGTTGCACCCGCTGAAAGCTAAGCTTTCGATACCAAGCACTTTATACCCATCAACTTCCTCGTAAATCTCAATAACCTCACAGTTTTTATCCTCTGGACCTGATACCAAGGCAAATTTCTCACTTTCAAAAATGTCATATTTAACCCCACCCTCGGTTACGTGGTAACTAACTACCAATTGCCCCCAAAACGAAGCGACAGACATGAAAAAACAGAAAGTAAATAATAATCTTTTCATAATTACATATATTTAATTTAGTTGATACGAGCATTCGCCGTTATGTATCCCATATAGGCACATCTTCTCTTGCATTGCAAAATAATAAAGATTACACGTATATGTTTATGGCATATATGTGGCAATTGGTACATTGGAACGAAATGCCATATATGGAAGCAATGGATAATTATAGCATTTCGGAAATTTGCCATAACTTTGCAAGCAGAAATAATATATACATATATATGAAACACTTATTTTTACGCAAGGAACTGGAACGTGAGTTAGGAATAGAGTTGAGAACTCCTAAAGACTTCCGTCTCCTTTCCGAAAGGATAGGAAACAAGACACACGATAGTATAAGCGTTGATACGCTGATGCGAATATGGGGATACAAAGGATCTGTGAACACTCGCACTTCAACCCTGGACATCCTGGCACAGTTTCTTGGTTATGAAGATTACGTCAGTTTCCTGAAAGTATTTCCAGACGATGCAGGCCAGAAAGAGGAAAGGACGAATGTGTCTGCCTGCGACGGAGGTAAGGTTACTCTTGAACAGGCTGTCATGCCTAAGCATAATTGCAATTGGGTTAAAAGAAACGGCAAATGGCTGACTGCAGCGGTGTGCCTTCTGGCAGTTGCTTGCATTGCTTTGGGTTACATGTATTTCCAATCGAATGAGCCTGCGGGAAATACTACAGTGGAAAAGCCGGTGCATGGGAAATTCCTGACCTCGATGGACGAGATACGAAACGACAGGCAGTACTACATCCATACGCGCAACGATTTGCGAGGTATCCTGGGCGTGAAGGACAATATGCCCGCCACTACATTCGAAGCTGCCTTGTACTACAGGTGTGACTCTGCTTCGACGTTTGCCCTGCTGAAATACGATGATTATTACTATATCTACAGTGTACAGGACAAGCGCTTCATCAATGTGGTGTTGATGGAGACGGACAAGCCGCTGCTCAAGCAGTATGCCGAAAAGGACTGGTGTGCCTGTGACCTGCACATGAGGGACAGCAGCTTCGTCTTTGATTTCTGGTCTGACCATGCCAGCAATAAAGTCTTTACCTTGAATGTAAACTCTGGTAATGGTCTTATCATTACGGACTATGGAACCATGACCGAGATGTGGGATGACGGCAACCTGTTCAGTATTGAGGATGCGGGGCCGTTTGATCCTGCCGAAGCCCTTGCCATGTTTGGGAACAAGGGTTGAAGGGAATGTTTTTTGCTCCATCTTACCGATAGAATCGGCAAAAATGATTATCTTTGTGCCGGAAACGACTAAAAAAGTGCCATAGATGCGAGAGGTAAAGGCTAAGAAGTTCTTGGGGCAGCATTTTCTGACGGACTTGAGTGTTGCCAGGCGTATTGCGGACACAGTGGACGCCTGCCCTGAAATTCCTGTATTGGAGGTGGGGCCGGGAATGGGTGTTATGACACAGTTTCTGATGCAAAAGCCCAGGGAACTGAAGGTGGTGGAACTGGATTACGAGAGCGTGGAGTATCTGCGCAGGAAATATCCTGATTTTGAGGACAATATCATCGAGGATGATTTTCTGAAGATGCACCTGGAGAATGTTTTCGGTGGGCCGTTTGTGCTGACGGGCAACTACCCTTATAACATTTCAAGCCAGATTTTCTTCAAAATGCTGGAGTACAGAGACATAATTCCGTGCTGTACAGGTATGATACAGAAGGAGGTGGCCGAGCGTCTGGCAGCAAGGCCTGGTACGAAGGCGCAGGGTATTATCTCGGTATTGGTGCAGCTATGGTATGACGTGGAGTATTGCTTTACCGTGCCCCCAACGGTGTTTAACCCGCCGCCAAAGGTGCAGAGCGCGGTGATTGTAATGCGTCGCAACGGCAGGCAGGATGCGGGGTGTGACGAGCGGCTGCTGGTGCGTATAGTGAAGCAAAGTTTCCAGCAGCGTCGCAAGATGTTGCGTGGCTCGCTGAGGGGATTGATACCTGAAGGGCATGAATTCGGCTCGCTGAGGCCCGAACAGTTGGGCGTGGAGGACTTTATCCGCCTGACGAATGATATAGGCAGGGCGAGAGGGGAGAAAAACTGAGTCTGTTTTTTGAAAAAATGTAAGGGATTGGCGTAGAAGTATGTTAAATTTTAATATATTTGTACGCGAAAGTGATAATTAATCTGAAATATCTATGGTATTGGGATTCCTGATTCTGATTGGCTCGGTTGCCTTGCTGATGTACGGCATGAAGGTCATGAGTGAAGGCTTGCAGAAGATGGCGGGTAGCAAATTGCGTAACGTACTGGCTACGGCTACTACGAATCGTTTTACGGGATTGCTGACCGGTGCCTTCATCACGACAAGCATACAGTCTTCGACAGCAACGACTGTGATGACGGTTAGTTTTGTAAGTGCAGGACTGCTGACTCTGGCTCAGGCCATCTCGGTTATCATGGGTGCGAACATCGGTACTACGGCAACAGCGTGGATTATGGTGCTGGGCGGCAGTTTCGACATGCGCCTGATGGTATATGCTGCAATTGTGCTTTCGGTGGCTTTGATTTACTCGAGGAAGAATATAAACCTGGGGGAATTTATCATGGGTCTTGCGCTGATGCTGCTTGGACTGACTACGCTGAAGGCGAATGCCGTTGATATGCATCTGGACCAGATCCCGGCCGTAAAGTCAATCTTTGACAGCACGAGCCATCTGGGACCCGGTGACTATGGAACCTATTTCCTGTACCTGCTGATTGGCGGACTGCTGACATGTGCAGTACAGAGCTCAGCTGCAATCATGGCGATTACCATGACCTTGTGCTCGACCGGTGTTTTGGACATCTATGCAGGCTTTGCCCTGGTAATGGGTGAGAACATAGGTACTACGATTACGTCAAACGTGGTGGCCATGAGTGCATCGACCCAGGCTCAGCGTGCAGCACGTGCCCACTTGATTTTCAACTTCTTCGGTGTAATCTGGGTACTGCTTGTGTACAAGTGGTTTGTGAATCTGGTGTGCTGGATGGTGGGGTGTGACCCGACAAATGTGGGCGACCCTGTGATATTCAATGCAGTACTGGCTGCCTTCCATACGTCGTTTAACGTATGCAACGTACTAATCCTGATATGGTTTATAAAGCCGATGGAGAAACTGGTGTGCATGCTGGTGCCTCAGCGCGAGGGCATGCAGGAGGAGGAAAGCCGTCTACGCTATATATCGGGAGGTCTGATGAGTACGGCGGAATTGTCTATCTTCGAGGCCAAGAAGGAGATAAATGTATTTGTGGAGCGATGTGCGCGTATGTTCGGTATGGTGCAGGAACTGCTTGGCACTGAAAAGGGAGAGGACTTCAACAAACTGTTCTCGCGTATAGAGAAATACGAAAGCATCACGGACAACATGGAGGTAGAGATATGTGACTACCTGACCAAAGTGAGCGAGGGTCGTCTGTCGGCAGAATCCAAGATCGAAATCCAGCACATGATGCGTGTATGTTCGGAACTGGAGAGCATAGGTGATGCAAACTATAACCTGGCACGCACAATTTCCCGTAAGCGCCAATATGGGACTGAGCCTTTCACCGAGAAGCAGCTGCAGCATATACACAGCATGATGCAACTGACCGAGGATGCAATAAGCCAGATGGCCGTGGTTATCGAACAGGGCGAACACAGGTATGTGGACCTGAACAAGAGTTTCAATACTGAACATGAGATAAATAACTACCGTACTCAGCTGAAGAACCAGAACGTGGTTGATATCAACAATAAGTTGTATGACTACCAGACTGGTGTATTCTACATGGATATCATCAGCGAATGCGAGAAGCTGGGTGACTATGTAATCAATGTTATAGAGGCTTCGGGCCTGAAGGAAAAACGTAAGGTATGAGAACATACTGGAACACTCAGAATGGTCTGTGTACAATACCTGAATGGACTCCAAACTGCTGGGTACAGGTAACGTGCCCTACGGACGAGGATACGGACTTTCTGGAGAACACTCTGGGAATACCTGATTATTTCCTGGACGATATTGCTGATACTGACGAGCGGCCCCGTTATGACCATGACGAGGGATGGGCGCTGATAATCCTGCGTATACCTTATGTGAAGGAGGTACGTTCGCGTACTCCGTACACCACGATACCGCTGGGTATCATAATGAAAGGCGATGTGTGCATAACAGTGTGCAATTTTGAAACCAATATGATGATCGATTTCGTGACGTATCAGCAGCGTCGCGGGATTGGTTTCACTGACTCGGTGGATATGGTTTTCCGTCTTTTCCTGAGCAGTGCAGTTTGGTACCTGAAGCGCCTGAAGCAGATTTCTGCGCTGATAGATCAGAGCAAGCGTAATCTGGATGCCAAGGTGGATAATGCGGACTTGATTTCGCTGTCCCGCCTGCAGGATTCGCTGACTTATTTTGTAACGAGTATTCGCGGTAATGAGACGTTGCTGTCGAAACTTAAGTTCAAACTGAAGGTGGATGAACTGGATGCGGACTTGATTGAGGACGTCAACATCGAGTTGAGTCAGGCACGTGAAACGGCTGGCATATATGCGAACATTCTGGATTCGACAATGGATACGTATGCCAACCTTATTAATAATAATATGTCTCAGGTGATGAAGATGCTGACATCGGTATCGCTGATACTGATGTTCCCGACGCTGATTGCGAGTCTGTTTGGCATGAACCTGATAAACGGCATGGAAACGGGATGGTGGGGATTCCCCTTGGCTATGGTACTGTGCGTAGTCACAACATTCAGCTTCTGGTGGTATTTCAGACATAAGAATTGGATTTAACGGATAATAACGACATAATGGAAGAGGCAATAATCCTTGAAAGTAAAGAGCAGGTGGTGGCAAAGGCTACAGAACTGGCTCAGGGTGAAACTATCCCTACAAAGAGTGACATGGACCAGCTGAAGCAACAGTTCTACCGCTTTCACAACCAGGCTATGCAGGAGGCTCGCAAGAAGTATATTGATGACGGCGGTGATCCCGAGGCTTATGTTCCCGAGATGGATCCCGACGAGGAGACTTTCCGTCAGGCCATGCAGGTATTGCGTGAACGCCGGGCAGACGAACAACTGCGCATCGAGAAAGAACGTGCAGATAATCTGGAGAAGAAATTACATATATTGGAGCGTATTCAGCAACTGACAACCAATCCTGAGGAAGCAGGACAGCACTTTGACGAGTACAAGTCGCTGCAGCAACAGTGGAAGGAAACAGGTGCCGTTCCTGCGGAGCGCAGTACGGAACTGTGGAAGAACTACCAGTTGTACAGCGAACAGTACTATGATTTGCTGAAGATGGGTCATGAATTGCGTGACTATGATTTCAAGAAGAACCTGGAGCTGAAGACTGCTTTGTGCGAAAAAGCTGAGGCACTGAAGGATGTAGAGGATGTGATAAGTGCATTCAACCTGTTGCAGGGCTACCATCAGGAATGGAAAGAAATAGGACCTGTAAGCCGTGAAGTACGCGAGTCTCTGTGGCAGCGCTTCAAGGATGCCTCGACCGAGGTAAACAAGCGTCATCAGGCTCATTTCGAGGCTCTGAAGGCCAAGGAGGAGGAGAACCTGCAGAAGAAGACGGCCCTGTGCGAAAAGGTTGAGGCTGTAGTTGCAGAATTGGGTGAGAAACCCAAATGGGAGGAACTTACCCAGGCTGTGATGGATATGCAGGCAGAGTGGCGTGAAATAGGATTTGCTCCACAGAAGTTCAACACGACTATTTTTGAGCGTTTCCGTGAGGCATGCAACAAATTCTTTAATGCCAAGAGTGACTATTACAAGAATATCCGTGAAAGCCTGGAGGAAAACCTGCAGAAGAAGAAGGCTCTGCTTGAACGTGCCGTTGCACTGAAGGACAGTGTCGATTGGAACAAGACTGCGGATGAACTGACCGAGCTTCAGAAGCAATGGAAGGAGATTGGTGCGGTACCGAAGAAATACAGCCAACAGCTCTGGGAGGAGTTCAGGCAGGCTTGTGATACTTTCTTCCAGGCTCGTAAGGCTGCAGGTGCAGATGCACGCAATGAACAGCAGCAGAACTTGCAGGCAAAGAAGGATATTATCCAGCAGTTGCAGGCATTGGCCGAGGATGGCAAAGAGGTTGTCATCGATGCAGTGAAAGAGTTGCAGCAGAAATGGAATGAGACAGGTCACGTGCCCTTCAAGGAGAAGGACAAAATCTATAATGCCTATCAGGAGGTTTGCGACAAGTTGTACGAGAGCGCCCGTTCCAACCGTATGGCTACACGTGCTGCGGTCCGCATACAGCGCATCAAGGAGGCTGCCGGAGGTGACAGCCAGCGTCTGCAACGTGCATACGAACAGTTGAAGGCTGAAATCAAGACTTACGAAAACAACTTGGGCTTCCTTTCGACAAGCAGCAAAAAGGGCAATGCCCTGGTAGACATGCTTGAGAAAAAGGTTCAGGCTCTGAAGGCTGAGCTGAAGGAAATGGAAGCCAAGATGAGGGCTAACTGATTCAGTTTCCTATAGGAAGGTATTTTTTGAGTATGCGTGCTGCCTGAGTACGTGTATTGCCGGTGGGTTGTGCTGAATACTGCACACTGGCATCGTGTGCCCATCGCCATTCCATCGGGAACCATCCTTCCTGTGGTGCCTGCAAATTATGACTGAAGTAATACTGCCATCGGGGATAGTAGAAATCGCTGAGCATACCTTGCCACTGGCGATAACTGTAATCACGAAGGCCTGCACGTTCACTGGCATCTATCCCACCCCATGTAGTTATCAACTGGCGCGCATTATATAGTTCGTACCAGTCAGGTGTTGCCGTGGTTGCACCTCGTACCTCGGCTGCTGCCTTGCGAGCTGTCTGGGTCCAGTTGCCAAGACGGAACATACGGTTTGTGCCGAGCAGTGCATCAAGGTCGAGAATGAGAGACAGAAAGCGCTGAACCTGCGCTTGGTACTTGGTTTCGTTACCATGTTCGTATGCAACACGTATACTGTCCAGAAGGTCCTTTGAATAATCGGTTACTGCCTGACGTGCAATGTCACAGAGGTCAAAGCTGTAGTTCTCGCGTCCCAGGGCACTCATCTTGCCGGTTCCGGCTTCGAGCAGTGTCCATGCGGCCTGCTGCATGTCCCTGAGGTTATAGAAGATGTGCGTTCCGCCCCATGTACTTACGGCATTGATACGAAGTGACGGACGTCCGCATACTACGGCTTCGTGGGGACCTTGCAGGGTTGTGGTGTTGTCAAGCGCTGAATGCAGGAGTAACAGCCATGCATCGGCTGCTTTCCTGTTCTCGAATCCGTAGCGTGCCAGTGCATAGTCGCGTATCCATTGGTCACAGTCCGGTTTCTGTCCGTTGGTCCAAGGTAATTCGAACAACAGGTCATATACGACAGGTGTCTGCTCGATGGCTTCAGGAGCAGCCCCTATGCCACGTATAGTGGAGTATTTGCTCTTGTAGGTATAATAATTGTCTGCCATCTTGGGTATACGTCCAAAAAAGCCAGTGCGTCCACCGAAATTGGGGATTGCGCAATACACGGCATATTGTGGTGCATATCCCTGATATGCATCGAACTTGGGATCACCGTCGCTAAAAAGATCAAGCACTATAAGGCGTCCTGCCGGCACGGAATTAAGGCTGGTACGCTGATGGTCACCCCACTGCCATTGCTGGATGACCCATTGGCTTTCGATACCGCAATTATCGTTCATAGCGCGAAAAATGGCAGTGTAGCCTTCGCTGTATTTACCGCTGGAAATCAGGCCTCCCTCATGGAACGGATCCATGCTGTAATATCGGCTGTGCCCCATGACCTTTGCCAACTGGCGATAGTATGCGGCAGCAAGGTTCTGGAAATCGGGATTGGACGGATCCATGATATACGGACGTTGGAACTGACACCATTTGCCCTGGCTTTCAGCGCCGGGAAAACTGCTTGGCATCATTCCGCTGAAACCTGGCAAGACAGGTTGCATACCCAGTGTACGTTCGCGCTCTAAAATCTTGGAAGCAAGATTGGCCTGTCGCTGATACCATGCGTTATCGGTAACACCGTGTGCATGGTCTCCGGCATCGCCTCCCCACCCTTCCAGATTGTTCATTCCCCACCATGCAGTATATGCAGGGCCTGGGATAAAGGCTTCAGCACTGGTCTCGGAATAGTGACAGTCTTCGATGAGAAAATTGCGCCATACGGTTTCTAGTCCTATGATTTGCAGAGGCATATTGACTCCGTGCAGAGCCATCCAGTCTATCTCCTGCTGCCAGCGCTCCCAATCCCATGTGGTCATGCTATAGCCGAAAGTGCAGTAATTGAGGTAGTATCGGTAGTCGGCATCCGATTTGTGGCATTCCTCACTGGCAGGTATCGGTAAATTGATGCCTGTAAGACGGGCACGTACGGCATTGTTCCATGAAAGGTTAACGTGTGCAACATGGTTAAGATACCATCCTATTCCTGTCGTTATGGCTGATATCGAGCTGCCTTTGATACATGGCTTGCCTTGCCGGGAGGTTAGAACGAAAAACTCACCCTGTGCAGCTGCAAGACTTTGATCCAACTGTGTGACTATGCGTTTGGACATTCCGCGGCCACCTATTCGGTCAAGCAAATCGCATACTGGTTGTGGGTTCTCGACAACTTCAGCATGTACAGTGCCTAACGATAATATCAGACACATGCCGATAAATATCTTGCGCATAACGTGGTATTAGAATTAAGGTAAGGAATTATCTATCCCATCCACATGGTAAAGATGTATATGACTGCAGCCGGGATGGCAAGCAGGGAGCTGTCGAAACGGTCCAGGAGGCCACCATGTCCTGGCAGGATATTGCCGCTATCCTTGATGCCAAGGGTGCGCTTTATCTGACTTTCTACCAAATCACCCCAGGTTCCGAATACAGTTACGACAAGGGCAAACCCAATCCACTGCCATATAGTCATAGATGGTTCAAAAATGGACACTGGAATTGCTACTAGTATAGCCAGGAGACCACCGCCGATACTGCCAACCCAACTCTTCTTGGGAGAAATACTGGGGAACAGTCTGTACGGGATCTTTCTACCCAAAAGAGAACCTACACAATATGCACCTGTGTCACTGGCCCAGAGGAACATGAATACCGCCAATGGATACATCCAAACATACGCCACACCAAGTGCCCCCAATGGATATGGGATGAAAGCTATGCAAGTGAGCAACGAAAAAGGCAGTGCTATATAAATCTGTGACATCATGGTGTATGCCCACACATCAAGTGCATGTGTACGGTCCAAATACAGACCACTGATAAAAAGGTAGGCAATTGTCACAATATATGGCAGAAAGACCATACCGGGCAGCAGCAGTTGCTGTGCGTACCCGCTGTTCCATGCAAAAAAGCCAAAAAACATTAAAATAGATGCAAGTGTAGTGATGAGTGAATTCAACTGGAACTCACCGCGGGCACTGATAATTGTACAGAACTCGAGTGTAACAAGTGCTGTTACTGCGGCAAAAAGAACACCGAAGGAGTATGGGCTGAATGAAATGCTGCCTGCGACAAGCACTACATATAATATGCCTGTAAGGGTTCTTAAAATCAAGTTTTTCATATTTCAGGGATTGAATAATATGTGTATTAGGATTCCGTCTTTGCTTCTGTTGTTGTTTCAGCGTCTACAGGCTTCTCTTCAAGCAGTTCCTCTGTACGGCTTACCCATGGACGCTTGCCGAAGATATGTTCAACATCATCGGCAAATATAACCTCGCGCTCCTGTAGGATTTCCGCCAACTGACCATGACCTGCAGACTTTTCACTGAGAAGCGCCTTGGCACGGGCATACTGCTCGGCGATGATCTTTTTGACTTCGGCATCTATCTCACGGGCAGTATCCTCGCTGTATGGTTTTTGGAACTGGTATTCGCTGTTGTTGTAATAGCAGAGATTGGGGAGTTTGTCGCTCATGCCCATATATGCCACCATACCGTATGCCTGCTTGGTCACGCGTTCAAGGTCATTCATAGCTCCTGAACTGATATGGCCTATAAAAATTTCCTCGGCAGCACGTCCTCCAAGAGTTGCGCACATCTCGTCAAGCATCTGTTCGCGTGTGGTTATCTGACGTTCCTCGGGAAGATACCATGCTGCTCCAAGAGCCCTGCCGCGTGGAACAATGGTAACCTTGACAAGCGGATTGGCATATTGGAGATGCCAACTGACTGTGGCATGGCCTGCCTCGTGGATAGCTATAGTACGCTTCTCCTCGGCCGTCATTACCTTGGTCTTTTTCTCCAGACCGCCTATAATGCGGTCTACGGCACTAAGGAAATCCTCCTTGGTAACGGTTGAATGGGAATGGCGGGCGGCAATAAGTGCGGCCTCGTTACAAACATTGGCTATGTCTGCACCGCTGAAACCCGGTGTCTGGCGTGACAGAAAGTCCAAATCAAGGTCGTCGGCCTTCTTGATAGGACGCAGATGTACCTCGAAAATTGCACGTCGCTCGTTAACATCCGGAAGATCTACATGTATCTGGCGGTCGAATCGACCTGCACGCAACAGGGCCTGATCGAGGATATCAGCACGGTTGGTTGCGGCAAGGATGATTACTCCGCTGTTTGTTCCGAAGCCATCCATCTCGGTAAGGAGCTGGTTGAGTGTATTCTCGCGTTCGTCATTGCCTCCGATGGACATCTTGTTGCCACGGGCTCTGCCTACGGCATCTATCTCGTCAATGAATATGATACAGGGAGCCTTCTCCTTGGCTTTATAAAAAAGGTCACGTACACGGCTGGCACCTACACCGACAAACATCTCGACAAAATCACTGCCGCTCATTGAAAAGAACGGTACATCGGCTTCGCCTGCAACGGCTTTAGCTAGAAGTGTCTTGCCTGTTCCCGGAGGACCCACGAGCAATGCGCCTTTTGGTATCTTGCCTCCCAAATCGGTATACTTCGCAGGATTCTTAAGGAAATCTACAATTTCCTGCACTTCCTGCTTGGCACCTTCCTGACCTGCGACGTCCTTGAAAGTGACCTTGTTTTCCTCGTCCTTATCTACAAGCCTGGCGCGACTCTTGCCGACGCTGAAAATGCTCATCGGACCTGAAAAGCCTGAACTGCCAGAGTTGCCAGAACCTCCTCCCATTCGCCGCAACAGGAATATCCATACAAATATTATTACAGCCATGGGAGCAAGGTTGAAGAATAAATTCCACCATGCAGAATCATCGCTGTGGCGATATTCCACTTCACCTAAAAAGCGTTTGGCCTTCCGTTCGGATTCAAGGAAATCATCCAAGCGGTCATCGCTTGGATATTGAGCCGTAACTGTAGGTGTCTTGCCCTTGAAATCCTGAGTCGTGGGAAACACATCGCGGATATGGTCGCGCTGGACATACATGGTAACGGTGCCGCCGTCCTTATCTGCAACAATACGCTGGGCATAACCTTCGCGTACGTATTTCTGGAACTTGGTGTAATTGACTTCACGGCTACCGGAATTTTCCAACTGTCCACCTCCGTTGATAAACAGGTATCCTAATACGGTGGCAATTATAATATATATCCAAGTAAAATTAAACGAGGACTGCCTGCCCTTGTTTTTCTTGTTTTTCTGTTCGTTTGCCATTAGTCTAAATCTGGTAATTCGGTAAGTTCTGCATCTGCCCAGAGATGCTCTAAATCATAAAAGGCTCGTTCCTCGGGAAGAAAAATATGCACAATAACCTCTGCATAGTCCATAGCCACCCATACGGCCTGACGCATTCCTTCGACCGCGAGAGGACGCATCTGGCATAACTGGCGGACTTTATCTCCGACACTGATGGCCAGGGCGTGTATCTGTGTGGTACTGCCTGCCTGGGCAATAATAAATTTACGACAGACAGTGTCTTCAATGCCTGTGAGGTCGGCAACCACAATATGGCTTGCCTTCTTATCCTGCAATCCTTCGATTACAGCATCTGTTAACACATCTTTTCCCTTGATGTACATCTACTGAATTTAAGTTACTTTAAATATAAATTACGGGCGCAAAGATACAATTTTAATGACAATTTACAAATTGTCAATTGCTGTTTCAAGGATTTTTCACACTTTTTTCGACAAAATATTTGGAGGTTAATGAAAATTGCCATACATTTGCAACTGCAATCTTGGGCTATGGTGTAATGGTAACACTGCAGATTCTGGTCCTGCCTTTCCTGGTTCGAGTCCGGGTAGCCCAACAAAAAAGAGCCTCACACAATAGTGTGGGGCTTTCTTGCTTAAAACACGAAAAAACCTTAAACACAAGAAAAATACATTATGGATTTCAAGCTTCTTGTACTGGATGTAGACGGCACATTGCTTAACAGCAACCGTGAAATGACTGAACGCACAATAAAGACATTGCGCAAGGTTCAGCAGAATGGAGTAAAAATAGCCTTGGCAAGCGGCCGCCCGACTCACGGAATTCTGCCATTTGCAAGTGCCATTGACCTGGACTTCAATGACGGATACATCATAAGCTACAATGGTGCAAAAGTTACTGAGGCAAGTACGGGTAAAGTCCTTTTTGAACGCCGGATAGACCCCCAGATGATTCCGTATCTGGAGAAGGAAACTGCAAAGAGCGACTGCCATCTGGCATATTACTACAAGGACGAGGTCGTTGCCACGGATATCACGAACGAGCACATTATTGACGAAGCTCAGATGAATGGCCTGAAACTGAGACAAGTGGATGATCTTGCCTCGGAGTTTGACCCGAAGAACGGAGAGAAGAAGCATTGGCCGTTTGAGGTCATGATTGTGAATGACGACGAGCAGGCCCTGGGTGCACTGGACCAGTATTTCCAGCGTCATCTGAACGGTGTTCTGGACACGATTCATTCAAATCCGTATCTACTGGAGATTGTCGGCTATCAGGTAGGCAAGAGCTATGGCATGAGCGCCTTGGTACAGATACTGGGCATAAGCATGAACGAGGTGCTTGCCATAGGTGACGGACGAGCCGACATCAATATGCTCCAAATGGCAGGTGTAGGTGTTGCAATGGGGAATGCCAGTGAAGAGGTTCGCCGCTGCGCTGATTTCACAACACTGTCAAATGATGAAGATGGTGCTGCTTTGGCAATTGAACGTGCCTTTGAGGAGGAAAAGGAGAAACCCGAGGAGGATATGGAAGTTCCTGTTGATGTGCTGAATGCACAAAACAAGAATACTCTGATGGGAACCCTAGGTATGCAGTATACATTTGCCAGCCCTAAGCGTGTAGAGGGAACAATGCCGGTAGACGGACGTACCAGGCAGCCTTTCGGCATCCTGGCAGGCGGTGCTTCACTTGCATTGGCTGAAACACTGGCAGGACTTGGGAGCCTGATTGTGTGCAAACCAGGAGAACTGGCTGTGGGTATGCAGGTTTCAGGCAATCACGTAAGCAGTGCACACGAAGGTGATACGGTTCGTGCCGTGGCTACTCCTGTACATCTTGGACGAAGCAGCCATGTGTGGAACGTAGATATCTTTACCAGCACCGGCAAGCTGGTAAGCAGCGTACGCGTAACGAACAGTATTATCAAAAAGGATTTTTAGTAGCTACACAGTTCGAGGACTTTGTCAACTGCTGCCCTCAGTCCATCCGTATTTTTGCCACCTGCAGTTGCAAAGTGTGCCTGACCACCGCCACCTCCCTGAATCAGTTTGCCGGCTTCGCGCACCAATTTGCCGGCATTGTTTCCTGCGGCAACCATATCGTCGCTGAAGCATACTGTAAGGGATGGCTTGCCGAATGCATCGCCACCGAGAACAACTACCAGTTTTTCGCCAAATTGTGCACGCAACTGGAAAGCAATGTCCTTGGCTGTCTGTGCATCAATGGGAACAACACCGCTAATTATCTTCACTCCGTCACGATTCTGAGCCTTTTCAATCAAAGCCTTCTTTAACTCCAGAGTCTTGGCTGCCTTGAACTCCTCGACCTGTTTTTTAAGTTCGGCATTGTCGCTTATGGCTTTCTTAATTGCGGACGTAAGGTCGGGTGCGTTGTTGAAGAGAGCCTTCAAATCAGACACCAGGTCTTGCATCTTGTCGATCATATCCTCGACAGCTTTGCCCGTAATAGCCTCTATACGGCGCACACCTGCGGCAACACTGCTCTCGCTAAGGATACGAACCATACCAATACGGCCAGTGCTGCTTGCGTGGCAACCACCACAGAACTCGACACTGTTTCCAAACTGGATAACACGTACCTTATCACCATACTTTTCGCCAAACAGGGCAATCGCGCCCAATTTCCTCGCTTCTTCTATAGGTGTATTGCGATACTCCTGTAGAGGCAAGTCCTGTCGTATACGTTCGTTGACAAGATGCTCCACCTCGCGGAGCTGCTCTGCGGTTACTTTCTCGAAATGTGAAAAGTCAAAACGTAGGGAATTGGCTGTAACCAAAGAGCCTTTCTGCTCGACGTGCTCACCGAGAACTTCCTTTAAAGCCTGATCCAGCAGATGTGTACATGTGTGATTAGCCTCTATGGCATGTCGTGCCTCAACATCAACACATGCCATGAACTCAGCCTGAGGATTAGATGGTATACGCTCGAGAATATGTATGCTTACACCATTCTCCTTCTTTGTATCAATTACCTTGATGGTCTCCTGATCATTAATCAGAACACCTGTATCGCCTACCTCACCTCCCATCTCGCCGTAGAACGGAGTCTGATCGAGAATTGCTTCGTAAACGACGCCTTTCTTATGCTTTACTTCACGGTATTTTACAATATGGCAACTGTACTCTGTATAATCATAGCCGACAAATGTACTGATTTCTGCTTTGTCATCAGTATCTGTGACAACATTCCAGTCTCCCATTTCGACTTGTGCTGCATTACGTGCACGGGCTTTCTGTTTCTCCATTTCTGCATTAAAGCCTGTTTCGTCTACTGTCATGCCGTTCTCACGACAGATCAGTTCTGTGAGATCTAACGGAAAACCGTATGTATCGAACAGTGTGAATGCCTTGTCACCGTCAATCTGAGTCTTGCCTGCCTTGCGAGTTTCGTCCATCACACCATTCAGAAGGCGAATGCCGGTTTCCAAAGTACGCAGGAAAGAATCTTCCTCCTCCTTCATGACCTTCATAATGAGCTCCTGCTGGGCTGTCAATTCAGGAAATGCATCTCCCATTTCCTGAACTAACGTTGGAACCAAAGTATACATGAACGGCTTCTTCTGAGCAAGGAAAGTGTAACCATAGCGTACTGCACGGCGAAGGATGCGGCGTATTACATAGCCGGCCTTGGCATTACCAGGCAACTGACCGTCGGCAATAGAAAACGATATCGCACGCAAGTGATCGACAATTACACGCATTGCGATATCCTTTTTCTCATCATCACCATACTTGCATCCAGCCTTCACAGCCATATCCTGAATCAACGGTTGGAAAATATCTGTGTCATAATTGGATGTCTTGCCCTGAATTGAACGTACCAGTCGTTCGAAACCCATGCCTGTATCAATAACATTCATGCCCAAGGGCTCCAGGTGTCCATCAGCCTTACGCTCGTATTGCATGAATACGATATTCCAGATTTCAATCACCTGTGGATTATCCTTATTGACCAACTCCCGGCCAGGAACAGCAGCTTTCTGTTCTGCACTGCGGCTGTCCAAATGAATCTCACTGCAAGGACCACATGGGCCAGTATCACCCATCTCCCAGAAATTATCGTGTTTGTTGCCGTTAATGATGTGGTCTGCAGGAACATGCTTCAGCCAATAAGCAGCAGCCTCGTCGTCACGCTGAAGGTTTTCCTTGGCATCACCCTCGAATACCGTAACATACAAGTCTTGGGGATTAAGTTTCAGAACATCAACCAGATATTCCCATGCCATATCGATAGCACCTTCCTTGAAATAATCACCGAAAGACCAGTTTCCCAACATCTCGAACATGGTATGGTGGTATGTATCATGACCAACCTCCTCCAAATCATTATGCTTACCACTCACACGCAAACACTTTTGGGTATCCGCACGACGACGTGGCTCCGGAGAGCGTGTTCCCAGAATAATATCTTTCCACTGGTTCATTCCAGCGTTTGTGAACATCAATGTCGGGTCATCCTTAATAACCATAGGTGCACTGGGTACTATAGCATGACCTTTCCCCTCAAAGAACTGTTTGAAAGATTCTCTTATTTCCTTTGCAGTCATTTTATTTTTCTATTTTACGAGATTTTCTTTAGAAAACATTGCAAAGATAGTTTGTTTTAATTAACTTTGCAAAGAATTCGTTAACAAAAAAGGTCAACAAACTCCAAATCAGCAAACTTATGTCACTGAACACCAACAAGGATTTGAAAATGTACTACAGTATAGCTGAAGTGTCCCGGAAGTTTGGCGTTGCCGGATCGCTATTGCGTTTTTGGGAGAAAGAATTTCCCAACATAAATCCAAAGAAAACGGAACGTGGCATTCGCCAGTATACTGTTCAGGACATCGAGGAAATACGAATCGTGTATAACCTGCTGAAGGTCAAGGGCATGAAGATTGCTGCAGCGAAGGCTGTACTGACAAAGAACCGCAAGGGGGCAGAAGATACGTCAGTGATTCTTGAAGAACTACAAAACCTACGCGCAGAGTTGGTTGCTCTAAGAAAAGAATTAAACGAATTGGTCTGATTAAGACAGTCGCACCAATTTGTCTATCGAGGGTATCTGTTTCAATTCATTCATTACAATCTGCAGACTTTCCAAATCCTCGACTTCCACTATCATATCTGCAATAAACTTATCACACTTTGACTCCACATTGAGCCGACGTATATTAATGCTATGCTCGCCGGAAAGCAATCCTGTGATTTCATGCAAGACGCCTATCCCATCACTGCCTTCCACTTGTAACCCTACTTGATATTTATCGTGATCCTTTGCCAGCCAGGGAGCCACACCCTGCTTTTTATCTTCAGCAATATGCCTCGGTTGGTCTGCCGAATTACGCTTGAGGAATGGTATATATTTACGCCATTTGCGCTTACCCGACTTATTGCGCAGGATGCGCAAGTCATCCTCGCCCAACATGATTGTACCTGCTGCCACCAAACTGAATAATTCTTCGCGCGTATGCACATTATGGAAATTGTAGAGGCGGTCAAGGTTAGCAGCATTAAATTCCATATCGTTTGAAGTGAGAAATTCACTTAGCATCTGTTCGCCTCGTTTCTCGGCTTCGCGCTGCCTTCGTCTGAGTATTGCCTGTATCTTGGTTCGAGCCTTGGCTGTTGTTGCCCACTGAAGCCATTCGGATGTAGTCTGCTGATTGCGTCCAGTCATTACTTCGACCTGATCTCCGCTCTCCAGTTTGTATGACAAGGGAACAAGACGATGATTGACCTTGGCTCCTATGCAGTGTGTCCCTAAAAAAGTATGGACGCTGAATGCAAAATCCAACACAGTAGATCCTGCCGGCATTGTCTTGAAGTCGCCCTTGGGAGTTACTACAAATATCTCACTTGCATACAAATTCAATTTAATGGCATCCAGGAAGTCCATTGCGTTAGGCTGAGGATCGTCTAGGATTTCCTTAATAGTCGACAGCCATTTTTCCAACTCGTTCTCGCTATCCTCACTGGTCTTGCCCCCCTCCTTGTATTTCCAGTGTGCTGCAAAACCGTGCTCGGCAATATCATCCATCCTGCGCGAACGAATCTGCAACTCAACCCACTGACCTGATTTACTCATCAGCGTACACTGCAGGGCTTGATATCCATTAGCCTTGGGATGGGAAAGCCAATCCCGCAAACGTTCTGGATGCGGTTTGTATATATTGCTTGCTGTAGCGTATATGCGCCAACACTCTGCGGTCTCGTTCTGCTCAACCCCGTCGCCTTCAAAGATAATACGTGCCGCAAGAATATCATATATCTCTTCGAATGTCACATGCTTGGTCTGCATTTTGTTCCAAATGCTATATGGAGTCTTGATGCGCGCCTTAAACTCGTACTTTAGTCCTGTTTGATCCAAACGCTCGCGGATAGGAGCAGTAAATTCGGCAAACATCTCGTTCAAATGCTCACGACGGTCTGCAATACGGCTTACTATCAGGGAATACTCCTCGGGATGCTCGTGTTTAAAAGACAAATCCTCCAACTCTTCCTTGATACGATTCAACCCCAAACGATTAGCCAAAGGAGCATAAATGTATAGCGTCTCGCCTGCTATCTTTTTTTGCTTGGCAGGCAACTGGCTGCCAAGTGTACGCATATTATGAAGACGATCACTGATCTTGATGAGAATGACACGTATATCCTCGCTCATTGTGAGCAAGAGTTTCTTGAATGTCTCTGCCTGAGCAGAGGCCTGGCTTCCAAAGATACCCCCACTGATTTTCGTAACGCCATCAACTATCTGCGCTATCTTTGGACCGAAGATATTGCGGATATCCTCAACCGTGTAGTCGGTATCCTCGACAACATCATGCAGCAAGGCAGCGCAAATACTGGTACTCCCCAGGCCTATCTCGCCACAAACGATTTGAGCGACAGCCAGCGGATGCATAATATATGGTTCTCCCGAAAGACGGCAAACTCCTTCGTGAGCCTCGCGGGCAAAATTAAATGCTTTTTCAACGAGATCCACCTTCTTGCGATGCGGACTGTCAAGATAGGTGTTAACAAGACGGCGATATGCCGCCTCTATCATTTGTGAATCCTGGTTCATTATAAGTTTATCGCCTCCTCCTTACTGCATAGTTCCTGCTACGGCTATTTCTTGAGCTTTTTCGATAGCTATGGTTTCTGCGTGACGCATAGGTAGTACGACGCTGAGCATAGGAACTTTTGCGTTTGGATATTTCCATATCAACTTCTGCTGTCATACCTGCATCGTCGACTACTTGTCCCGCATCACTTGCAGACATTCGTTTGGATTGTGTGGCGCCATAGATGCTGTCACCAGCCTCGATAAAAGCATTGATTGCATCCATTGGCATACGCAGAACACAAGGTTTGGCACCACCAGGCACCCGATTTGTGCGATATTGGGGATTCAACGCCTTCAGCTCATCCAATTCGATATTGCAACGCTGACTGACAGTTTCCAAATTGACATCACTTGTAACAATAATGGTATCTGTCCCCAAAGGTAAACGAGTCTCGGCAGGACAGATATTGTGCTCGCAATAGTAGTTCATAATGTAATTTGCAGCAATAAAAGCGGGCACGTAACCGCGCGTCTCTCTGGGCAAATAGGGGTAAATTGTCCAATAATCCTTAATTCCGCCTGCTCTCCTGATGGCTTTGCTGACATTACCAGGGCCACAGTTGTATGATGCAATGACCAAGGTCCAGTCACCGAAAATCCTGTAAAGTTCCTTGAGCATCCGTGCTGCCGCATAACTCGCCTTAATTGGATCACGACGCTCATCAATTAGGCTGGTTACCTCCAATCCATATTTCTTTCCTGTAGTTGGCATGAACTGCCAAAGTCCGGCTGCTCCGACACGACTTGTGGCACCTGGATTCAGAGCACTCTCAATAATCGGAAGGTATTTGAGTTCCAACGGCACTCCGTATGATTCCAATGCATCCTCGAAAATAGGTGTATAGAAATTACTCGCTCCAAGCATTATTGACACTGAGCGGCGCATACGTTCACAATATTGGTCTATAAACTTCTGGACAACTGAATTGTACGGCATCGCTATAACATTTGGGAGATTATTCAGGCGACGCTCATATTCTTCAGGACTGTAGGTTTTGTTTTCGCCGGTTGAGAAACAATTCGCACCGTCATAATTTAGATACACACGTGCATTCCACTCTCTCATCATACTGTCAATCTGCGCATCAAGCATACCTTCAGGCAGATCCATTGTCTCGTCCTTCCCTATATTGGAATCGTATACAGTAACCGTCTTCTGTGCCAAAAGTGTTGACACGATGGCCAACATTGACAGAAATACTATATAAAATCTTATCTTCATATCCAGTATCAATAAGTAAGTGTTTGTCTTTCGCTAATAGGTCAACGTCAACGATATAGCAGGTGAGCCAAACATGCTGTTATCGGTTGAAGCCATGTTTTTAATGAATGTAGGTTTCCACTGCATAGAGAGATCCTTGCCTATATCAAATGTACTTAACTCTGCATCGACATAGGCATCCACAACACTCAGTATATAGACTCCTACCATAAAGAATATACTCAAGTCACGATAACGCCGATAAAAATCCTTCTTGCGCTTGAACATGTCCGCCAACTGGCTTTCGCGACCAGATATTGGATAGTTTAACGGAAGCATCTCCTCATAGCTCTTGGTATTTGGATCATCATCCGTAATATCCTGCCATGCCTGTGAATAGTCTTTCATCATCTGACCGTTCCATGTAATCGCATATATACATCCTAAAACTCCTCCGTAAACAATAGGCAATTTCCAAAACTTGCGATTATATATCTGACCTCCGCCTGGAAACACCATTGAAAGCCACATAGCACGTATGGGATCCGGTTTCCACGATTGATATTTGTCCGGAACCGTGTCAGGTGCGGCTAACAGTGAATCATTTTGCACAGAATCGACAACAACGGAGATGACGGAATCCAGCATCAGTGTATCAACCACATGCGACTCAATTGGCTTTAGTTCAACCTCCTGTGCTCCAACAGACAGCAGCGACAAAAAAGACACTGCAAAAACAGCCAAAATATGGATACACAGACTGCGCATTTTCACTTCAGTCTGTCCAAGAGTTCTATAATTCGTATCATTTCGGCCTCATTGGCGAAAGGAATCGTTATTTTGCCCTTGCCGTTATCTGAGCACGACAGTTGTACCTTGGTGCGGAAAAAACGGCTTAGGCTATCGCGCAAAATATTATATTCCTGAGCCAATTTACCACTTCTCTTATGACTGGCACTGGCATTATCGGAACGTTCGCCATTACGCAAATCACGCACCGCCTGCTCTACCGCACGGACACTCAAACAGCGTTTTTTTATTTCCTCGTACATATCCAGCTGCTGCTTAGCACTATTCAGGGAAAGCAAAGCACGCGCATGTCCCATCTCCAGTTCCCGGCGCTTAAGTGCTAACTGAATTGTTGCAGGCAATTTGAGAAGTCGCAGATAATTAGTAACGGTTGAACGGTTTTTTCCCACACGCTCGCTGAGACGTTCCTGCGTAAGATGATATTGCTCCATAAGATTCTGATAGGCCAAAGCTATCTCCATCGAATTAAGATCTTCGCGCTGAATATTCTCTATCAGGGCCATCTCCATCATATTCTCGTCATCCACAGTACGCACATATGCCGGAATTGTTGCCAAACCCGCTAACTGCGATGCGCGCCAACGACGCTCACCTGCAATAATCAGGTATGTTCCATCTCCCTGGTCACGCAGGGTAATAGGCTGTACTATACCTAACTCACGAATACTGGCAGAAAGTTCAGCCAACGTCTCCTCGTCAAATTCGCGACGCGGCTGATTAGGATTAGCCTTTATCTTATCAACCGGAATTTCATTTATACTACCACTCCCTGCAGGAGATACATTTTCTGCGCCAATCAGCGCATCAAGTCCACGGCCCAACGTGGCATATTTCTTCTTTATCGCCATTATTTCTCGTTCTTTTCTACAATTTCCTGTGCCAAAGCCAGATAATTGCGAGCGCCTATGGAGTCTGCATCATAATGTAGTGCCGGAAGACCATGGCTCGGTGCCTCGGAAAGACGCACATTACGCTGAATCACAGTTTTGAAAACCAACTCACGAAAATGTCGCTTGACTTCATCATAAATCTGATTGGCCAGACGCAAACGGCTATCATACATTGTCAGGAGAAAACCCTCAATTTCCAATGCAGGATTAAGTTTTGCCTTTATTATTTTGATAGTATTCAGCAACTTGCTTATACCCTCCAAGGCAAAATACTCACACTGAACGGGAATAATCACGCTATCTGCGGCAGTCAAGGCATTGACAGTAATAAGACCTAGCGAAGGACTGCAGTCTATCAATATATAGTCGTAATCCGGCATTACGGGCTGTAGAAGGTTTCTAAGTATTCGTTCACGCTGTTTGCGATTGAGCATCTCAATTTCTGCACCTACCAGATCAATATGACTGGGCAGTATGTCCAGATTCTCCACATCCGTACAATAGATTGCTTCCCGGGCTTCTATATCATCCGTCAAGCAGTTGTATATAGTGCAATCAACCTGTGTACTGTCAACGCCCAAACCACTTGAGGCATTTGCCTGAGGATCGGCATCAATTAGCAGCACTCTCTTTTCCAAAGTTGCCAAAGAAGCAGCTAGATTCATACTGGTAGTCGTTTTTCCCACACCACCTTTCTGGTTAGCCAAGGCAATAATCTTACTCATCAGTTGTATATTATTTGTCTATATGGAAAATCCATAATTATTAAATTCGTGTACAAATATACAAAAAATCCATGAGAACAATCTTCATTTAAACCTTTTTTATTACTTTTACATCCCGAATATGGAGAAATTAATATTGATAGTAAACGATGACGGATGGGATATGCAAGGCATAAAAATCCTTTCACGCATAGCATCCACAATGGGTCGGGTCATCGTGGTGGCGCCATGTCACGGGCGCTCTGGAGCCGCATGTAGCATAACACCAGCTACACCTGTGACAGTAGAGAGGATTTCATCTGAGCAAGCCTGCAAAGCAGGATATAAAGCGAACATCGCTGTATACAGTTGCACAGGAACACCTGTTGATTGTATAAAGATCGCACATGAAAAAATTCTGCCACGCACCCCTGAGTTAGTTTTAAGTGGAATCAACCACGGAGACAATGCATCTGTATCGCTTTTCTACAGCGGAACGGTAGGAGCTATTGTAGAAGCATGTCTCAAAGGATACCCGGCAATTGCATTCAGCCTGCGTACACGCAACAAACAATGTGATTTTACCCCTTACGAGCAAGTTATACGGCACTGGATTGGTAAAATCCTGAATGAAGGTCTGCCAAGGGGCAGTTGTCTCAATATCAATTTCCCTGAGGTACAAACTTTGAAAGGAACCAGTTTATGCCGTATGGCCAAAGGTATATGGCACACAGAATGGGTAGAGACAAATATCGATGAAACCAGAAAAAAAAGCATACAGAACAAAACTCATACATATACTCTGTCCGGCATCTTCGAAAATCTGGAACCAGATGCCGAAGACACAGACTATTGGGCATTGGACCACGATATGGCCTCTGTCACACCGCTGAAACTGGACATGACTGACTATGCGTTACTTTCTGATTGCAGGTGAAGCAAGCGGCGACCTGCATGCTACCCGACTTATAGAACAACTCAAGATTCAGGATCCGGAAGCACAGCTCAATTATTACTACCATCCGGAACTGGCATACATGGGCTATGTCGCAGTCATTATGCACCTCCGCAAAATATTAAATGGTATAAAAGCGTGCAAAAAAGAGATAATTAACTGGAAGCCTGATTGCATCATTCTCATTGACTACCCTGGTTTTAACCTAAAAATTGCAAATTTTGTCCGCAAGAACACAGATATTCCTGTTTTTTATTACATCTCACCCAAAATATGGGCATGGAAAGAAAGACGCATAAAAGAAATACATCGCAATATAACTGCTATATTGTCCATACTGCCATTTGAGAAAGATTGGTTTGAACAGCACAATTATCACAATGTCAGATATGTAGGAAATCCATCTGCCGAGGAGATTGACAGATTCCTAAAAGAAAACAATACCGATTCAACGACATTCCGCAAGCAGCACGGTCTGGACGAAAGGCCAATAATCGCGATTTTGCCCGGGAGCAGAAAGCAGGAAATAAAATTGAACTTGGAACATATGTTAAAGGCAGCTTCCCACTATTCCATGGATTACCAGATAGTCCTTGCAGCTGCACCGACAATTGAAGACACTCTTTTACACGGAATAACTGCCGGCTACCCAATTAAAATAATCAAGGATGCAACCTACCAGACATTACAATACTCAACAGCAGCACTGGTAACGAGCGGAACCGCAACCTTGGAAACTGCATTGCTGGGAGTACCGCAAGTAGTATGCTATAGAACGCATTTTCAACACATTACCAACATTTTGAGGCATATTGTATTGAAAATCAAATATGTTTCTCTTGTAAATCTGATTTTACAGCGAGGTCTAGTAGAAGAATTGCTTATATCCGACGCAACTCCACAGAACATCCAAAAGGAACTGGAGCGTATACTGCCTGGCGGTGACAAGCGCGATGATATATTGACTGGATACCAGCAGATGAGGAAGATATTAGGCAAGTATAACACGGCTGAAATTGCTGCGCGCCACATCATTTCGCTGATGTAGAGTACAGATGCCACAAGATTGTATATAAAATAAGCCTCTACAACTCATCTTTCTCGTTTTATTTATTATATTTGCACCTGACAAGAATTAAATAGAATTGACATGAAAAATATATTGGCCATTTTTTCCGTCGCTGTAATCATTTTTGCAACAACCAGTTGCTCCAAGGAAAAGTATGATTTGCTACCCGGTGAAGTACAGCTGAAGAGTACTGATTTCAAAAACGACGACAAGTTGTCTTACGAAGCACTAACCGTATGGCATGCAGTAATTATCCGTGCACAGCAAGACTTTGAGTTTCAAGATTTTGACTATGAGGAAACTGATGCAACAACTCGTAAGGTATATAATAGCCCTACCGAAGCCGAGGAAGCATTTGACCAATGTGTCGAAAACTGTTTTGCAAATATTCAAGCTAAATACAGTTCGGATTTAATTTCCGAAATTATTGCAGCACAACCGCAGGCAATATCAGAATATGTATGGTGTAGCACTACAGACGAATATACCACGCTGAAATTTGTTGTTGAGCCTACTCTGGATGAATAATCTGATTTTCAGGCCAATTAACAAGATACACGCATCTGGCTGCCCTAGTAATAGCGGTATATAACCAACGTATGTAGTCTTCGCAAAGCACATCATTAGCCATATATCCCTGATCAATGTACACATCATCCCACTGACCTCCCTGCGCTTTGTGACACGTTACTGCATATGCATATTTTATCTGCAGGGCAGTATAGTACGGATTACTTTTCACAGCCTTCATTAACTCACGTTTGTTGCGTATTTCCTGATAATCCTCACAAACACGCTCGAACAGAACCTTTTGTTGGGATTGGGTCAGCGAAGGTGCATCGGAATGGAGTGTATCAAGAACAACAACCGTATCAAGTTCATTATCCATTTCGCCATCAGTATGATCTGTCAACTGTAATGTTACGTCAGCAAATCTGAAACCATAGAATTCACGAAAATGACATACCCTTTTAACAACAGCCATTTCACCATTGGCAATAATGTCAATTCGATTGGTTTTCTCAATTCCATCAAGCGACATCTCTGATTGGACATATTTGTTCTTGGCAACCATTACAATGTCCCCTCCTGTCAATTCCTCTTCATAACACAGAATACGGTTACGTACCCCTTGGTTATATATATTGGCACGCTTATTACTCCGTGTTATAATTATAGTCCCATCTTGTCCACACCGGTCATAGCTATCTTCAAGCGCCTCTATCAACTCACTACCCGGGATAAGTTTGACATCAGGATAGCCCAAATATATCTTAGGCAAAGACGATACTGCCTGACATAAATACATCCGAAGGCACGTGGCATTCCATAGTATGCCCGAATCCTTCGCCTGACGTACCACCTCGGTCAGTTCTGCATGCATTACATTCAAACCATACCCCGACAGGTTGGAAATACTTAATGCAGGGCTTTCTGATTCCCCGACAGGAGGCAACTGAGCATTATCACCGATTAGTATCAGGCGGCAACCCTCTTTACTGTAAACATATTGAATCAAATCATCCAACAACCGGCCATCCGCAAAAATACTGCCGGAAAGGCCATCGTTGGAAATCATAGAAGCTTCGTCAACTATATACAAAGTATCCGATTGCAGGTTAGGGACCGGATCGAAAATATCCTGACCGAATACCTTTTGTCTGTATATCTTGCGGTGGATAGTAGAAGCGGTAAAGCCCGAATATAAAGCCATCACCTTGGCAGCACGGCCAGTTGGAGCCAAAAGACAGAAACGCTGCTTTAATTGTTCCAGGGTTCGTACCAATGCACCCGTCAAACTAGTTTTTCCTGTCCCGGCATATCCCCGCAACAAGAATATACTTTCCTCGTCTCTGGCAAGAAGAAAACGGCACCACATATCCATAACTGCTTCCTGCTCATGGGTAGGTGTATGCATGAAATTAGCACGCACAAGGGACATTAAATCATTCGTAATCATAAATATTTTACAAAAAAATCATCGAATGAAAGGAATATTGAATTCTTTTTACTACTTTTGTCATGCGAATGTACAAAAATAAAACGAAATAAACACATGAAAAAGAGAATTAATGTATTGCTTGGCGTCTGCGCTCTGCTTTTGTTGTTCATCTGCTGGCGCAGCATTCAGGACGACCAGGATTTCAATGCAACCGTAGAGGCACGTGAGGCAATAGTAAAGGAACGTCTCCTACAGATTCGTGATGCTGAGGAAGCATACAAGCAGCAGAGCGAAGAAGGTGAATATTGTGCAGACTGGAATGTGCTTATCAATTTCATAAAGACAGGCAAGCTACCACTCGTGCTCAAAGAAGGAGTCTTAAGCGATGCACAGATGGAGAAAGGATTGACGGAGACTAAAGCCGCAGCTATCGTACGCAATGGCAATCAGGCGGAAATCGCTGCAAATGGTCTTGAGGGATTCAAGCGCGACACAATATGGACATCATTGTATGATAGTCTGTATGCGAAAAAAGGTATTTCTCTCCAGACCATCGATTCTCTGCGCTATATACCTTTTGCAGAAGGTGATACTTTTGAGATAGTGGCAATTCCTAATACCACCAAGAGCGGTGCCATCATTCAGGTAATGGAATGCAATGCTCCATTCAGAAGTTATCTGAAGGGTCTTGGCAAACGTGGCGAGCGTATGATCTACAACCGCACAGAAGAAGCTGAGGAGAAAGGTGCATATGCAGGTCTGCGTATCGGTGAAGCAGGTAATGGTTGGAACAACAATGCCGGTAACTGGGAATAAATCTCTTCTGAATTATAGTCTATCCATCCGCCACCATGCGGATGGATTTTCTTTTTATGTCCAAAGCACGGAAAGTGGGAGTGTAATTCTACAGGAAGACATCAAATTACAGGATGGTGAAGAAGCACATACTGCTTTAGAAAGAGGTTTGAGCAGCAAGCGCATATCAGGACATTGTTATGAGCGTGTAAACATGCTGGTTGCAACACCGTCTACACGACTTCCTTTGGATGAATTCCGGCGTGACGACATGCTGGCTATATACCGCACAGCATACCACGGAACTGGAGTCAAGCGCGAAGACATGAAGTTTCAGGTACTTCCTGCACTGGAGGTTGTTGAACTTTTCACCCTCTCTCCACAAATCGAAGCCACTCTGCATCAGCACTACCCCAGTGCTGTTATCCAGAGTTTATACGGAACTGTACTGCAACACATTTCAGAAACCCAACAAGGGAGCACGAAACCACTTAGTTTCCATGCAATATCTTTGGACAACCAGATTTTCATAATACAGCTGCAACGAGGGCATCTTACATATGCCAATTCATTTCAGGCCACCAAGCCAGAAGACCAGTTATATTTCCTCCTGTACATCTGGAAACTGTTCAACTTAGACGCACATCATGACACATGTACCCTGTATAATACTAAAAAGGAGTTACTAACCCTTGCAAGGGATTTCATTGCAAATGTACAGACTAAAACAATTCCTCTTTAGCATCAGACAACACGAAGCGTCGGACAGCACATAACACAAATGAGAGTAATTACCGGCAAATACAAAGGACGGCATTTTGACGTACCACGCACATTCAAGGCACGCCCCACTACTGACTTTGCCAAAGAAAATCTGTTCAATGTACTGAACGGATACATCGATTGGGGGAAAAAGCCTAAGGCACTGGATTTGTTCGCCGGCACAGGAAGTATTACCCTGGAACTACTATCGCGCGGATGCTCGCGCGTAATCAGTATTGAAAAAGAAGCTCTACACTGTCGTTTCATTCAGGGATTCCTGGATAAACTGCAGGATACCAATGCAATCGTTGTCCGAGGCGATGTATTTAAATACATCAATACATGCCGGGACAAATTTGACATCGTTTTCGCAGACCCTCCATACATACTGAAGGAAATTCACGAACTTCCAGACATGATACTCATGCACGGCTTACTTGCACAAGACGGTCTGCTAATAGTTGAACACGGAAAAGACCATGACTTCAGCGACCACCCGCGCTTTGTCGACCATCGTGTCTATGGCAGCGTAAATTTCAGTTTATTCCGGTAGTCAATCAATTCCACTTTTTTACATCCTGCCACCGAAACCTCCGAAACCACCTGAAGGACGACGATCGCCAGAACCATTGCGGTTGCCTCCTGTAGGCAAATCACCTGGTCTTAATTCAAGTTTATCACCGGGCCTGCGCATTGCATCACGCGCCTCCTTATTTCCGACAAGGTTCAGTTTATATATAATATGGAACATTGCATATGAATTAATGGCATTAGTCTCAGTATCACTACGCATAGTAGCACTGATGTTACGCGAAATATTACTGCGCTGTCCCAGAATATCAAACCATTGTGCACTGAGTGTCAGCGCATTGTTCTTCAGGAATGACTGTGACAGCTGTGCATTCCAAATAACCTCGGTGGTATTCATGGTCTCATCCTCATAACCACGGCGATAATTGGGTCCGCAATCCATTGTCAACTGCATACCCCATGGAGCAGACACAACCAGATTACCACCATAGTTGAAATTCCATGTATCCATATTTGCCCTGGTATTCTGATCATTACGCGAGTGCTGGTAGTTGAAGCCACCATTTACGCCTATCTCTACCGATCCCTTCTCTCCCCACTCGGCACGATAATTCAGCCTAAGGCTTTCACCGAGATTTATGGTCTTGGTTACAGATTTAAGAAGCAGGTTGTTATCATCTGCATATTTGAACAACACAGCCATATCTTCTGTTGTCGACGGCAATGCGTGTGACTGTCCGTCATGATATGCCCTGTTCATCAAATCAACGACATCTAGCTTATTACTGGTAAAACCCACGTTACGATAGTATGAAAGGTTGGCATTTAAACTGACATTCCACTTCTTAGCCTGACCCATTGCCGTATTGAACATAAAATTGCTACCCGCATTCCAATTACCGTCAATATTCATCGGACGACTATAACGATTACCTGTCTCCTGATCATAGATACTGGCTGTAGAAGTGCTGCGACTGGTCTGATTGAAATTAAGATTAGCACTCCAACCCATTTGTTTCTCTGTCAAATAAGAATTATAGAACAACGAGAAACGATTGCTCCAACTGCTTTCTAACTCAGGATTACCGATACTGACATTCTGTGGATTGGTATTATCTATAATGTCAAGCATATTGGTCATAGAGGGCTGGCTCATACTTCCGTTATAACGGACATTAAACTGACTGGTCTTATTTATCTTATATCTTACAAACACACGCGGAGCCCAATTGAACACATTGCGGGTCACTTTTCTTATATCGCCATTCTTCTCATAGTCCAAATCCGTTGTCTGCGGTTGAAAAGACAAACCTGCATTGAAACGCAAGTCGCTGATATCACTGAACTTTCGAGTATACCTGAACATTATCTGTGCATCGTGGTTGTACTCGTTATATGTTGCATACTGCGAATTCTGTACATCCCTGATAAGCTCCAGCATATCCAAACCAGGGATAATACCCAGATAACGCTGTTCATCAGTAAGATTCTCCAATGTTCCATCATCCAGATATTCCTGAAGAAGATCATGCAGATTATACATCCTTTTGTCTGTATTAGAAAACCTGTACTGAAACTGATAACTGGTCTGCAGACTCAACTCACTGGTCAAAGGCTCGGTGTAACTTAACCTTGTATTTACATTCCAACTGGTACTCGGCTGAATTGTCAGGCGATTGGTATAAGTTTGGATACCAGTCTTGAAGTACTTGACCAAAGACTCGTTCCATCTCTTACTCTGCGTATTGGAATAACGCCCTGCTACGTTCATTGTAATATTGCGTCCAGGCTTACCCAATCTCCGATTTACCTGCAAATTTCCGTCTACGGTATTGGTATATGAAAGAGAAAGTGTGTTCCTAATGCTGCTGTTGACTATAATGTCCTTATATTTCAACTCTCCATCATCGGTCTCTTCCTTATACTCCTGCAGAGGATCATTCATTCCTGCATTATATGGATCGCTATCGAAATTCACGGAAAGCGATTCACTGTTACCATTACTCTCAGAATGAGAAAAATTAGGACGGAACAAAATATTTGTCATGGAGTCAGGCTGCCACTCCAAACGGAAATTGGCGTCTAAATTCCAATTGTTGGCAAGGCTATTAGATAAAGAATTAGTCCATGTACTGGTCCCGCCACCCATAAACGACTCGCTATTGGTACGACTGGAACTCTCAGTGCTTGTACGACTGAAACGGGCATTGCCTCCAATCTTCAGCAACCCCGCAGTATAGTCCTTCTTTCCATTCTCCCATGCAAAATTGACACCCAGCATCTGGCTGCAGACAACTCCGCCACCACCACGGCTACCACGTCCACCCCAACCGCCAGGCATGCTTGCATCATTTACATTGTTGGCACTTCCAATAACGCTAAACTGATAATTATCCATAAAACGGTTTACATTGGCCTTTGCGCTGTAACGGTCTTTCGTACCATACGCACCATCAAGGTTAATAAGCCATCCCTGTTTCATTCCCTTCTTGACAGTCAGGTCAAGAACAGTTTCTTCCTCACCATCATCAATGCCCGTAATACGGCTATAGTCACTTTTCTTGTCATATGCCTTAATCTTATTTATCATCTTGGTCGGCAGATTCTTCATAGACATCTTTGTATCATTGCCGAAGAACTCCTTGCCATCTACCATAATCTTCTTGACTTCCTTGCCGTTTATGGTTATCTTGCCGTCATCATCAACTTCCGCACCAGGCAGTTTCTTCACAAGGTCCTCCAATGCCGCTCCCTCAGGCAAACGGTATGCATCTGCATTATATACAAAAGTATCAGCCTTCATCTCAACTTGGGCAAGACGAGCGACAACGTTGGCTTCCTTCATCATCTTCGCATCATCAGACAAAGCAACCACACCCACAGTATGTGGATTATGTTTTGCTGAAAGGGTAATGTTGCGGTAGACACTGCTATATCCAATGTACGAAACCTTAAGGATATAACTGCCTGCTGCTACCCCGGGAATAGCAAACGATCCATCGTCTTTGGATGCAGCTCCGCTTACCCTTGCACTATCTTTTATACTAAGCAATACTGCTGTAGCACCAGGCAACACCTCACCGGTAGCCTTCTCTGTAACCTTGCCTGTAACATTTATCTTCTGTGCAAAAGCCGAGGTAAAAGCACATAACAAGGCTATAACCAATAATAAATTACGCATATAAAAAGAATTGTGATACCTGGTTTTGACAGTACAATCAACAAATGGTTTAATCAGCGGGTCAATTCTCCCTGTAATAATCCAGCATCTGATCAATTTCCTCCTTGCTACATGACTGATTTATACGAATATCACCAATACCGCCCAATAGTGTAAAGTTCATGGTCTCTCCAACATTCTTCTTGTCATGCCTGATAAAATCAATAAGACGGTCATAATGTTTACAGTCATAATGGAACTTACCATAATACTCACGGACATAAGTCTCTACCTGATGGAATACATCACTGGGGAATCCACATTTCACGGCACTCAAATAGAGTTCCATTATCAAGCCCCATGCAACAGCATAACCATGCAGGACCATGCGGTTTTCTTCCATGGCCAGACTCTCTATGGCATGTCCTGCCGTATGACCAAGATTCAAGGCCTTACGAATACCATGCTCTGTGGGATCCTCCTCAACAATACGCTCCTTGACTGCAACGCTACGCCCCACCATCTGTACAAGTTGCTGCTCTATAGCCACATCACCTCCACGAACTGTTGTCGGATCAAAAGCAAGAAGTTCTGTCAAATGTTCCTGCCTGTCCAAAAGCCCATGCTTCAGCATTTCGGCATAACCAGAGAGCAGGTTGTCATCATCTAAAGTACGCAGAAAGTCAGGAGCCAACAAGACTGACTCACTTAAGTTAAATACACCTATTTCATTTTTCAGTCCACCAAAATTAATACCGGTCTTGCCACCTACAGATGCGTCAACCTGTGAAAGCAAAGTCGTAGGAATATTGATATACTTTATTCCACGCTTGAACGTACTGGCAGCAAAACCGCCCAGATCAGTAACCATACCGCCCCCCAGATTAATCAATAGCGAATGACGTGTAGCACCACCCTTCTGCAAAGATTCCCAGACATGCATCAGTGACTCTATTGTTTTGTTTTTATCGGTAGCTCCAATCGTAATCATCACAGCACCCTGCATCACAGGCACATCGCTAATCAAAGGCCAACATAACTGTAATGTAGTCGTATCTGTCAGACAGAACAGACGGTCAAAATTGACTGCCGACACTGCTTTGATCAGACAATCCGAAAGCGTGTCCACCATTATTACATCCTGCTTCTTCATGACTTTACCGTTACTTCCGCACCACGGTAATAGTGATGCAGAATATCAATATAGGAATAACCATGACGCCCCATTACTGCAGCACCTATCTGGCACATACCCACGCCATGTCCCCATCCGCGACCATGCAAGATGAAACCGTCCTTTACCACCTGAACGTCAAACGCACTGGATAAAAGGTGAGTTCTGCTCAGTGCCCGGCGAATTTCCAGTTCCTTACCTAAGGTCAGGGCGTGCAGAGTACCACAAATCTTAATCTTACTGATATGGTAACCTGGACCACGCTCAACTACATCCAATGACTGTATCGTACCAAATTCTATCTTTAGTCTTTCAAGAAGCAAATCATGTAATTCCTGCTGAGAGATATGTACTTCCCAACGATAATAGTCTACTGTTTCCCTATCGTAGTCATTCAGGATCTCACCAAGTATCTCACGATCATCAGTATTACAATAAGGATCTTCAATGCTTTGCAAATAAGGTTTGGTCACATTCTCCCAAGCGTATTTGAATTCTTCAGTGCGTCCTCCACAACACTTACTGAACCGTGCATCGCATATTTTTCCTTTATAAGTTAAAATCTGACCACGCGTAGCTTCAACAGCTTCACGAACCTGAGGCAATGCAGCACGCGTAACACCCTGATAACGCTGGCAATGATCATCTCCACATACATCAAATACTGTATGATCCTCACGGTCGTACCACCGGACTATCTCATTCTCCGTCTTAGAAAAAGCAAAAGAAGCGGATGGTTCCGTACCAAGATGCTTGCGTTTCTCAATCTGAGCATATAACCAACTCCTTGATATTACGGCCGAAGCCTTCAGAAATTCCAAATTACAAGTTGCACTCATCTCGCTGGAAATTACGCTGACTAGATAATCTTCAATTGGCAAGATATTTATGGCCACAATCTTATCCTCATCCACCATCAACCTAAGCGTTCCCTGAAAAGTCTGGGTCTCCTGACGTTCCCAATGAAATTTAACACCTATTGTCACACCATGCAAACTGAATGTTCCATACTTCTCAACAGGTCTGAACACCAGTTCGCGATATAACTGTCCCCCCCAGCGTAATGACCCGTCCTCAAGCACAACATTTTGGTTTCCAGCGACATTCCGTCCCTTTGCCATATACTCTCCGTTCAGCACAAAGTCTATAGATTCACCATACATTATACCCACGGAAACCACATTATCACAATCGGACTTCTCCGCAACGGACTGAGCGCCATTATTCTCAGATTTTGATTTATGTTCAATAAAATTCTCCTCACCCGAAACCTTTTTGATGACAGGTTCAAGTTCCTTGAATGTCATTGTAACCTCCTGCAGGATAGACGCCGCACATTCAGGCGTAAGAGTTTTGAAATCCTCTTCACGCGGAGTTATCAACAGCCCGCACATATCCAATGCACCCGGAGAAACCATACACTGGTGCTCCACGGCACTATAACAGTCCGGGCGGTGCTTCTTGCGAGGGAAAATCAAAGTTACTATTTCGTCCTCACGCTCAGCGCCACAGTCCTGGCGCCAAGATACTAAATTCATCCGCGGTTCATCCTCTCCATCTATAATAGGCAAAGCCTTATAAATACGTTGACAAAGAATATTATCTGGCTCCGTAGGCATTGATCGTATCACAAACACAGGACACACATATCCTTCCAAAACATATAACCCGCACATATCACTGGTGTTACCTGCCTCATGCATGGCTGCCGCCTGGACACCTGTCAAAGGATATATTTTCCTCAGACGGCTCTCATACATTTTCCAATCACGTTCCAAAGGGACCACTCCTCGACTTCCTGATTGCAAATGCATGTGATCAGGACACGACGCCCCACACACAGGACCGTTATAGAATACTATCTGGTCTGGCATATTCCATGCCAGATTGCGCATTGCTCCGAAATGGCTCCATATACTTTGCTTAACATGACGTCTGGCCGATATTGTAAAATGCATTGGCAATATCGGGAACGGATTCACCAGAATCTGATAATGCTTTTCCGTCATCAACGAGTGCTGCTCCACAGGTCGGTTATGGTCACAAAGAAAACACGGACGCGCCTCTATCACTTTCCTGTCAATATTTGCACCCGTAGACACCATACGCGCAGGATTCCACTGACAAGCCAAACGAATTTCACGAATCTTGTTACCATCTGCTGAAATGCCATCTACAGTCAATTCTCGTGTTTGCACATTCTTCAAGTCATGATAACTCTGAGCCGCATCTTCCCAGCCGTCTAACTCCTGCTCAAAAAAGTCCTCAATCTCCTCAGCCGTAACCCTATGTTGCCACATCTCGTTTAATTGCCTTCGTGCCCTTATTTCAGACGTGCGCAACTGGTCTTTATACAAATTATTTGCATTTATCCTGTCCTGATTCAGAGCCGCATCACTATTACCATCCCAACGACGACACAGATACAGTTCATCATATATACGACCAATACGATAACGGCGGCTTATCATCAAGCCCAAAGCATAATCCTCGCCATACGACGTATTCGGTATCTGAATATCCCTCAATACCGGAGTATAAAATGCACGCGGTGCACCCAGACCATTGATACGCAAGGCATTGTTACGGCCATTCTGAGGAGTCCATTCCTTATGGTCTATCAATCCAGGAGGCAAAGTCTCCAACTGGAAATTGCACATACGGTACGATCCGATTACCATGGCAGCATTATCCTCGTAGAACTTATCCACAATACGCTGTAACGTATCTGTACCACTATACAGGTCGTCGCTATCCAACTGGACAACAAACCTGCCCACGCGTTCATCATGCACTGCACGATTCCAGCATCCACCTATTCCCAAGTCACCACGTTCAGGAATAATATGTATAACACAACCATCATTCACATAGCGGTCAATTATCTCCGTCGTACCATCGGTACTTCTGTTGTCGACCACCATCAGATTGAATTCAAAGGTCGTCTCCTGCTTCAACACGCTTTCTATTGCGTCTGCAATAGTCTTTGCCCTGTCACGCACAGGAATGACAACAGTGGCCTCAACAGCAAAATCTGGAGCTGCCGCAAAATCAATCACATCAAATTCACTTGGATGAAGATACGCATTTATCGCGCGCAGATGCCTAGTAGCGGCACGCTCCATTTCCACCTGACGCGCACGGTTACGCGGATCCACATAATCAAACTGTTTCTGCCCAGACAGGCGCATGTCGTTCTCCACCTCGGTATACAGAAACTCCTTGACATGCAACGGAACACACCGCCTGCTTACATATAGGCGTAAATCATAAAATGCAGCAAAACTATAATGATGCGCCGTTTCTTCATCCACATAGCGCTTCAGTATTCCGGTCCTGAAAAGCAGAACACTTCCCATTTGGAAATCATCACGAATACTGCCCTCCTGATAATCAATCAACGGCATGGTTTCACACCTGCCATCCGGGGTCATTATATAGTGATCTGCAAAGGCCATATCTGCGCCATTGTCCTCCATCACAGTCAGCATACGCTCCAACGCATGGTAACCCAAGCGCAGAGTGTCATATTTTGTATATATAAGCGTATACGGGGCTGTGGAAAGCGAAGCAATCTCCCTGATGGTGCGCGTATCTCCTACGCTATCCGAAATATGATATACATTACCTACCAGCGATTCCTTCTGCAACTCTTCTTCCGTAGCTCCACCCTGAGAACGGTCAATCCATGGAATAAAACAATCTATACTTTTCATACATCTATATTTGTGGACAAAAATACAAAAAAACGGCGACAAATCAGAACATTTCAATCCAAAAATCCTAAATTTGCATCATGAAGATACATATATTCAATCCCGAAAACGACATGGCACTTGCCAATGGCACACCTGGCTACACCCCACCGGCCAATATCCGCACATACAGGCAAGCCAACTGGCGTCTGCCTGAAAAGTGGGCATCTCCCGAAGATATCATCTGGGACGGAGAAACACATTTCGACAATTTAGGGATACCTGCCGGCCAGGACTTCGAGATATTTCCATGGGGATGGTCACCAGCCATAGTACACCAGCTACGACTTGCGGGATTCCCCCCCGAAAAAATGCCATCAAGCCAGTGGCTTCAGAAACTTCGCACGCTCTCAAGCCGTCAAACCACAGTCTCCATACAGCGCCAGTTAGGATTAGAAGCATACGTCTGCCATACTACTAACGAAATAACGGACATCACGCACCATAAGCCACAACGCAACTATATACTGAAATCCCCATGGAGTTCCAGCGGGAAGGGCCTTATGACCACCGAAAACGCCAACTGGACAGGATGGGTACGTAACATCCTCAAGCAGCAAGGAGCCGTAATCGTAGAACGCAAACTGGACCGTGCGCAAGACTTTGCAATGGAGTTCATGATAGATAGAAAACATAATATAAAATACCTCGGACTGTCAATGTTTATTACCGATGAATACGGCCATTATCTACGCAATATCCCAAATCCTCAAATCCCAGCATCCCTAAAAGAACAAGTTCTCAAACCAACACTCGACTGGTATCTGACCAACCTGCCCCGCATTGCTCCATGGTATCATGGACCTGTCGGTGTAGACATGCTCATCACCGCCACAGACAAAATCTGTCCCTGTATCGAAATCAACTGGCGAATGACAATGGGAATGGCAACCCTTTTGCAGCAAGTTCCCCACATTTTTCCGGATTTTTCTTTGCCGTTTCAGTAAAATACATTACCTTTGCACCCGCTAAGCCCAGAAGGCAAGCAAACAGGCTGACTCGCTAGCTCAGTAGGTAGAGCACTTCACTTTTAATGAAGGGGTCTCGGGTTCGAACCCCGAGCGGGTTACCACAAGAAAAGAATATAGGCTTATGAAATTTCATATAGTTTATGTTCTTTTTTCTTTCTGTAAAACTCGACAATAATGAAAAAGTTGTACAAGTTAGCCGACTTAATAGCAAGTAACATGGCACTCGTAGTAGTGGCAGTTTCTGCATTATCTCTATTAGGCCCCACATCCTTTTCTTGGATACCAACATCAGCAATCACCCCTATGCTTGGAGTGGTCATGTTTGGAATGGGGCTGACCTTGAAGGCAACAGATTTCAAACCGGTATTGATGCGTCCTCGGGAAATTATAGTAGGCGAACTGGCACAATTCATTATAATGCCTACAACGGCATGGTTATTGTGCAAGTGCCTGCATCTGCCATTGGAACTGGCAATCGGTGTCATACTAGTGGGATGCTGCCCCGGTGGAACAGCCAGTAATGTTATATGCTACCTTGCCAAGGGCGACGTTGCACTAAGCGTCGCCATGACTGGAGTATCCACACTAGTCGCACCGATAGCTACACCAGCCCTGGTCTTCCTTCTGGCAGGAAGAGAAATTTGCATTGATGTCATTGGAATGTTCGCCAGCATAGTTCAGGTTGTCATAATCCCCATAGTAGCAGGGATAATAATAAATCATTATTTCAACCATCTATGCAAGCAGATTAAACCTATTCTGCCCATGGTATCGACACTGGCCATTGCTTCTATTATCGGAATCATCGTGTCCCATAATGCACAGAACATCCTTTCATGCAGCCTGCATGTTGCATTAGCAGTCATTTTGCATAATCTTATGGGGCTGGCATTTGGTTATACAGCAGCAAGCATTATGCGCATGTCTCCAGCCAAACGCACAGCCATCAGCATCGAGGTAGGCATGCAGAATTCAGGACTTGCCACATCGCTCGCAACAACACATTTCGCCATATACCCTATGGCAGCAATCCCAGGTGCCATATTCTCGGTATGGCATAATCTATCGGGCAGTATCGCTGTACACATATTAAGGAAATAGCATATTTCGTAGGCATTTATAGGTAATTTGGGCATTTTTTATTATATTTGCACGAAATTTATAGCAAAACTGACGTATGATATTGTCTATGACCGGTTACGGCAAGGCTTCTGCCGTATATCAGAATAAAAAGATCACAGCTGAAATAAAATCACTGAACAGCAAGGCATTGGATTTGTCCACTCGAATAGCATCAAGCTATCGTGAGAAGGAGATGGAAATCCGTTCGATGATTTCTGCAGCATTACAGCGAGGAAAAGTTGAATTTGCCCTATGGATTGAGTATGACGAAACTGCAGTGACCGCAACAATAAACGGAGCCATGGCAACAGGATACTACAAGCAGATTTGCGAGATATCGGAGGAGCGTGATATTCCATTGCCTAAGGACCCGTGGACTTTAATCATGCGTATGCCTGACGTCATGAACAGCCAGGAACGCAGGGAGGAACTGGATGCTGAAGAGTGGGCAATTGCTGCAAAGGTAATCAAGGAGGCTTTAGATTGCCTGATGGATTTCCGAACCCAGGAAGGAGCTGCATTGGCTAGGAAATTCAGTGAAAAACTGAATTCTATAGATACATTGCTGCAGAGTATAGGACCTTGGGAAAAGATACGCACCGAGAAAATCCGTCAGCGCCTTACAGATGCACTTTCATCAATCCCCGAAGTGGAATATGACCGTGGTCGTCTGGAGCAGGAAATGATATTCTATATTGAGAAACTGGACATAAACGAAGAGAAACAGCGTCTGGCCAACCACTTGGAATATTTCAGGGAAACCATGGCAGGAGAACCCGGACAAGGCAAGAAACTTGGGTTCATAGCACAGGAAATGGGCAGGGAGATAAATACTACAGGTTCCAAATCCAACCAAGCCGAAATGCAGAAGATTGTTGTCCGTATGAAGGACGAACTAGAACAGATTAAGGAACAGGTATTGAATGTGCTTTAACATGAAAGGAAAATGTCTTATATTCTCCGCTCCATCGGGCAGTGGGAAAAGTACTATAGTAAAATGGCTTATGGACGAACATCCCGAGTTGAGGATGGCGTTCAGCATCAGTGCAACATCGCGTCCGCCACGCTGCAACAACGGCATAATGGAACAGGATGGCGTAGAGTATTTCTTCCTGACACCCGAGCAGTTCCGCAGCAAGATTGAAGCAGGTGAATTCCTAGAATACGAGGAAGTATACAAAGACCGCTTCTACGGCACGTTACGCTCTCAGGTAGAAGCTCAGTTGGATAAAGGAATTAATGTGGTGTTTGACATTGACGTCAAAGGCGGTATAAACATTAAGCGTCAGTTTGGAGGGGATGCCATGAGCTTGTTTATCCAGCCCCCTTCTATCGATGAACTGCGTCGTCGCCTGGAGGGACGTGGATCAGATTCTGCAGAACAGATACAGATGCGTCTGGACAAGGCCGAATACGAGATGACATTCTCATCACAGTTTGACCATGTCATTGTAAATGATAGTCTGGAGGAAGCCAAGACCAAAACCCTGAAACTAATACGCAATTTTCTGAGCTGATGGCTACAATCCTAAGCATAGAAACGAGTACTGAGGTATGCAGCATAGCTGTGGCTGAGGATAATCATGTAATATACCATGAGGAGGACTATAACGGCCCTTCACATGCGGTTAATTGCGGTGTTTTCACACAGAATGCACTGAGCTTTGCAGAGAGTCATGCCATTCCACTGGATGCTGTGGCTGTAAGCGAGGGACCTGGAAGCTATACAGGACTGCGTATTGGCGTAAGTATGGCAAAGGGTGTGGCTTACGGACGAAACATACCGTTGATTAACGTCCCTACATTGGAATTGCTTTGTGTACCAGTATTGCTCTATCACGAGGAAATACCTGAAGATTCACTACTTGTACCAATGATTGATGCGCGTCGCATGGAAGTATATGCGGCAATATATGACCGTTCTCTGCATTGCGTCCGTGACATTCAGTCTGATATTGTGGATACAGAAACGTACATGGACTATTTAGAGCACGGACCTGTGGTATTCTTTGGCAACGGCTCGGCAAAGTGCAAGGAGGCTATAACACATCCGAATGCAATATTCATCCCGGATATCAACCCGCTGGCTTCCAACATGGCACCACTGGCAGAACAGAGGATACACACCGGCCGTATTGCAGACACAGCATACTTTGAACCTTTCTACCTGAAGGATTTTCAGGCGACTAAACCCAAGAAACTGATATGAACAAGATTGACTATAATACGGAACGCCAGCAAATGGCAATGGCGGAATACGGACGTGTGGTACAGGATATGGTTAAACACTGCACAGGTATCAAAGACCGCGAGGATCGTCAGCAATGTGCACAGGCAATTGTTGCCATAATGGCTAATATCTCCCAGGAAAAGCTTGCAAATGTTGACGTGCAGCAAAAACTATGGAATCATCTGGCTGTAATCAGTGATTTCCAATTAGACATTGACTATCCCGTGGAAATAATCAAGAAGGAAGAGGTTGAAGGACGTCCTGCTCCTATGGCTCTCCCGCAGGGTAGGATACACGCACGCTTTTACGGACGTATCCTAGAGCAGGCCCTGGACACACTGGCCAAGATGCCTGAAGGCGAGGAACGTGATACCCTGACATGCAAGGTAGCAAATCAGATGAAGCAGAGTCTCTTTACATGGAATCCTGATGTTATGAGCGAGGACAAGGTCATGCGTGACATTCAAGAATACTGCAACGACTCAGTTGCCAGTGCCCTGGAAGGACATCAATTTGCCCCACTACAGGCAGTAAGCACTAGTATCAATAGAAAGAAAAAAATAAACTGAGACAAAATCACAATATGGCAGCATTTATCATTGAGGGCGGACACCCTTTGAAAGGCGAAATTACGCCACAGGGAGCTAAGAACGAAGCGCTCCAGGTGCTGTGTGCAACCCTACTGACGGGGGAGCCTGTCCGTATCAAGAACATTCCCGATATCGCGGATGTAAACAACCAGATACGCCTGTTGGAAGACGTTGGAGTCAAGATTACGCGCAACGAAAAAGGAGACATGACGTTCCAGGCCGACAACGTAAATCTGGCATATCTGGAAAGTGACGAGTTTCTTCAACGCTGTTCACGGCTGCGAGGCAGTGTCCTGTTCATAGGACCGCTGATAGCGCGCTTTGGACATGCGATGGTAAGCAAACCAGGTGGTGACAAGATAGGGAGAAGAAGGCTTGATACCCATTTTCTGGGTATAAGGAAACTAGGAGCCGACTTCAAGTATGACAGCGAAAGGGGCGTATTTGATATACGTGCCAAGCAACTGAAAGGCTCATACATGCTATTGGACGAAGCATCGGTTACCGGTACTGCCAATATTATCATGGCTGCCGTCCTGGCAAAGGGCACCACAACAATCTACAACGCAGCCTGTGAGCCATACTTGCAACAGTTGTGCCATATTCTGAATGCCATGGGAGCACAGATCAGCGGCATTGCATCAAACCTTCTCACAATCGTGGGTGTAGAGTGCCTGCATGGTACCACCCACACGATTCTACCAGATATGATTGAGGTTGGTTCTTTTATAGGAATGGCTGCCATGTGTGGAGAAGGGATACTGATACGCAATGTCAACTACCAACAGCTCGGAATAATACCTGATACGTTCCGCAGACTTGGCATAACAATCGACATACAGGGCGACGATATATTCATACCCAAACAGGATCATTACGAGATAGAGTCGTTCTTAGACGGCTCGTTCATGACCATTGCCGATGCTCCGTGGCCTGGACTTACACCCGACCTGCTTAGTGTCCTGCTGGTTGTGGCAACACAAGCCAAAGGAAGCGTCCTGATCCATCAGAAAATGTTTGAAAGCCGACTGTTCTTCGTCGACAAGCTTATAGACATGGGAGCCCAGATTATCCTGTGTGACCCGCATCGTGCAGTTGTCGTAGGCCATAATAAGGATTTCCAGTTACATGGAGGACGCATGACCAGCCCCGATATCCGTGCCGGTATCGCCCTTCTTATTGCCGCGATGAGTGCAACTGGTACCAGCCGCATCGACAATATCGGCCAAATTGACCGCGGATACGAGAATATCGAGGCACGTCTGAATGCTCTTGGTGCCAAAATTACCAGAGCGGAATGATTGGTGAAATTTACAAGATAGGCACACTGACACGTACACATGGCGTACGTGGGGAAATATCCATGTCGTTTACTGATGATGTGTGGGACAGGGTCGAAGCTGACTATCTGTTTCTGATGGTTGACGGGTTGCCCGTACCTTTTTTCATGGAAGAATGGCGATTCCGCAATGATACCACTGCACTGCTCAAGTTTCAGGGCATTGATGATGCAGAACGTGCCAGGGAGTTTGTTGGATGCGATGTATATTTCCCGCAAGAAATGACTCCCGAACTTGACGAGAACACCACCTATATGTGGAAACAGTTTACAGGTTGGCAGGTTGAGGATAGTACCGCTGGTAATATCGGGGTAATAGACAGGGTTGATGACAGCACTGCAAATACGATTTTCGAAATAGGCAGCATTCTGATTCCTGCAGCCGAGCCACTGATTGAGCGTGTCGACCCTAAGACAAGAACAATATATATGAAGATTCCCGAAGGATTATTAGAATAATGAAACGCAAACTATGTATACTTGGATCTACTGGATCCATTGGAACCCAGGCCCTTGATGTAATACGCGAGCATAGCAACCTGTTTGAAGCCTATATACTGACTGCAGGACGCAATGCCGACCTTCTTATCAGACAGGCCCGGGAATTCCTGCCCGCTATAGTTGTAATTGCAGACGAGGACCAGTACCGTAAAGTCAGTGAAGCACTGGCAGACCTGCCAATTCAAGTATATACAGGAAGCGAGGCCCTGTGTCAGGTGGTTACTATGGAACCTGTGGACATGGTACTTACAGCACTGGTGGGGTTCAGCGGTCTGCGGCCCACAATTGCTGCTATAAAGGCAGGCAAGCCCATAGCATTGGCGAACAAGGAAACCCTGGTAGTTGCAGGTGAGCTGGTCACAGCCCTCTGCAAGGAACACAATGTACCGTTGCTGCCCGTTGACAGCGAGCATTCTGCCATTTTCCAGAGTTTGATGGGTGAAGACAACAAAATTGAGAAGATCATACTTACTGCCAGTGGAGGCCCGTTCCGTAAAATGTCCCTGAACCAGATGAAAGACGTCACGGCCGCTCAAGCACTGAAGCATCCCAATTGGGATATGGGTGCAAAGATTACAATCGATTCGGCAAGTATGATGAACAAAGGGTTCGAGGTTATCGAAGCCAAATGGCTCTTTGATGTCGATTCCGATCACATCCAGGTCGTAGTTCATCCACAAAGTATCCTGCACAGTGCTGTCCAGTTCCAGGACGGAGCCGTCAAGGGTCAGATGGGGGCTCCTGACATGCGCGTCCCAATCCAGTTGGCCATGTCCTTCCCAAAACGGTTGAAGAGTTCGTTCCCTCGTATTGACTGGTGGGATTTGAAGGATCTGACCTTTGAAAAACCAGACCTGCAGCGTTTCCCATGCCTGGCTTTAGCTTACGAAACCATTCGCCTGGGTGGAAATTCCGCATGCGTAGTAAATGCAGCCAACGAAGTTGTCAATCTTGCATTCCGCCAGAACCGTTGCAGTTTTCTTCAGATGGCGGAAATAATTCAGGAAACACTGGCTCGCGTGCCATATATCAAGTCACCTACGTTGGAAGACTACCTAGAATGCGATGCCGAAGCCCGGAATGTAGCTGAAGAACTGATAGAGAAATAACCTATAGATTACAATAAACGACAATGGATATAAATCTGATTCTAATCAAGGCCCTGCAGCTTGTTTGCTGCCTGAGTCTTTTAGTAGTACTGCACGAGGGCGGCCATTTCTTCTTTGCCAAGATAAGTGGTGTGAAAGTTGAGAAGTTCTACATGTTCTTCAACCCGTACTTCCACCTGTTTTCAACCCGCGACAAATGGTTTACACGCCTGTTCCCCTATTTCAAGGACAACGAAACCGAGTACGGTATAGGATGGATTCCGTTGGGCGGATACGTGAGCATTGCAGGCATGGTGGACGAGACCAAGAGTGCCAGAGACATAGGGACCGAAGTACATGACTTCGATTTCAGTTCCAAACCTGTATGGAAGCGTTTCCTGATTATGTTCGGAGGAGTCCTTGTCAACTTTATCACGGCTCTGGTCCTTTATTCCGTTGTAATGTTTACATGGGGGCAGGACATCATTCCTATGCACAATATCCAAAGCGGACTGGTCTACAGTCCCCAGGCGAGGGAAATAGGCTTCCGCAACGGTGATATTCCAATCAAGACAGACAACAAAGAGATTAAGGGATTCTCTGGAGCGTTAATGGCCGAGATATCGGAGGCCAGGACTGTTACCGTACTGCGTGAAGACGATTCAGACAAAAGCAACAGAACAGAGGTCGATATCATAATGCCCGAAGAGGGAGTAAGCCTACTAGAGATGATGCACAACCCAAAGTTCCTGGCCATGCCAATCCCAACTGTCGTAGGAGAAGTCGCACCTGACATGCCTGCCGAGGCAGTTGGCATTAAGCCTGGGGCATTGATTCAGAGCATCAATGGCGACACACTTACTGACCAGAGTGACGTACAACTCTTGATTGCATCGCTCAAGGATATACTTGCCAACAAGGAATGCACCGCCAAAGACAGCGCAAAAGCCATGACACTCACGGCTGTAGTTCTACAAAAAGGAGCTGTTTCTCCAGATACCCTTACAATGCATCTTACAGACAAAATGCAGATAGGAGTAATCTGGGATACGCAACACTTGCAGAATATCAAAACGCAACACCTCGACTACAATCTGCTGAGCAGCATTCCTGCAGGATGTGCATACGGATGGGAAACCCTGACCAACTATGTAAGTTCGCTGAAATACCTGTTTACACGCGAAGGAGCTGAAAGTGTAGGGTCATTCATTACAATTGGAAGCATTTTCCCCGATGCATGGGACTGGCAGCGTTTCTGGAATCTGACAGCCTTTATCAGCATAATCCTGGCGGTAATGAACATCCTGCCGATTCCCGGACTGGACGGCGGACATATCGTACTCCTGCTGTACGAAGGCATCACAGGACACAAGCCATCTCCAAAGTCAATGGAAATAATCGAGAAGGTTGGTATAACCCTGCTTTGCGCCCTGATGATCCTCGCAATGGGTAATGATATAGTAAGGTTTATCCTATAAAGGATTACCTCACCAATGTGGAATCGTTCGCCAAAAGCCATTCCGCTATCTGAACGGCATTAAGGGCTGCACCCTTCTTTATCTGATCACTGACAAGCCAGAACGTGATACCGTTAGGATTGGCCAGGTCCTTGCGTATACGTCCTACATATACGTCATCACAATTTTCGTGGAACAAAGGCATTGGATAGACCTTGTTGTCAGGATCATCCTCAAGTTGCAGACCCTGACCGTTCCTTACTGCCTCCTTGAACTCCTCAACACTGACAGGACGTTCTGTCTCAGCCCAGACACTCTCGCTATGACAGCGCAGGGACGGAACACGTACACACATCGCAGAACAATCAGCATCCGTATGCATGATTTTCTTCGTCTCGTGGTACATCTTCATCTCCTCCTTGGTGTAGCCGTTATCGGTAAATACATCTATCTGGGGAATTACGTTAAAGGCTAACTGATAGGCAAACTTTTCAACAGTCGGTTTTTCGCCTGCCAACACCTGACGATACTGTTCGTAAAGTTCTGCCATTGCCGCAGCACCTGCGCCACTGGCTGCCTGGTAGCTTGCCACATGGATCCGTCTGACATGACTGATGTTCTCCAAGGCCTGCAAGGCTACGACCATCATGATTGTCGTACAGTTGGGATTGGCGATAATACTGCGAGGACGGTCCAAAGCATCGGCAGCGTTACACTCAGGGACTACCAGCGGTACATCCTGGTCCATGCGGAAAGCACTGGAATTGTCTATCATGATGGCACCATGTTTTGTGATTGTCCCAGCAAATTCCTTACTGGTTCCACCACCTGCACTGGTAAAAGCAATGTTTACTCCCTTAAAGTCATCATTGTGCTGCAGGAGCCTGACCTCAATCTCTTTTCCACGGAACATGTATTTTGTACCTGCACTGCGCTGACTGCCGAACAGCAGCAACTCATCTATAGGAAAATTCCTCTCATCCAACACACGCAGGAACTCCTGTCCTACTGCACCACTTGCACCAACAATGGCTACCTTCATATTATGATTTACGTTATGTATATTAATTTTGGCGCAAAATTACGGAAAATTCATTAAATATGACGATAGCGGATAATGTTTTTTGAGCAAAAAAGAATATCTTTGTAAACAAATAATCCCGTATGCACAAGCTTTTGACCATAATACCCCAGAATCCGGCACTTGTTACTGACAACACCTGGATATTTTTTCTGGTTCTGGTTATTATTTTGTGTGCACCCATTCTGCTACGACGACTGCATATCCCGCATATCATTGGCCTGATACTGGCCGGCGTCGCCATTGGACATTACGGTTTCAACATCATTGAGCGCGACCGTAGCTTCGAAATTTTCGGTCAGGTAGGTATATATTTCATAATGTTCCTCGCTGCCCTGGAACTTGACATGGGCAGTGTAAAGCAGTACGGTCGGCTGGGGCTGCAATTCGGAGCCATTACATTTCTGATGCCTTTCGGTATGGCAGTTGCCGCATCGCATTACCTGTTGGGATTCGGACTTATTACTTCGCTTCTTATAGGCTGCATACTCGCCTCTCACACCTTGGTTTCGTATCCCATTGTGGGACGCTTCGGTATATCACGGCATCCCACCGTAATAGTTTCGGTGGTTGCAACTGCAGTTGCCTTGTTTGCTGCATTGCTGGTACTGGCCGTTGCTGTCGGCATGATTAACAACACAGGCTGGGATTTCTGGGCATGGTTTGCCATAAAATGTATAGCATACGGCTGTTTCGTAATCATTGTATATCCCCGTTTCGGACGCTGGTTTCTGCGCAGGTTCCAGGACAGCACCATGCAGTTCCTGTTCATTCTGTCGCTTGTCTTTTTGAGCGCTGCTCTTGCAGAGCTTGCAGGACTTGCAGGACTCCTGGGAGCATTCCTTGCAGGCCTGGTAATCAGCCGCCTGATTCCACGTACATCGCCATTGAAGTCGTACATCAGCTTCGTAGGCAATGCATTGTTTATCCCATATTTCCTGATAGGAGTCGGAATGCTGATTGACATACGGGTTGCCTTTGCCGACATCCATACTGTATGGATTATCCTGGTAATGGTCATCGTGGGCACATTCAGCAAATGGATAGCGTCACTGCTCATGGCCTTCATCTCCCCAAATCTACGTGGTGGAGGAAACCTTATGTTCGGACTTACCAGTGCACATGCAGCAGGTGCACTGGCTATTGTAATGATCGGTACTGATCCCAAAGTTAACCTGATGGATACATCGATACTGAACGGAACCGTGATGCTCATTCTGTTCTCCTGTATCATAAGCAGTTTTGCCACAAACTCCGGTGCACGTAAACTGACGCTTCGTACCATGGATACGGAAATCAACCAAGGTTCGTACCATGGCAAATGCCTGGTAACATACAGCCAGAGCGATAGCGTTGATTCCATGACTCAACTGGCCATGCTCATACGTAACCCCAATGTGGCAGACAGCCTGATGGGACTTACCGTTACCTATGACGACGAAAGTGGCGAAGAATCCTACCGCAACTGCCAGCAGATGCTAAAGAAAGCCCAAAACATAGCAACTGCTGCCGAGGTGCGTATGGACATACTCTCGCGCATGAGTAACAATATAGCCGGAGGCATCCTGCATACAATCCGCGAGTACGACTGCGGCGAAACAATAGTATGTCTAACCGACCGCACGACCGGAATGCCCAAGTCAAGTCTCGGAACCATTATCGACAATGTAATCGAGGGGACCAAGCGAGAAATAATGGCCGTACGCTGCATTGTGCCGCCAGGAACCCTGAACCGCATTATCATAGCCGTTCCACAGAAAGCCGAATACGAAGCAGGTTTCTACAAATGGCTTGAACACATATGCCGTATGGGCGAGCAGCTGGACTGCCTTCTGCAGTTCCACGCAAACGCAGACACTCTTCCCCATATACGGACATATATGCGCGACAACCACAACCTGTTGCGTGCCACATACAACGAAATGAACCTCTGGACTCAGATACTGCCCCTCTCACAACAGTCAGGCAGTAACGACATGGTAGTATTTGTAGTCGCACGTCCGGGATTTATTTCATACAAGAGTGTCTTCTCAGGTCTTCCATTGCAGATTCACAGATACTTCAGTCATACCAGTGTCATGATTCTGTATCCCGACCAATGGGAGTGAGATGTTTTGTAACTATTCAGGGTATAAGGGATGATTAGAATAAGCGGAATAACAAAGAGTTTCGGCAATCTTCAGGTTCTGAAGGGAATCGATCTGGAAATTGCAAAGGGCGAGATTGTCAGCATAGTCGGGCCCAGCGGAGCAGGCAAAACCACCCTGCTGCAGATAATGGGTACACTGGACAGCGCAGACAGCGGCAAGGTCGAACTTGCCGGACAGGACATAACCCGGTTAAGCCGGAAGAAACTGGCACAGTTCCGCAATAAGCACATAGGATTTGTATTCCAGTTTCACCAGCTTCTGCCCGAATTCACCGCATTGGAGAATGTCATGATGCCTGCATTCATTGCAGGAAAGGGCAAACGCGCATCACGTGAACGTGCCCTGGAGCTACTGGAATTCATGGGGCTTGGCGACAGGGCATCCCATAAACCGAACGAACTGTCAGGAGGAGAAAAACAGCGTGTGGCAGTTGCACGTGCATTGATGAACAATCCCGAGATAATTTTTGCAGATGAGCCTTCCGGTTCACTTGACACACAGAACAAGATGGAACTGCACCGTCTTTTCTTTGACTTGCGCAAACGCTTCGGTCAGACCTTTGTCATTGTAACACACGACGAAGAACTGGCAACTACAACGGACCGTACCATTCACATGATAGACGGTGTGATAATCAATGCTGCCGGCAACAAGGAAAACGAAAAGGAAACAATCATGCCAAGTGCAGCCCGTCCGGTTGAATTATAATCAGCCTTTGCCTGTACAAGTCTCCCACAGCTTTCTTAAATACCTTTTTGCTTACACCGAAAATTGACGCTATCTCATCAGCCGGCGATTTGTCTCCCATAGGTGTATAGCCACCATTCTTGCGAATATGCTCAAGCAGGACTGAGCTGAAATTCTCTACGCCCTTTTGCCCACGCTGTTGCAACGTCAGGTCAATCTTACCGTCTTCCCTCACCTTGCTGATATATGCACGTGTGACATCGCCCGTATGCAGTTCGCGGAAAATCTGCGATTCGTACAACAGGCCCGCAAAAGTATTGTTGACAATAACCTTGAATCCCAAATCCGTCTTCTGCCAGACAAGACACTCCACCTCGTCACCGACACGGGGACGCTGACTGTAGTCATAGGCATCGCTGTCCAACGGACTTATCAGCCATTTCTCAACCTTGGCACTGGCAATGATACGATAAGTCTCGGGATCCAGATGTACATGAACTATGTATTTGCGTCCCTTCTGCATCTTCTGCTTCTGCTCCCGGAACGGGACAAACAAGTCCTTCTGCAGACCCCAATTAAGGAAGGCCCCGAAGTTATTAACCCACGCGACCTCGAGACAGGCAAACCTTCCCACCTCAGCCAAAGGCTGGCGCATAGTGGCTATAAGACGCTCCTCCTGATCCAGGTAGATGAATACAGGAATGCTGTCCCCCATTCCACCGTCGGATGTTTCCAATGACTTTTGATCAAGGTCACACAGTATCTCACCCTTTGGCAACAGAATTTCCTCGCGGTGTCCACGTACGGTACCGGCAAGATAATAGCCGAATTCCACCCGCTTAGCCAAAGGCAACAGATTAACACGTCCCAATTCTATCTCAGGTAGGTTATTGTTTCGTTCCATATTATCTTAAAAGAAGCGTGCCACCCATTGGGCAGCACGCTGTTGTTTCTTGTCTTGAAAAAAGTCGGACTCAATTAGTCCTCCTTTACAGCAACGCGCTTCTCAGCGATACGTGCCTTCTTACCTGTCAGGTTGCGCAGATAGTACAGCTTAGCGCGACGTACCTTACCAACCTTGTTTACGGTAATACTCTCGATAGCAGGAGATTCCAGCGGGAAAATACGCTCCACTCCAACTGTACCAGACATCTTACGGACAGTGAAACGCTTCTTGTCACCATGACCGGCAATCTTGATTACCACACCACGGTAGAGCTGTACGCGCTCCTTGTTACCTTCGACAATCTTGTAAGCTACAGTCACTGTGTCACCAGCCTTGAACGAAGGATGACTCTTACCTGTAGCAAATGCTTCTTCAGCAATCTTAATTAAATCTGCCATTTCTACTTGGACTTTAATAAAGTTGTTTGTCGATCACCGATAGGCATAACGGGTCTCTCTTCATCCCGCCAGCGACCTATGGGAAAGCGGGTGCAAAGATATAACAAAAAAATCAAAAGAGAAAGGATATCAGCGAAAAATTATTCAAAATAAAGGGACAAAACAATCATTTTTGCACTGCCACGGTCCACACTGTTTGTGAATTTCATCATCCCCCTGTCCAAAAGGTCATCTCGCGTATGTCTGATAATATCTGCCAAACCGAAACAAAATTTCAGTTCCGGAATCAGTTTGAAATACGGCAGATAGATATCACAGCCCATTCCCAACTCTATATAGCAGTCAAACATCTTGGACGCAAAAGGCTCCTGGTCATGCTTGTTAAGGCAGAATGTAGGAGCAAGACCGAATGTAAAATATGGACGGAAGTTATTGTAGCGCGGAGCCGCAAACTTCAGCGAAAGCGGTACCGAAACATAATTCGTACGCATTGTCTGCGACGTATCACGAAGACTGACATTATCCTGCATCTTCAGGAATTTCTGACCGAAATGCATCGTAGGCGTCAAGCGCAGCTCCATATACTTGTTCAGTCTCAGCGATCCCAGTATTCCCACGGTAAAACCAGGCGAATAACGCGTAACGTCCGTAAACCACTGCTCACCGGTCTCAGGATCCACAAAACCGTTGTTCTTCAGCTCCATATCCATGAAATTCATACCCAGGCAGAAACCCCAGTGCAATTTGCGGTTGTCAATGTATGGTTTGTTCATGACACGCTGCGTCTGCGCCAAGGCTCCAATGGCAAGACACAACGACACGGCTATGCAGATATATTTTTTCATCATTATTATAACTTGACTATGCGTTTGTTTATTGCCCTGCTCACCATTTTTGGTTATTATGTACAACTTTTTTAGTCAAATCTATATTGCCAATCACCAAAAATGATTATATTTGCCGCACAGTTCAGATGGAATTCTGCAAAACGCAACTATTAACAACTAAACATTAATATTATTATGGCTTACGTAATTGGTGATGATTGTGTTGCATGCGGCACATGTATTGACGAGTGTCCGGTAGGTGCAATCTCCGAGGGTGACAAGTATGTTATCAACGCAGACGAGTGCACAGAGTGCGGTACTTGCGCAGACGCTTGTCCAAGCGGTGCAATCAGCCTGTAACTGACAGGAACTGTTATCTTCTTCGGAAGAACAGAATAGTGGGACCCTAACCAGAGTCCCACTATTTTTTATTACCTCAGCTTGCCCAGGGCCTCCTTTATGCGACGCATTGCCTCAACAATATTCTCGTCACTCGTAGCGTAGGACATACGGAAGCACTCAGGGCTGCCGAATGCATCACCGCCCACGGTTGCCACGTGACCGGTCTCCAACAGATACATAGCCAGATCTGTCGAGTTATTGATCGTCACATTACCGTCAGTCTTACCAAAGAAGCTGCTACACTTAGGGAACAGGTAGAACGCACCCTGGGGAACACTAACCTCAAGCCCAGGAATCTGCCTTGCCAGTTCGACAATCAGGTTCTTGCGACGCTCAAAGGCAAGACGCATTTCCTCAACACACTTCTGATCACCTGCGAATGCAGCCTCAGCTGCCTTCTGGCTGACCGAACACGGACCGCTGGTATACTGGCCCTGCAGCTTGTTGCAAGCCTTCACAATCCATTCAGGTGCAGCAATAAAGCCTATGCGCCATCCAGTCATGGCATATGCCTTTGAAACACCGTTAATCACAACTACACGATCCTTGATGTCAGGGAACTGAGCCATCGAAGCATGCTCACCGACATAGTTGATGTGCTCGTAAATCTCATCAGCAATTACAATTACCTTCTCATGACGCAGCAGGACATTCTTCAGTCCTTCCAACTCCTCCTTGCTGTACACGCTGCCGGTCGGATTCGACGGTGAACACAGGATTACTGCACGGGTCTTGTCCGTAATGGCTGCCTCAAGCTGTTCAGGTGTTATCTTGAAGTCCTGTTCAATACCAGCCTCAACGATAACCGGAGTTCCGTCAGCCAGAAGCACCATCTGTGGATAGCTCACCCAATACGGTGCCGGAATAATAACCTCGTCACCCTCACCCACCAGGGCCATAATGGTGTTGCAAACACTCTGCTTTGCACCATTGCTGCACAGAATCTGCGCCGGAGTATACTCCACATGATTCTCGTTCTTCAGCTTGTTTACGATAGCTTGCCTCAGCTCAGGATAACCCGGCACAGGGCTATAGCGGCTGTAATTCTCCTCAACTGCCTTTATGGCAGCAGCCTTGATATGGTCAGGTGTATTGAAATCAGGCTCACCAACACTCATATTGATGATGTCGATTCCCTGAGCCTTCAGTTCCGAACTCTTCTGACTCATTGCCAATGTAGCACTTGGCTGCAGGCGGTTCATCCTTTCAGAAAGATTTGTTGTCATGGTTGTTTTGTTATTTCGTTATTACAATTTGTGTCCCATACGAAGTTTCTTGGTGTCCAAATAGCGCCTGTTGTACTCGTTAGGTTCAACCACTACCGGAACATTCTCAACAATCTCCAGACCGTAGCTCTCCAATCCTACACGCTTCACTGGATTATTGGTAATCAGGCGAATCTTGCCGACATGCAGTTCCCTCAGTATCTGTGCACCAACACCATACTCACGCTCATCAGGAAGGAAACCAAGGTGGATATTGGCATCTACCGTATCCTCGCCCTGCTCCTGCAACTTATAAGCAGCAATCTTGTTCATCAGTCCTATGCCTCTCCCCTCCTGCTGAAGATACACGATTACACCCTTGCCGGCCTCGTCAATCAACTTCATCGCACGATGCAGCTGCTCACCGCAATCACAACGGCGCGAACCGAAAATATCACCCGTCATGCAACTCGAATGCATACGGACCAGTATCGGTTCGTCAGCATCCCACTCACCCTTGACCAGGGCGATATGCTCCATACCATTACTCTTCTGACGGAACGGGATAATATGGAAATGCCCGTATTCTGTAGGCAAATCCGCCTCAACGCCACGCTCAACCAGCGATTCCTGCTTCAGGCGATAAGCAATCAGGTCCTTGATCGTGATTATCTTCAGGCCATGCTCACGGGCAACCTCCTTCAACTCAGGCATACGCGCCATAGTACCGTCCTCGTTCAGTATTTCTATCAATGCCGCAGCAGGCTGCAAGCCGCTCAGTCGTGCCAGATCCACGGCAGCCTCGGTATGACCTGCCCGGCGCAGCACACCACGATCCTGGGCATACAACGGATTGATATGACCCGGACGACCGAAATCCGACGGCTTTCGACTGGCATCAGCCAAGGCGCGGATTGTCGCAGCACGGTCATGCGCACTGACACCGGTAGTACAGCCGTCCAGCAAATCAACCGTAACGGTAAACGGTGTTCCCAGCATACTTGTGTTCGTCACCACCTGATGCTCAAGTTCCAGCTCGCTTGCACGGTTCATTGTGATAGGAGCACACAGCACTCCACGGCCGTATTTCAGCATAAAGTTTACCTTTTCCTCGGTAATAAGCTCAGCCGCAGTGATGAAATCCCCCTCGTTCTCCCTGTCCTCATCATCCACGACAATTACGAATCTGCCCTCGCGAAAATCCTCCAGGGCCTCCTCGATCGTGCTTAATTTGATTTCGTTGTTCATCGATATATCCTGTTTTCCTATTTTATTCAAAGACCATTATACAGTGGCAGCCACCTCTTCAGACAGGCTGTGCAGTTCCAAGCGCTCCCGTATCATCGGGCACAAACGGCATATCTTGTTCATGTCACGCAACAGACGTAGCCTGAAACGCCATATACGTATCCACAGCAATATCCCGACAGGGAAGAATATGCCACACGCCATATTCAGGCGCGAATTCCTGAATGGCCGCGTATGCGCATCCGATACCAGTACCGGCAGTTCGTTCAGCGCACCTATCACAACATTGTCCTGACTATTGTGCAGTTCCTCGACCATAGCCTCCAGACGCCCGTTCAGTTCAATCACCACCGTATCGGAACGATAGCGGAAGAACGTACGCCAATACGACGGCATGTGCCATAACCGCGCTTCATCCACATATTTACTGCAGTCCCGCTCCATCATGGACAGTTCGGATTCCAGACGCAGATACTCCGGCTCATGGATGACCACCTCCTTGCGTGACAAGCGTCGATGTGCACGTAATCCCAGGAACTGCATAAAGAAATTGCGATACCCCTCTACATTGAACACCACACTGTCATTATTAGCCTTGCTTGTCAGGAAAAAACCTATCGGAGCCAACACCATGGTACTCAGCCATACACCGAACCATACCGACCACTCGCCCGTTTTGGCCATCTTCTCACCGGCCACATTTACGATGTAGTAGAATATGAATATTATCACGCTCGTCACTACCGGAACACCCAGTCCACCCTTGCGGATAATTGCACCCAGCGGTGCACCTATGAAGAAAAATATCATACACGCCAGCGACAACGTGAACTTCTTCCTTGCCTCCATGCGATGGCGGCGCAAGGACATATTCGTACTTTCAGTCGTCATGGCACGGAATTCACATTCAGCCTGAGCCGACTGTGCCGTTCCAACCGCCGAACGCAATGCAGATTTCCTCATATCAGGACTCAGATGCATATACAAGGTGTCAAACGGCTCCTGGCGGCTTGCCTTAACTGCCAATACGGCAGAGTCCTGTCTTCCTACAATACTGCCGCGCAGATACTGTGATACCATCATGTGGTAATACGTCTGCCCCAGCGAATCACTCACATGGCGTATACTGTCAATACCAGTCAAAATCCTGTCCAGCTCCTTAGTCTGCGCATCACCGTTAAACAAGTTGGCATCCATCATGTTGAAGTTCGCGTCAAACATGATTATGTCCGTCTCCTTGTGAAAAGTCTCACGCATATACGGAATGCACGCCCTCAGCATATTCCCTGCCTGGGCATCCATATTACGGAAACGCTCACCCTCGTACAGCGTAAGCTTCAGATGCTGCTTGTCCATGGTACCCTGCAGCCTGGCCGAATCTGCCAGCACAATCTCCATGTGGTCATACCCGCCTTGAGTGCTGTATATCATCACCCCATACAGCATGCCAGTCTCCATGTCCTTATGCTCGACAAATATGTTGTAACCCGGAATTCCGCTATAGAATATACCCTCGGGTATCTCCAGTTCAGGCGTCTTCTGCTTCATGCTCCACAGCAGCGTAGCCAGCTGGCGCGTAGCCCGCGGCTGAACCTTGTTCTGGAAGTAGAAACTCACTCCGCATATCATCATCGACACCACCACAACCGGGCACAGAATACGCACCAGCGGAACACCTGCCGCCTTCATGCTCAGCAGCTCCAGTTTCTCGCCCATGTTGCCGAAACTTATCAGCGAAGCCAGCAAGACAGCCAAAGGCAGAGACATCGGAACCAGCGTAAGACTGGCATAGAAGAAGAACTCTGCAAGCACATCCCATGACAATCCCTTGCCCACAAGAGCATTTATCGACTTCCACAGAAACTGCATCATGAAAATAAACAGACAGATAAAGAATGTTCCTGCAAACAACAGCAGGAAATTCTTCAGGATATACACGTCCAGCTTCTTAATTATTCTCATGTGCGCGTTTGATGCCGCGCAAAGATACAAATTAAGTAGGCGTTCCACTGCTTTTTTTACAAAGTTTTACGTTTTATTGTAAAAATATGAACAAAACATTTGCCGGAATCAAAACATTTAATACCTTTGCACACGGTTTTCGGCGGGATAGCTCAGCTGGTTAGAGCGTCGGATTCATAATCCGGAGGTCGTGGGATCGTGACCCACTCCCGCTACGAAAAGGACTTGAAGCAATAGTTTCAGGTCCTTTTTTGTTTTTCAGGCAGCTTCTTGTGAATTATAAATTTTGAATTCAGGATTATTTTATATCTTTGTCATGCAAATATTCTAAAAACGTTGATATTATGAAATACGCAAAACTGTTAATAATGCTCACAGTGATGCTTGTCATCACCACAGCCAGCGCACAGGCACAGGGATGGAAGATAATGGACAGCAGTCAGAAGAAACAACCCGAATGGCTTGGCAAGTCCTCGACCACCTATATGACCGTTTCCTGCGAGGACAAGGACCTTGAGGCCGCACGTCGCCGATGCATGCAGGCCCTCTATGTCAAAATTGTCGAAGGTATAGCAACCAACATCTCCTCAAGCTACAAGGAAAGCCTGCAAAACGAGCTCAGGAACGATGACGTAACAACAACCGAGAAATCCGAATCCAAGACCACCGTCATAGCAGCACGCTTGCCATTCCTGAGCGGCATCTCCGAAACAAAAATCCGGGACTCCTACTGGGAAAAGCGTCAGGACAAGAAAACCAGGCAAATTACCTACATGGCAGCAATCCAGTACAGCATCACCGAGGGGCAGCTGCAGTTATGGCGCGAACAGTTCAAGGAACTGGACGCCAAGATGGATAAAAAACTGAACGATTTGGACAATCTCGCCAAGAACATCGGTAAAGTCGAGGACATCGACAATGGTGCAGCATCATGCCAGGAGCTTATCAGTTTCTTCCTGGACGAACAGCGCCAGGAACACGCCAGGAAACTGCAGAACGAATTTCAGGCAATGTACAGACAGCTTTCTCTGGTTGGCGAGGAACGTGAAGGCAAATGGTATCTGGACGTAATGCTTCATGGACACAAGATCACATGTACACGCACAATGAAACTTGCCAGCAAATGCGCTGACGACATGCGCGCAACATGCCAGGACGGCGGATATATCGTCACATTCACATGCCTTGACTGTCTCAAAGACGAGGTCAATACCGTCGAAGCCGCCGTCTCGGTAGGAACAATCAAGCTCAAGTACACAATTCCGATAAAATCCTAGGGACATAAATTATTTTTTTCGTACCTTTGCACGCGAATATATTACAAACAAGACTATCTATGAGGTACGGATTTGACAACGACAAGTATATTCGCATTCAAAGTGAGCACATCAAGCAACGCATAGCCGAATTTCAGGGCAAGCTTTATCTGGAGCTTGGCGGCAAGTTGTTCGACGACCATCATGCCAGCCGCGTACTGCCCGGCTTTCAGCCCGACTCCAAGCTGAAGATGCTTTCACAGCTCAGTTCCCAGGCTGAAATCGTAATCGTCATCAGCGCTGTTGACATCGAGAAGAACAAGATACGGCAGGACCTGGGCATCACCTATAACGAGGATGTGTTGCGCCTGCGCCAGGAATTCCAGAACCGCGGTTTCATGGTAGGCAGCGTCGTCATCACCCACTACAACGGACAATGCTCAGCAGACGACTACCGCCGTCGTCTGGAGTCAATGGGCATCAAGACATACTACCACTACACCATCGAGGGATATCCCAACAATGTCGCCCTGATAGACAGCGACGAGGGTTTTGGCAAGGACGACTATGTCGAGACCACACGCCCCCTCGTTATCGTTACAGCCCCAGGGCCCGGCAGCGGCAAGATGGCAGTATGTCTCTCACAGCTGTATAACGAGCACAAGCGCGGAGTAAATGCAGGTTATGCCAAGTTCGAAACCTTTCCCGTATGGAACCTTCCACTGAAACATCCCGTAAACATAGCATACGAGGCTGCTACAGCCGACCTGAATGACGTAAACGAAATCGACCCCTTCCACATGGAAGCCTACAACAAGGTTGCCATCAACTACAACCGCGACGTGGAGATATTCCCCGTACTGACGGCAATCTTCGACGGTATCTACGGCAAGTGCCCGTACAAGAGCCCCACCGACATGGGCGTCAACATGGTAGGCTTCTGCATCTCTGACGACGAGGTCTGCAAGGAAGCCAGCCGCCAGGAAATCATACGCCGTTACTACACAGCCCTTAACAAGATGGCACTTGGCGCCATGAACGAGGCAGAGGTCAACAAGATTGCACTGCTGCTCAAGCAGGCACGCATCACCACCGACCGCCGTGCCACAACCATAGCAGCCAGAAAACGTCAGGAAAAGAACGGCACCGAATGCTCAGCCATCGAACTGGCAGACGGCACCATGATTACAGCAGGCAGCAGTCCCCTGCTGGGAACCTGCGCCAGCCTGCTGCTCAATGCACTTAAACACCTGGCAGGCATTGACCACAGCATCAAGCTTATTCCCGAGAACTTTATCGAGCCCATACAGAAGACCAAGGTACAGTATCTGGGAGGCCACAACCCACGCCTGCACACAGACGAGGTACTTGTAGCCCTCTCAGTCCTGTCGCTCAATGACGTCAACTGCCGCCGCGCACTCGCCATGCTTCCGCAGCTCAACGGCCTGCAGGCACACTCAACCGTAATGCTCAGCGAGGTTGACCAGAAAATCATCAAGAAACTGGGTATCGACCTCACCTGTGACCCGGCCAACAAGCGATAAGACAGACAAACTCCGGCAAATACATATTATATATATGAAAGTACTACTCATCACAGGCTATCTGGGCAGCGGAAAGACTACCCTGCTCAACCGCATACTCAATAACAACAAAGGAATAAGATTCGCCGTTATCGTAAACGACATAGGCGAGGTCAACATCGATGCCGACCTAATACAGCAAGGCGGTATTGTCAACCAGCAGGACGATTCGCTCATAGCATTGCAGAACGGCTGTATATGTTGCAACCTGAAAATGGACCTCGTCCAGCAGCTCAAGGACATAAACGAGACAGGCCGCTTTGACTACATCGTAATCGAAGCAAGCGGCATATGCGAGCCTGCACCCATCGCCCAGACGATATGCAGCTATCGCCAGCTGACAGGCACAGCACCCGACAGCGAGGACATCACCCTTGACTGCATCTGCTCCGTCGTGGATGCACTCAGGCTCAAGGACGAGTTCAACAGCGGCCTGGATCTTACAGGACAGACACTTGCCGAGGACGACATTGCCAACCTTGTCATCCAGCAGATAGAGTTCTGCAACATTATACTCCTTAACAAGGCCAGCGAAGTCAGCAGAGAGGAACTCGGACGCATCCGCCAAATCCTGCACACACTGCAACCCAAGGCAGAAATCATCCCCTGCGACTACTGCGATGTGGAATTCGAAAAGATACTGGACACCAATATCTTTGACTTCGAAAAAGTCTCCACCAGTGCCCGGTGGATCGAAGAACTGGAAAAGGACCACCACCACGAGGAAGAAGACCACCACGAACACCATCACGAGCACGAACACGAGGAATGTCACCACCATCACCACGACGGCGAACACTGCTGCTGCGGCCATCACCATGACCACGAGCATACCCACGGCGAGGAATACGGCATATCCACATGGGTATTCTACAGCCGCCGCCCGATGAACCTAGGACTCTTTGACCATTTCGTCGCACGCCAGTGGCCCAAGAGCATAATCCGGGCCAAAGGCATGTGCTATTTCAAGGGCGAGGAACACATGTGCTACCTGTTCGAGCAAGCCGGACGCCAGGTTTCACTGCGACAGGCAGGCCAATGGTACGCCACCATGCCCGAAGACGAGCTGAAGCCCATACTCGCACGCGATACACGCCTGCAAGCCGACTGGGACGATGTATACGGCGACAGGATGCAGAAACTGGTATTCATCGGGCAGAACATGGACACTGACGACCTGAAGCAAAAACTGCAAGCATGTTTAACCGATTAGACACACAAGGAATATGATTTATCTCTATATCTGGATTGGCTTCGTAGCAATCGTATATCTGGCAGCATGGTTCGACCACATGTACTACAAGTACAACCTGCCCAAGCATTACCACCAGGTGCTGGATTCCCTGACCGAGGAGGATTAAGGTCAAAAAAGTGTGATTTACAACAATTTAACGATTGGCACGCATTGGCATTTTGCAAAAAATGCTTACCTTTGTGCCTGCATTTGGAAAAATCACAACAAAAATAAAACAGAAAATATGACAAAGCAAGAATTAGTCCGTTCCATCTCAAACGAGACAGGCATCGATCAGACAACAGCCCTGACCGCAGTCGAGGCATTCATGGAAATAACAAAGAGGACAATGGCCGACGGCGAGAACATCTACCTGCGCGGTTTCGGAACCTTCAACCTCAAGAAGCGTGCCACAAAGACAGCCCGCAACATCTGCAAGAAGGAGACCATCATCGTTCCCGAGCACTACATCCCCGCATTCAAGCCATGCCCCGAGTTCCTTGAGCAAGTTTCCAAACTCAAGAAATAACGTCGCATTACCATTTGACATATACAAGAAATCCCGGCCGCTTGGTCGGGATTTCTTTTTCTTCCTATTCCAATGTATGGAAACTGCTTCCGTCAAAGCAGTGCGTACAAATCATATCCTTGGGCAAACCTATCGCCTTGACTATCGTCTCCAGCTTCGCGAACTTCAGCGAATCCAGATGCAGACGCCTGGCAATCTCATCCACCATACGCTTGTACTCAGGCGAATCCGTCCTGGTATACGCCTCCACATTCCTGTTCATGTCACCCTCAAAGTCACGGATAACCTGACGCGTTATCAGCTCCAGCTCGTTCTTGCTTGCCGAGAAGTTGACAAACTGACAAGCATACAACAGCGGAGGACAGGCAATACGCATGTGAACCTCCTTGGCACCCAAGTCATGCAACACCTGAGTATTATCCCTCAGCTGCGTACCACGCACAATCGAATCATCACAGAACACTATCCTCTTGCCGTCCAGCAGCTGCTTGTTCGCAATCAGTTTCATCTTGGCAACCAGATTACGCATCTCCTGACGCGCAGGCATGAAACTGCGAGGCCACGTAGGCGTATACTTCGCAATGGCACGACGATATGGGATCCTATGCCCCTCGGCATAACCCACAGCCATACCAATACCACTGTCAGGAACACCGCTGGCAAAGTCAACCTCCGTATCAACATCCTCTGCACCCAGTGCAGGACCACAGGCATTACGCACCTCCTCGGTATTCACACCCTCGAAATTACTCGTCGGGAAACCATAGTACACCCACAGGAAAGAGCAAATCTGCATCTTCTTCTCCCTGTTGCGCAAGATCTGCATACCATCATGCTGTATCTTCACAATCTCGCCCGGACCCACATAATGCAATATCTCGTAATCCAGATTAGGGAAAGCCGTACTCTCGCTCGCGAAAGCCATTGCCCCATCCTTCTTACCTATTACAATAGGAGTACGGCCCCAGAAATCCCTGGCACCAATGATACCGTCCTCGGTCAGAATCAACATCGAGCACGAACCCTTCACAGACCTGTAGACATTCTCGATACCCTCCACATAGTTCCTGCCCGTCGTTATCAACAGACCGATAAGCTCAGTCGGGTTTATCCTGCCCGACGAGAACTCGCTCAGCACCTTGCCCTCAGCAAGCAGTTTCTGCGCCAGTTCCTCGATATTGTTTATCTTCGCAACAGTAACCAAGGCAAAACGCCCCAGATGACTGTTCATCAGCAAAGGCTGCGCATCCGTATCAGAAATAATGCCAATGCCGCTGTTGCCCACAAACTCATCCAGTTCAGGTTCAAACCTGGTCCTGAAGTAAGTGTTCTCCAGATTATGAATACTACGCTTGAAACCATTCTGCCGGTCAAAAGTCACCATACCCGCACGCCGCGTTCCCAGATGTGACTGATAATCAGTCCCGTAAAACAAATCAGTGATACAAGGCTTCTGACTCACCGTACCAAAAAAACCACCCATACCTTAAGGATATTTAATTTGATGCTGCAAAGTTACGAAAAGTTGAGAGCAAAAGAAAGAAATTGTTTTCTTTTTTTGCCGAGACGCAGTAACTTCGGCAAAGCCAATTGCCGGCCCTCCTGTCGCTATTTATCGTTATGCGGTACGATAAAGAGTAGTTCCATGCGGCTCTGCCGCGATAAACAATTGTTTAACAACTGTGGAACGCTCGCCAAGACGACCATGAAGCTCTTGACCGGTGTTGCCCCTGCGGGACGGTCGCAGAGCTTCGGGAGTCTTAAGAGGGTCGACGAAGTCAACCACTATTTAACAACCAT
>JAFZVW010000022.1 GCA_017617635.1 Bacteroidaceae bacterium | reverse complement strand
TCCACATATGAGTATTGGCAACAAGAAACCTATGGACGTTTACGAGGGAGAGGAACCTGGCAAGAACCTATGGAAAAAGGACAGATGAAAACTTGCATGGTAAGAATAGATTTACTATCTTTGACAAGCCGAATAAAAGGCAGACTCGGGATTTGTCCAATATTTTCCGAATTGTCAAGCCTTTTAGAAAACAATATAAATGATTGACAGGTTTTTTAGTACGATGTTAAAGATATTGACAAGCAATTCAGTTTAACCCGGCGAAAGCTGTCAAGTGAAATCAGGAAAAGGCAGTAGTCTTCCCTAGAAAAAGCAACACGCCGTTTCTCGCATGGAGAAACGCCGTATCTCTGAAATTGGCCGAAAAAGCTCTTAAAAAATTAAAACATTAAAGTATTAGCGAAAGTTCACTTATTTTTTGCTATCTTTGTGCACGAAAAATATATAGTAGAAATATGACATTACACGAGAAAATAACGGCATCTGTTGTGGCTTGCGTCAGAGAACTGTATGGTACGGAGCTGCAGGACAGGATGATACAGTTGCAGGAGACGCGTCCCGAGTTTGAGGGCCAGCTGACGCTTGTGGTCTTCCCGCTGCTGAAGATAAGCCGCAAGGCTCCGGAGGCAACGGCGCAGGACATAGGTGCGTATCTGGCAGAGAAGTGTCCGGAACTGATAAGCAGGTACAATGTGGTGAAGGGCTTCCTGAACATGGTGATTGCTCCTGCTCAGTGGATTGGTATGCTGGAGGATATACGGCGCAATCCGCGTTTCGGTTTCCGCGAGGTGACGGAGCAGAGCCCGTTGGTGATGATTGAGTACAGCAGCCCGAATACGAACAAGCCGCTGCATCTGGGTCATGTGCGTAACAACCTGTTGGGTTGGGCGCTGGCAAACATCATGGAGGCCAACGGCAACAAGGTGGTGAAGACGAACATCGTGAACGACCGCGGCATACATATATGCAAGTCGATGCTGGCTTGGCTCAAGTACGGCAACGGCGAGACGCCTGAATCGAGCGGCAAGAAGGGTGACCATCTGATAGGTGACTATTATGTGGCATTTGACAAGCATTATCGCGAGGAGATCAAGGAACTGAAGGAAAAATTTCTCGCAGAGGGCATGGATGCCGAGGCTGCCGAGGCAAAGGCCAAGAACGAGGCTCCGCTGATGGTTGAGGCTCACGACATGCTGGTGAAATGGGAGCAGAACGACCCCGAGGTACGTGCTCTGTGGGAGAAGATGAACAACTGGGTTTATGCCGGTTTCGACGAGACGTACAAGGCCCTGGGTGTGGGATTCGACAAGATATACTACGAGAGTCAGACATATCTGGAGGGCAAGGAGAAAGTGGACGAGGGGCTGGAGAAGGGCTTCTTCTACCGCCGCGAGGACGGCTCGGTATGGGCGGACCTGACGAAGGAGGGCCTGGACGAGAAGCTGCTGTTGCGTTCGGACGGAACATCGGTGTACATTACTCAGGACATCGGAACTGCCAAGTTGCGTTTCCAGGACTATCCGATTGACAAGATGATATATGTCGTGGGTAACGAGCAGAACTACCATTTCCAGGTGCTGTCCATACTGTTGGATAAGCTGGGTTTCAAGTGGGGCAGGGATCTGGTGCATTTCAGCTACGGTATGGTGGAACTGCCTAACGGCAAGATGAAGTCGCGCGAAGGAACGGTTGTTGATGCGGACGAACTGATAGCTGCAATGATAGATGATGCACAGCGACTGAGCGAGGACAAGGTCAAGAAGCTGGAGGGTGTTACGCCCGAGGAGATGCATGAGATCGCCCGTATCGTGGGTCTTGGCGCGCTGAAGTATTTCATACTGAAGGTTGATGCGCGCAAGAACATGATGTTCGACCCTGAGGAAAGTATCGATTTCAACGGCAACACAGGTCCGTTTATCCAATACACATACGCTCGTATCCGCAGCATCCTGCGCAAGGCGGCCGAGCAGGGGCTTGAGATACCCGATGTACTACCTGCAGACGTTGAGCTGAGTGAAAAGGAGATAAGCCTGATACAGCATCTGAATGACTTTGCTGCCGTTGTCGCGCAGGCGGGAAGCGACTATAATCCTGCGTGCATAGCAAACTACTGCTACGAGCTGGTGAAGGAGTACAACCAGTTCTATCACGACTTCAGCGTACTGAGGGAGGAGGACAAGGCTAAGCAGGTTGTGCGTCTTGCATTGTCGGCCGCTGTGAGTCAGAATATCAGGAACGGTATGTGCCTGCTGGGCATCGAAGTACCGGAGAGAATGTAATGGAGGATATCAAGGAAGCTATTTGCGTAGACGGTGCCTGTTCGGGCAACCCGGGACCTATGGAATATCGCGGCGTTCACCTGCCTTCGGGCAAGGAGGTGTTCCGCTACGGCCCTATAATGGGTACGAACAACATAGGTGAGTTTCTGGCCATCGTGCATGCGCTGGCCCTGATGGAGCGCAAGGGTGCCAAGATGCCGATATACAGCGACAGCGTAAGCGCCCAGGCATGGGTTAGGAACAAGAAGGCGAAGACAACACTGGCACGTACTAGCGAAACGGCTGCGGCGCTGGATCTGGTGGCAAGGGCCGAGATGTGGCTCAGGACGCATGCGTTCCGTGTGCCGATATTGAAGTGGAATACCGAAGAGTGGGGTGAGATACCTGCGGATTTTGGAAGAAAATAGAGAATGAAGGCATTCTTTCAGTTATTAAGGCGTTTTGCACTTCCGTACAGGAAGTATGTGATATTGAGCGTCATTCTCAATATCCTGAGCGCCGTGCTGAACGTGGTGTCCTTCATGAGTATCATTCCTATGCTGAACATGCTGTTCGGCATGCAGCAGCAGAAGCATTACGAGTATATCCCCTGGTCTTTGGCATCAGGTGCCGATATCACGGATGTGACGGTAAACAATATGTACTACTGGACACAGGAGGCGGTTGCGGCTTACGGCCAGGCATGGACATTGATGGCCATCGGCATCATACTGTGTGTGGCAACTGCGGCTAAGACGGCGTGCTACTTTGGCAGTGGGGCTGTGATAGTGCCGCTACGTACGGGGTTGGTGCGTGACATACGTACCAGGTTGTACGACAAGGTGCTGCATCTGCCTCTGTCGTTCCTGAACAACGAGCGCCGGGGTGACATAATCGCCCGTATGAGCGGAGATGTGCAGGAGGTGGAGAACAGCATTGCAAGCAGCTTGGATTCGATAGTCAAGAACCCTATACTGATTATTGTGTATTTTGCCGTGCTGCTGAGAATCAGCTGGGAGCTGACGCTATTTACATTGCTGGTAATACCGACCTTGGGTTGGGCAATGGGATGGATAGGGCGTAAGCTGAAGGCGCGGTCGCTGGAGACGCAGAACCGCCTGAGCGAAACGATGAGCCAGTTGGACGAGACACTGAGCGGAATGCGTATAATCAAGGCTTTCCTGGCCGAGGGGCGCATGAGCGAGCGTTTTCACAAGTGCTGTAACGACTATCGCGAATCGTTCAACAGAATGGCGATAAGGCAGAGTTCGGCTCATCCGGTGAGCGAGTTCCTGGGAACGTGCATCATAGTGATTGTGCTGTGGTTCGGTGGTATGCTTATCCTGCGTGGCTACAGTACGTTCGACGCTCCGACGTTTATCTGCTACATGGTGTTGCTGTACAGTGTGATAAATCCGCTGAAGGATTTCTCGCGTGCGGGTTATCTGATACCCAGGGGCCTGGCAAGCGTGGAGCGTATTGACCGTATCCTGCAGGCGGACAATCCCATAAGGGAGGCTGAGGATGCCGTAGAGGCGGACACTCTGCACGATTGTATCAGGTTGCAGAATGTATCGTTCGGCTACAGCAGTGAACGTGAGATACTGCATGGTGTGGATATGGAGATTCCGCGTGGCAGGACGATAGCCATTGTGGGACAGAGCGGAAGCGGCAAGAGTACGCTGGTGGACCTGATTCCGCGTTATCATGATGTGTGCGGCGGCTGCATAACAATTGACGGTGTGGATATACGCAGGATGAAGATTGCCTCGCTGCGTTCGCTTATAGGCAACGTAAACCAGGAGGCCATACTGTTTAACGATACGTTCTTCAACAATATTGCCTTCGGGGCTTCGGGTGAGAATCAGGAGAACCTGCGTGAGCGTGTCATCGAGGCTGCCAAGATTGCCAATGCCCATGACTTCATTATGGAAAGCGAGAAGGGCTATGATACAATGGTTGGCGATCACGGTTGCCGTCTGTCGGGAGGTCAGCGTCAGCGCATAAGCATTGCGAGGGCCATACTGAAGAATCCTCCCATACTGATTCTGGACGAGGCAACCAGCTCATTGGACACAGAGAGCGAGCGCCTGGTTCAGGAGGCTCTGGACAGGCTTATGAAGTCGCGTACGACGATAGCAATAGCACACAGGTTGAGCACAATACAGCATGCCGACGAGATATGTGTGCTGCACGAGGGGCGCATAGTAGAGCGCGGAACGCATGCTCAGCTGATAGCCAAAGACGGATATTACAGACATTTGCACGATATACAGAAGATATGAAAAGAACATTGTACATACTGGGCTTGATCCTGTTTCTCGCCATAATGACACTGGCGGGCAAGCTGGAGTTCCTTTCCTACAACCGTGATGTGTGTTTCTTTACTATAGGTGACGTTGCCGATGTGCTGTGGCAGGGATTGCCGCTGGATTTGCGCGTTATAGCCATAATGGTGCTGCCTGTATGGGTGGTGACGGCATTCACCCTGTACTTTGTGCGTATGCCATTGCGCAGGATAGTGGGGCCTTATCTGTTTGTGGTAGTGTTCCTGGCGACGTGTATTACCTGTGGAGGACTGATAATGTACGAGAACTGGAAGTTCCTGCTGGATGCCAGTATCTTCAGCTATATGTCTTCGCCGGGCAATGTCAGCGCCAGTGTTCCGACAAGCTACATTGTGAGCAGGCTTGGCTTGTCCTTGCTGGCAGCTCTTGTCCTGTCGGTCGTGGCAGTACTGATAACGCCCTCGCGGATAGTTTCTCTGCACCGCCGCAGCAAGCACATTCCGCCGCGATACACGCTGCCGTATTTGCTGACGGGTGTTCTGCTGCTTGTAATGATATTCGGTATAAACGGACGCAAGGCAGACGAGGCGAGTGCTTTCCATTCGGACAAGATACTGCTGAATCATGCTGCAATCAATCCGGTTGGGCACATGGTTCATTCGATGCTGGTTTATGCACGTGACCCCGAGAATCAGTTCAACTATATGGAAGATGCCGAGTGCAGCAGGATATTCGGTGAGATCTTCCCCGAAAATACCGATGATGTTACGGTACGCCTGCTGAAGACTACGCGACCGAATCTGCTGACAATACAGTTGGAGAGCTTCGGTGCTCCGTTCATTCAGGCTTTGGGCGGACAGAAGGGGGTTGCTCCCGAAATCTCTGCTTGGATGGAACGTGGCGTCAACTTCACCAACGCATGGGCAACCAGTTTCCGTACCGACCGTGGTACGGTCAGCGCACTTTCTGGTTATGTTGCGTTTCCAACACAGTCGCTGATGATGCGTGACAAGTGTCTGGATTCTCTTCCAAGCCTGGCTCATGTACTCAAGGCAGAAGGCTACAGAACTGATTATCTGTACGGCGGAAACGCCCAGCACATGAACAAGGCCAAATACCTGACTGCAACGGGGTTTGACAAAGTGTGGGACATCCGGAACCTGAATATCCCTGCTGATAAGCGTAGCTGCTGGGGGGCGAGCGACAGCACGGCGCTGATGTCCCTGTTGTCCCTGATGCAGGAGACATACCGGCAGCAGGGGAGTGAGGGGCACTTCTACTGGGGATGTCAGACGATAGACAGTCACGAGCCTTTCCAGGTTCCGTACCGTCGTCTGGAGAACAAGGTTTACAATGCCTTTGCCTACACCGACCATTGTGTGGGCGAGTTTCTGGACAGCCTTTCGCATACGCCGCTGTGGGACAACCTGCTTGTCGTGATATATGCCGATCATGGTCATATGTATAATACTACGTTCAGCAATCCTGAGTTTTTCCACATGCCGTTGCTGTTTACCGGCGGTGCTGTGAGTGAGCCGAAAAAGACGGACATACTGATTTCCCAGGGCGACATAGCCGGAACACTTCTTTCACAGATGGAGATTGCACACAGCAAGACTTTCCCGTGGAGCCGTAACGTGTTCAGCAGGAATTACACATATCCATTCGTATACAGCAACTATCCCAGCGGTGTTATGTTCCGCGACAATACCGGCACGACGATGTACGACTTGTGGGCTGACCATGTGATTATGGAAAGTCCGGCAAAATCGGGCAGCGTGCGGCTGAGGAATCTGCAGACGATGATTCAGTATTCGTACAGGGATGCATTGCTGAAATAAATTTATAATTCATAATGCATAATTTGTAATTAGATAATGTTAGAAAAATTATTTTCCAAACGATTGCAGAAGGAGTTCGGTGCTTCGTTGAAGTCACTGGATACCGAGGATTGGTTTGATCGCCATATCAAGAGGCCTTTCAGCTTCCTGATTGCATGGATTCTGGCTCCTACTGGCATTACGCCTAATGCGGTGACGATAATTTCGATGATTATCGGTGCAGGCTCGACGTGGTTCTTCATGCACGCCAGTTACCATTACGCAGGCACCTGTGGCCTGGTGATGAACCTGATTGCATGCTTCATGCTGATGTTTGCCGATGTGCTGGATTGTGTTGACGGACAGCTGGCGCGTCTTACCGGCAAGAGGAGCAAGTGGGGCAGGATACTGGACGGTTCGGCAGGATATGTATGGTTTGTACCGCTTTATCTGGGTTTGGTTTACCGTTTCTATTTCCATCACGAGATTGAATTCGGATTCCTGGGCCTTAATGACGATGCAGTTACGGTGTGGGTTGTGACTATGATTGTCCTGGTTCTTGCGAATTTTGCAGGTTTCATGGGTCTTGGCGCACAGTCGCGTGTTGTGGATTACCTGATACAGGGGCATCTGCTGTTTGAAAAGGGTGGCGAGCTGGATACAGCTGACCGTCAGCAGAAGGAATTCGAGAGCAAGGACTGGTCGGGCGAGCGTATACGTCAGGTCTTTGAGAAGACGTACATCCCCTATACCCGCAAGCAGGAGAAGGATACACCGCAGTTCCAGAAGATGATGAAGCTGATTGATGAAAAGTTCGGCGGCGTTGAGCAGATGCCGCAGGAATTGCGACAGCACTTTGTCCAGGGTTCGCGCGGTGTGCTGAAATATGCTACCCTTATCCCGTTTAACCTGAGTGCCACTATGCTGTATGTGTGCTGTCTGCTGGACGTGCCTGTAGTGACATTCCTGTTCGTGATAATAGTAATGGGCTCTCTGACGCATTACGTTCAATGCCGTCGCGAACGTCTTTGCTCGGAGATGATAGAGATTATTTCGCAAAAGTATTAGTTACATTACCAAACTATCGGTCAAATGGCAATTTCGAAACGAGCATTCAACAATATACTTTTCTTCCTGGGTGTCGCAGCATGTGTGGTCATGCTCTTTACCTTTGACGTGAGTTTTGCCGAGCTATGGGAGCATATCTGCCATGCAGGGTACTGGATGATACCCATCATCGGTGTGTGGGGCCTTATCTACCTTATCAACGCAATGTCGTGGTACAGTGTAATCAACGGCACCAAAACGGAAGACGAGCATGTGGGCTTCCTGCGTGTGTTCAGGCTTACCATTACGGGATATGCACTGAATTATGCTACGCCAGTCGGAGGTCTTGGCGGAGAGCCCTATCGTATACTGGAGTTGTCGCGGGATTTGGACAAGCGACGTGCAACCAGCAGCGTGATACTGTATGCCATGATGCATATCTTTGCGCATTTCTGGCTGTGGTTTACCAGTATATTCCTGTATTTTGCCACATGGTGGTATGAGAAGTCAACAGGTCGCGAGACGATAATGATGGACAGGCTTATCGTTACTCTGCTGGCTATTGCATTTTTCTTCTGCCTGGCAGCATTCTATCTGTTCAGCCGTGGATATAAGAACGGCCTTGTAGTCAAGATTATCAAGTTCGTTGGTCACATACCGGGCATGAAGGGATGGAGCGGAAGGTTCCTGGAGAGGCATCGCGATGCACTTGAGAATGTTGACAGGCAGATTGCTGCACTGCATGCTCAGGAGAAGAGGGCATTCTATCACAGTTTCTTCCTCGAGTACTTCAGTCGTCTGGTGCAGGCACTGGAAATCATGTTCATGCTTTTGCTGCTTGGCGAGAACTGCGGAGGCGGTCTTGAGGGCTACATACTGACCTACATCCACTCGGTACTGATACTGGCATTCATGAGCCTGTTTGCGAACCTGATAGGCTTCCTGCCGCTGCAACTTGGTGTGCAGGAAGGCGGATTCGTGCTTTCCATTGCAGCAATGGGACTTGCTCCGGCCGTGGGCATATTCGTGAGCATAATATGCCGTGTTCGTGAAATAATATGGATTGCCGTCGGTGTGGGATTGATGAAACTGCCCGGGTCAGATAAGGACTAAAGTTTCCAGACGTTTTCTCCCTTCAGGTACTGCTCCTGGACCTCTGCCATCTTCAGGTTCTCCTTCCTGGAGAGCTTGTCGTGGTAGTATCCTCCGGCAAGAACTGCTGACACGAAATCCTTGATCTCGTATCTGAGACCTTCGTCGATGAAGGGGTAGAAGTATTTCTTGTTCAGGTTCTGATCCTCGTACCGTACCTCGAAATAGTCGGTCTTCCACCACGGAGCCGGGATATACACATATCCCTTGGTTCCGGCTATGGTCATCGAACCTTCGGTCTTTACTCCAAGTCCTACCTGGAACGAGGCGACGGCGTGCTCGTAGCGGAATACGGCCTTCGTGAACATATCCACACCGTTCTTCATCTTCGAGTAGAAGTTGATGTTGCAGTAATCGGTTCCCAGGAACTTGAATATGGGAAGCAAGGGGAAACACGCATTCTCGCTCATACTGCCTCCGAAGCGCTTGCTGTCCAGCTTCTCGGAACTTTCGTCCGTCAGTGTGGTGACGCTTGCATTCACCTCGACTATATCGCCTATCACGCGCGATTTCAGCAGCGAGAACAGATGACCGAATGCAGGACAGTAGGCAGTCTTAAGCGCAACCATAAGCACCAGGTTACGCTCTTCGGCAATAGCATACAGTTCTTCTGCCTGTGACTTGCTGAAGACAAACGGCGTCTCGCAAAGCACATGCTTGCCGGCCATAAGCGCCGACTTGGCATATTCGTAGTGGGTATAGTGCGGAGAAGCGATGTATACGGCATTGCAGTTTGCATACAGTTTTTCGGTATCATGTGCCGTAACAGGTATCTTGTGCTTCTCGCAGAAAGCCCTGCATTTAGCCTCATCGGGGTTGTATGCTGCTGAGATTACGGCACTGTTTACATTGCCTGATTCGGGGACAAAGCGCGAAGCGATGCTTCCCGTACCTATGATGCCGATGTTTACACTGGGACGTTCCTGGCGAAGCTGCGTTGAAGAGATACCTTGTGTGCGGGGAAGGTAAACCACCTTGCAGAACTCGTTCAGGTAGTCGAAATATCCCTCCCAGTCGGAGCCTATGGCAAAGATGTCTACACCGTATTTCTGTATATCATCAATCTTCTGCCCGCGATATTCCTCTATCACAATCTGGTCAGCCAGACCTGTTGCCTTTACCGCCTCGATGCGTTCCATTACATTGTTGCAGGTATTCATCTTGCCTCTTTCCAGGTCAAAGTTGTCGGTCGTGACACCTACAATCAGGTAGTCGCCCAGATCCTTTGCCCGCTTCAGCAGATTGTAATGTCCCTGATGGAACAGGTCGTATGTGCCGTATGTGATAACCTTCTTCATCGCTTTATGCTATGTTTATGCTAAATGAATTTCTTCTCGCGCAAGTCTGCAAAGGCGGCAAGCAGTTTGTCATAGTCCTCTTTCTGCAGGTATCCGATATGACCGACGCGAAATACGGTATCCTTCATGCTGCCTCCGTTGGGGCATATCCACATGCCGTATTCGTCCTTTATTTTCAGGAATATCTCGTTTGCCGACTGTGTTGTGGGGTGCAGGGGTGTTACCGCATTGCTCAGGCTTTCGCTGACAATCTCGAACGGCAGTTGCATTTCTACCAGCTTGTCGCGGAAATACCTTGCCAGTTCGGCACAGCGTGCAATCTCGGCTTCGGCACCGCCCATTGCATCAATCTCCTTCAGTCGTACGTTAATCTGGCGCAGGATGCCAACGGCAGGCGTCCAGGGAGTCTGACCGCGCTCCATATTCTTCAGCGCAATCTTGAGGTCCAGATACTGACAGCAGCACTTGTTCTTTTCGATACGCTCCAATGCCGACGGAGCCAGAATCATCACGGCAATGCCGGGAGCACAGGCAAGAGCCTTCTGGCTGCCCGTAATCATGACGCCTGCACCTGTTGCGGCCATATCGAAAGGATCGCACAGGAAAGTCGAAATAGTATCGACAATCATGAAGCAGTTGTTGCGTTTGCAGAAATCGGCAACAAGGTTTATGTCATAGTGTACACCGGTACTGGTTTCGTGCTTTTGCAGCAGGAATGCAGTATATCCCTTGCCCTCGAACTGTGCCAGGTGCTCAGGCTTCAGTGCCTTTCCGTGTTCCAGTTTTATTTCCGTGAAAGGTATCTCGTGCAATGTAAGCAGTTCGACGAAACGTTCGCCGAAGCTTCCGCCATTGACCACAAGGGCCTTGTCGTTCTTGTTCAGACAGTTCATTATGGCTGTTTCCATACCACCCGAACCGGAACAGGTCATGAATACTACGCGACTGTCCTCGGTTGCGTTTGCAAATTTCTTTACCAGACGCTCGTTTTCAAACATGGTTTCCGAGAACTCGGCTGTCCTGAAATATGGCACCTGCTCGGCACCTATGGCACGTACAGCATCCGATGACTGTACAGGTCCTACCGTAAAATTAATCATAATCCCTAAAATCTAATCCCTGTTCCCTAATCCTTTAATCTCTCGCTCAGGTCATTTCCGGTTTCAATATCCTTGCCGAAGATGTCCAGGTATTCAGCCTTCATCGAAGACTTCATCTTGACATACATACGTGTAATGTATGCCTTCCGTCCCGAAAGGTCGGTTACGACCCTCCATTTGCCGTTCACCATACGAACATGCATCAGTTTCTTGTTCGAGGCCCGCAGTACAAAGCTGACTTCGTTGTTTCCCTTGCTGCGGATATTGTAGCCGAAGACAAACTTGCGCTCGAAGAAGTTAAGGTTTGACAGACGCTTGTACTGGTCTTTCAGGTTTGACCAGTAGACTTCCATGGGTTTTTCCATGTCCAGTTTTCCGTCTGTCTGTCGCACATCGTAACATACGATATTGTCGTTAGTGCTGCGTTCAAAGCGGAACAGACGGCTTTCCCTGACTTGAGCCGTCATGCATACGCTACATGCCAAAAGCGTCAGCAGAAACAGTATTTTTCTCTTCATGTTATATCGGTACATTAAATCTGTATGGTGCAAAGATACAATATTTTTTTGTTAGTTATCCGTCAGGAAACCCATATTTATGATAGAAGAATCCCTATATTGTAAAAAAGACTCCCCGTTCTTGCGAACAGAGAGTCTGTATGTTCATTGCAATCAGCGACTGCAGTGATGTCTTTTCCTTACAGTTTTGGACCGGCAGCTACGAGTGCCTTACCAGCCTCGTTACCCTCGTACTTCTTGAAGTTCTTGATGAAGCGGGCAGCCAGATCCTTAGCCTTCTCCTCCCACTCAGCAGCAGTAGCGTAAGTGTCGCGAGGATCAAGAATAGTAGGATTTACGTTAGGCAGCTCAGTTGGAACCTCGAAGTCGAAGAAAGGAACCTTCTTTGTAGGAGCCTTCAGGATGCTTCCGTCCAGGATAGCGTCGATGATACCACGTGTATCGGGGATAGAGATACGCTTGCCGGTACCGTTCCAACCAGTGTTAACGAGGTAAGCCTTAGCACCGCTCTTCTCCATCTTCTTAACCAGCTCCTCAGCATACTTTGTTGGGTGCAGCTCCAGGAATGCCTGGCCGAAGCAAGCAGAGAATGTAGGAGTAGGCT
>JAFZVW010000021.1 GCA_017617635.1 Bacteroidaceae bacterium | reverse complement strand
GCTATGATGGCTAACCCCTCTTACGTACAGATTCACCCCACCTGTATTCCTGTTCACGGCGACAAGCAGTCTAAGCTGACTCTGATGTCAGAGTCTCTGCGTAACGACGGTCGTATCTGGGTTCCCAAGAAGCTGGAGGATGCCAAGAAGTTGCAGAAGGGCGAGATTCAGGCTTGGGATATCCCCGAGGAGGATCGTGACTACTATCTGGAGCGTCGTTATCCTGCCTTCGGTAACCTGGTTCCCCGTGACGTAGCCTCTCGTGCTGCTAAGGAGCGTTGCGACAAGGGCTTCGGCGTTAACAACACAGGTCTGGCTGTATTCCTGGACTTCTCTGAGTCTATCAACCGTCTGGGTCTTGACGCCATGAAGCAGCGTTATGGCAACCTCTTCGACATGTACGAGGAGATTACCGATGTATATCCTGGCGACTTCGGCAAGGAAATCAATGGTGTGAAGTACTACAAGCCCATGATGATCTTCCCCGCTATCCATTATACTATGGGTGGTGTCTGGGTTGACTACGAGCTGCAGACTTCTATCCCCGGCCTCTTCGCTATTGGTGAGTGTAACTTCTCTGACCACGGAGCGAACCGTCTGGGTGCTTCTGCCTTGATGCAGGGCTTGGCTGATGGTTACTTCGTACTGCCTTATACCATACAGAACTATCTGGCTGATCAGGCTATCTGGCCTCGTCTCAGCACCGATATGCCTGAGTTCGATGAAGCAGAAAAGGCTGTTTCAGCAGAGATTGACCGTCTGATGAACATCAAGGGTAAGCGTTCTGTTGACTCTATCCACAAGGAGCTTGGCCATATCATGTGGGAGCACGTAGGTATGGGTCGTACCAAGGAAGGCTTGGAGGAAGGTCTGAAGCTGTTGAAGGGCATTCGCAAGGAGTTCAACGAGAATCTGTTCATCCCGGGTACCAAGGAAGGTGTTAACACCGAGTTGGACAAGGCTATCCATCTGCGTGACTTTATCCTTATGGGCGAGCTTGTAGCATACGATGCCCTGCATCGTGAAGAGTCTTGCGGCGGTCACTTCCGTGAGGAGCATCAGACCGAGGAAGGCGAGGCTAAGCGTGATGACGAGAACTTCTTCTATGTAGGCTGCTGGGAGTATCAGAAGAACGACGAGACTGCACCTGAGTTGATAAAGGAGCCTCTCAAGTACGAGATTATCAAGGTACAACAGCGTAACTATAAGAACTAATAACCCTTAATCCTAAAGATTTATTATGGCTAAGAATTTAAATGTTACTATCAAATTCTGGAAGCAGAACGGTCCTAAGGACAAGGGCCACTTCGACACACACGAGTTGAAGAACATTCCAGACGATACATCATTCCTGGAGGCACTCGACATAATGAACGAGGAACTCATCAATGAGGGTAAGGAGCCATTCGTGTTCGATCATGACTGCCGCGAGGGTATTTGCGGTATGTGCTCTCTGTACATAAACGGTACTCCTCATGGTAAGACCGAGCGTGGTGCTACCACCTGTCAGCTTTATATGCGTAAGTTCAAGGACGGCGAGACTATCACCGTAGAGCCTTGGCGCTCTGCTGCTTTCCCTGTTATCAAGGACTGTATGGTTGACCGTAACGCTTTCGATAAGATTATCCAGGCAGGTGGTTATACCAGCATCCGTACCGGTCAGGCTCAGGATGCCAACGCCATCCTTATCTCTAAGGAGGCTGCCGACGAGGCTATGGACTGTGCTACCTGCATCGGTTGCGGTGCTTGCGTGGCTGCTTGTAAGAACGGTTCTGCCATGCTCTTCGTCAGCTCTAAGGTAAGCCAGTTGGCTCTCCTGCCTCAGGGTCAGGTAGAAGCTGCTAAGCGTGCCAAGGCTATGGTAGCTAAGATGGACGAGCTGGGCTTTGGTAACTGTACCAATACCCGTGCCTGCGAGGCAGTATGTCCTAAGTGCGAATCCATTTCCAACATCGCACGTCTTAACCGTGAGTTTATAAAGGCAAAACTGGCCGACTAAACACAGGCTTTATAATAAACATCCCCTGTACGTCCTAGCTGATGTATAGGGGATATTTTTATGTGGTGCGTTTGGATACGTTAATACTGGAAGTTAACAGGGATATTATTTTCCGTGCTCTGGCACACGGCAGAGGCAAAACGTATTGCCGTATGTACCAGGCGTGACCATTGTGACTCGGTTAATTGTCCGATATTCCCATTATTTAGCTCTGAGCGTATTAATTCGCACAGGAAACCGGCGTTAAAGTTATCTCCGGCACCTACGGTACTGACTATCTTTTCAGCCGGAATATCGTCAGCCTTAAAGCCTAGTCTTTGTCCATCGGAGAAAACTATGATATGTCCGGCTCCTGCTGTATATATGAAGTTGTTGCAATATGGCAGGATAAAATTGTTATATATTTGATTGGCATCCCGTGTACCATACATAATGTCAAAATCATCAGCACTGCCGCGAACTATGTTGCTTTGCTTCATATTCCATTGTATAGCAGGCATCAGTGCTTCCAGTTCTCCTATGTGTGAACGCCGGAAATTGATGTCGTAGTAGATGGTTGCTTTGGCTTCGTGTGCTTTCAGTACAACGTCCTCTACCTGTTTGCGCATACCTGAACATATTGCATAATACGAACCGAACAACAGTGCATCAGAGGCGGTGAAGTCGGGTAGGGGCCAGTTATCCTGCAAATGTGGGACATCTTTATAAAAATTGTATTCGGCATCGCCATTCCTGTCAAGAAAAGCAAGTGCCAAGGAACTTCTCATTCCATCATACAGAAGAAAATAATCTGTCTGGACATTGTTGCGTCGGAGGAAATCCAGTGTCTGATGTCCTATGCGATCATCACCGGTATAGCCTACAAAGGCACATTGTATTCCGGCACGGCCAACAGAAACGATAGAGTTGAACGAGCTGCCTCCGGGTGTGGCAGAAAATGGCTGAAAGGAGCTTTTTTCAGGCTCTTCGCGAAACAGGATGTCCATCACAGTTTCGCCCATGGCAATTATTCGTGCTCTATTTGTCAATAGTACGAAATCTGGAGGTAATTTTACTTTAAGTGTCCCTTTGGGTCGTATTCTGAGACCATTCCGTCTTGGTCATAGCTGATGTGTGTATCGAACCCCATCAGACACAGTACCGACAAGGCCTTATTCTTCATTATTCAGCAATAATCGTAAATTCTGCACCGCTGGCAAAGTCCTGTCCGTTTTGACTGGATAGCGCCTTGAAACGGAAATATCGTGCTTTGACAGGAGTAGGCAGCATAACTTTTTTCTCCTTCATGTCATTGGCAAACGTACCCGACATTACAACATCACCCCAGTTTTTACCGTCCTGGCTGACCAGAATTTCGTAGTTCTTGATATTGCCGTTAGGACCGTCCTGTCGCGGCAGGTATGTAAAGCCCTTGATGGTTTTTGTCTCGGCACAGTCAAAGTCTACCCAGTGCGGATAACTGGCAACCGTAACACTGTACATTGTATGCCAGATGGTAGACGGATTTCCGTCCGTCATCCTACTTGCCTCCTCGCCTGTTTCCTGGCTGCTGGCAAAGATCACTTCGGCAGGAACGTTTTCGATCTTCTCGAACGTCATAGTTGTCTTCAACGAAGCATTCTGCTTGTTCCATGCAACAACTGTGCCACCGTTTTTCAGGTTGAACTTGTCTGTGAACGCTTTTGCCTTCTGTCCGGTTATCTGATACATCAGTTTGGCATCCTTGGCCGATGTGCTGATAGTAACATTTCCGGCACGGTCACGGGAAATGCTTATAGGCATCTCCCCGCTGGCACTTACTTTGGCATTGGCACTCAAATCTGTTGCTTTTGTAACAGGCCTGATTATAAAGCCGAAATTGTGCTCTGCACCCTTCACACGGTCAATTTCCAAAGGACCGCCCTGTCCGCAACTATTACCTCCCAAGCCGTTCACTTTCAAGTCCAGATGCAGATATGTACCGTCGCTCTTGGGCAAATCACATGGGTGTTTGGCATCACGCATCTGCTGGGCGCTGTATGGCAGGGCAGATGTACACATACTGTCTGTTGTGCACACAAACTGTATGCCATTGCCCTGTGCATTTTGCAGAGAACACCAGCGGACAGCCTCACGGTTACCCATGCTCTGCGGTTTGGGGAACTGAACAAACTGGTCGGCGACGCTGCTCTTGTAAAGTCCTATAAACGAGCCTGTACGCCTGTCGTTGTAGTTGTTCAGAGGACCGCGTCCGTAATATGTATACCTATCAAACGACTTATCCAGTTTCAAAACATAGCCGAGACGTGGCAGTGCAATTGCAGGATCACTGCTGATGATGCTGCTTTCCAATTCGATTGTTCCATCGGCATAGACAGTGTATATCTGGCTGGTAGAGAATTGGAAACCGTTCTTCCCCTTGCTCAATACAGTTAATGCAATAACCTGTGCTCCATCCTTGCGGCTCTGCACTGTATATGCATCTACAGAGTGTTTCAGATCCGAAAGCCCTGCATTGTTCCATGCCCCCCATGCCCAATTGTCATTATCCACTGGGGCACGATATGCATCCAGCTGAGGACCAAACGAGCCTGCCTGACCGATAACTTGACAGTCACCGTATGCCAGAGATGTTATGGCACCTGTTTCCAAACTAAACCTGACACTGAAGTTCTTACCGCTCAGGTTCAATTCCTTGCCATTCTCGTTTAGGGTGATTTTGTCTTTCATGCCGGCAGCCTGTACTGCAGCTGTGGCAGGAGTATCTGCCCTCTTGACCGGCAGTTGCTCGTTCATCTGTTCATAACCTTTCTTTGCCCATGGCATATCCTTGTCCAATAGGAATGCAATGTTGACATAATACTCGCATTCAGGCCTCAGATTCCACTTTTCTACAGGAATTGTATATGTCTTCCTTTCGCGTGGGCCTTGGGCATTCTGTGTGCAGGTAAACTGTCCTGTTTGCACGGCTTTGCCGTCCTCAACCAATGTCCAAACCATCTTGTAGTCATTCAGGGTCGTAAAATAGTTTTTGTTGAAGACTTCAATCTGCCCCCTGTTAATATCAATGGCTTTTACACCAACATTCTGATAGACTTTCTTTACTTCGTAATACTGAGGCTTTGGACTCAGGTCCGGCAACATTATGCCATTCATGCAGAACATGCCGTCGTTTGGCCACTCCTTATGGTCGCCACCATAACCCATGAACTTTGTTCCGTCGGCCTTGTATGTATCAATGGCCTGGTCGCACCAGTCCCATATTGCACCGCCACAGAAGAAATTAGTACTTTCCATGGCTGCCCAGTAATCTACCAGATTACCCATACTGTTGCCCATTGAATGGGCGTATTCCGAAATGTGGAACGGATACTTGATACCTTTGTCCGTACCTTTTGCTGCATAACGTACCCATTCAACTGACGGATACTGGTTGGAACCCATATCCACGATATTGTTATTGCGCTCGTATTGGATAGGACGTGTAGTATCGAATGCCTTGATAGCCTCGTAAGCCTTGACAAAATTCTTGCCAGGACCTGCCTCGTTACCCAATGACCATATTACGATAGAGGGAGCATTGATATGGGCACGGACCATTTCCATGTTACGTGCAACATGGGCGTTCTCAAATTCAGGAACATGGCTCAGCGAAGCAGCTCCGTAATAGTACTCATGAGATTCGATATTGCATTCATCCTCGAGATAAAGGCCATACTTGTCGCACAGATAGTACATATACGGATCGTTGCTGTAATGAGACATACGGATGTGGTTGATATTGGCCTGTTTCATAAGGAATACCTCCTTCAACATCTGCTCGCGTGTTATGGCATGACCTGTTGAGGTGTTGTTCTCATGACGGTTAACTCCCTTTAGTTTCACCGGCATTCCGTTGACATAGAAATAACGTCCAGCCAGACCGAATTCATCATCCTTTGCAGCAGTCTCCTTAATCTCAACCTTGCAGACGCCAAAGAATACGCTTGTCATATCAATGGTCTTTCCCGACTTGTTTTTCAGGCTGGCCACAAGCATGTAACGCCAAGGTTCCTCAGCGTTCCATCCACGTGCGTTGCCTATTTCCAGTTTGTCGTTCAGTTTAGCCCCTGTTTTTGTAACGACGGCTTCACCTGTCTCATCGCTGTATAGCTTGACTGGAAATACCTTGTACTCCAGTTTGTATCCTTCCGGTTTTTTAGCACCTGCCAGCTCGGCGTCAACAGTCATAACAGCCTTGCCGTTTTTGAAACTCTCTGTGCGAACGGCCAGGTCTCGAATACTTACATTCGGAACGCTGGTCAGGTATGTGCTGCGGAAGATACCCGGAAGGCGGAACATATCCTGGGCTTCAAGGAAACTGCCGTCGCTGTTGCGGTATACCTCAACGCAAACAACATTCTCACCTTTTTTGTTCAGGTACGGTGTGATATCGAATTGGGCGGTGTTGCGGCTGTTCTTGCTATATCCGACATATACACCGTTAATCCACAGATAAAAGAAACTGTCCACACCATCGAAATTGATAAGGATACGGCGACCTTTCCACTGGGCAGGAACCGTGAAATTGCGACGGTACGAACCGACTTCATTACGGTATTTGTATGTATATCGGTTGTGATTCTTCGGTTCACGCATAACGCCGCCTTTCCAGTCATCGACAGCAACGTAGTGTTCGAAAATAACAGGCTGGTTCACATAAATAGGAGCACCCCATTTCATCATACCGTCCTTTTGTAATCCCAGGACATTCCAGCAACCGGGAACTGTTATGTCGTCCCATCCGGACACGTCATAGTCTACTTTGAAGAAATCCGCAGGACGCTCCTCGGGGGTCTTCACCCAATGAAATTTCCATGTACCGTCCAAACTCTGCCAGAAAGGACTCTTTTCTGGGAGTACCTGTTTAGCACTTGCTTCGGTATCAAAGTGGAACATCCATGCACTCGGTTGCTCCTTGTTTAGCGACAGGTCTTCGGGACTTTCCCACTCTTTGCCGGTTGGAGCCTTTTCCTTTCCATAATGGAAACCTTTCAGATTGTCAGCTGACAGCGATCCGAATATGAAAAATGCTACCACAAAAACAGTCAGGATTTTTTTCATTGCTTATTTCAGGTTAAGTTTTTTCGTAATTGTGCATGACAAATATACAAATATTCCGTCAAAGCCACAAGTAATGCCATTAAATATCATGGTTTTCCGCGAATTTGTCCTATAGACAGCAAGAAAGGGCAACCTCACGGCTGCCCTTTTCCCAACTCAGATTGTTTTAGGTATTAAAAAAGCATAAATGTGTTCATTTTACGGTATTGTGGTTCAACGAGTCCTGTTCGCTTTCCGAGGCCTTTGCCGAAGTGTTTTCCATACTGTTCGGCAACTGGGTAAATTCAGAGTCAGGATCCTCGACGCTCTGTTCAGCCCACAAATTAGGAGAATTTGGAGTATCATCGACGAAACTGTGCTGAGCAGCCATGCCTATTGTCAAGACTATGGCCACCATGGCAGCTGCACGATACAATGGGCGCGTCCTTTGGTACAAGGTGATTCGCTTTGCCACCACCTTCTTCTCTGCTTCAACAGTCAATGAAAGTATTCGCTTATCGAATTCCTCATCCAGATGTTCACCTGCCAGTTCGTTATTGGCAGCAAATACCTCGCGGTACTTTTCCAGTGATTCTGGAATATTCTCCTGTGAGAAGAATGCATGCAGAATCTGCTCTTCCTGGGTTGTTGTCTCACATTCCCAGTAGTGCTCCAGCAATTGTTCAATGTACTTGTAGTCCATCATCATTTCTTCTCCGTTCTAAAAGGTTAGACGAACAACTCCGTAAAATGTTACAGTATTGATAAACTTTTTTTAATTTTTTGTCTTGCCCGATGCAGATACACCCTGACCTGGGATTCATTCATCCCAAGCTCATCTGCTATTGTCGCAAAGCTCTGTCCCTCCACTTCGCGCAGTACCATAATCGAACGCTGTACCTCGGGAAGGTCATTAATCATGGCACGGGCCATGCTAAGTCCTTCCTTGTTTTCCATCTGCACCGAAGGATCATTGGCAACTATGGGACTGTCCCTGTCCACATCAATGGACATGTTGCTGCGACCTGCCTTTTTTGTATAGTCCAATGCCTGGTTCCGGCAGATTGTAACAGCCATTGCCTCCAGTGAATTTACATTACTCCACTCCTCGCGTCTGGCCCACATTTTCAAGAGCGTATCCTGTACGACATCCTCAGCCTCCTGACGATTCAGCGTTATCCTCAAGGCAAGCCTGAAAAGCCTGTCTTTCAATGGCAGAATATCATTCTTGAAAATTTTCTCCATTTAAACAATGGTGGTTCCGTTTTTAGCGGCAATATCGCTGAAATGAGTTATTACGACACGGGCGACACCTTGTGAAATGGCCTCGAAGGCATTGTCCAGTTTTGGAATCATTCCGCCTGATACTGTTCCGTCCGCCTTCAGTTTCGAATACGATGCTGCATCAATAGTCCGAATCACCGTGTCCTTGTCTTCGGGGTTGCTCATAACACCGGGCATTTCAAAACAGAACGTCAGTGTTACGTCGTATAACGGAGCAAGTGCCTTGGCTACCGTAGATGCCATTGTATCGGCATTAGTATTCAGCATAGAACCTTGCCCATCGTGAGTCAGGGGTGCTATGACAGGGACGATACCGTTTGTCAATAACCCCCTCAGTGCCTCTCTATCAGCCTTGTCCACATCGCCCACATAGCCAAAATCCACCATTTCTTCGTGCCCGTCGTCCATTTTAACCTTCTTGAGAGGACGTTTGTGGCTGCGGATAATATCCATGTCAGCACCAGTAAGGCCTATTGCATTAACTCCCAAAGCCTGTAATTTGGCAACAACAGTTTTATTCACCAGCCCGCCATATACCATTGTCACCACACTAAGCATATCCGAATCAGTGATGCGACGGCCCCCCACCATTTTACTCTCCAGACCCAATGATGCCGCAACCTTTGTCGCACGCCTGCCGCCACCGTGTACCAACACCTTGGCGCCGTCAAGAAAGGCAAATTGGTCAAGAAGCAAAGCCAGCGAGGCAGTATCCTCAACTACAGCTCCACCAACTTTTATGACATTCAGTTTTTCCACTTGTATTACTCAAGATACGTATATCCGTACAGTCCTGCCCTGTAGTTACTGATGAATTCCTTTCCCTCAGCCTCGGTTATCTTGCCGTCCTTTATTGCACGGCTTACCCAGATTTCCAGACGACGCACAAGTTTCTTAGGTTCATATTGTACATATTCCAGGACATCTGCTACAGTTTCGCCGTCAATCACCTTATCTATGCTGTAGCCGCTCTCCTCATCGCTATCCAGCGAAATATGAACTGCATTTGTATCACCGAACAGATTATGCATGTTGCCCAGGATTTCCTGATATGCACCAACCAGGAATACGCCTATATAGTAATGTTCTCCCTGCTTGAATTTGTGTAGCGGCAGATAGCTTGTCTGCTGCCCTCCATTTACATAGGCACTGATTTTACCGTCACTGTCACAGGTGATATCCTGTAATGTCGCACTGCGTGTGGGCTGCTCCTCAAGACGTGCAATAGGCATAATCGGGAACAGCTGATCAATACCCCAGGAATCCGGCATGCTTTGGAACAAACTGAAATTGCAGAAATATTTGTCCGCCATCTGCTTGTCCAGCTTTCGCAATTCGTCAGGCACATGTTTCTGGTGATGAACCAACTCTGCCACCTCGTGGCTTATTGCCCAATAAAGGGATTCTATCTGAGCACGTGTCTTCAGGTCAATAATACCGTGACGGAACAGGTCCAGGGCCTCTTCGCGTATATCCTCGGCATCGTGCCAATCCTCCAGCATCGAACGGCTAGACAGCTTATCCCAAATCTCTGTCAGGTCATGTACCAGTTTGTGATCGTCTTCCCCCGGCTGGAAATCCTCAGGCATCTGCGGAACAGTCACGCTTTCCATAACATCCAGTATCAATACCGAATGGTGTGCCGTCAGGCTTCGCCCACCTTCAGTAATAATGTTAGGGTGGGGGATGTTATTGTTATTGGAAGCTTCGACAAAAGTATATACACAGTCGTTCACATACTCCTGAATACTATAGTTTACACTGCTCTCGCTATTGCTGCTCCGTGTGCCGTCATAGTCAACACCCAGGCCGCCGCCACAATCCACGAACTCGATGTTACATCCCATCTGATGCAACTGGACGTAGAATTGCGCAGCCTCCTTCAACGCAGTGCTTATATGACGTATTTTCGTAATTTGGCTTCCGATGTGGAAGTGTATGAAACGCAGACAATCCTTCAGTTCCATTTCCTCCAGAATCTGCAGTGCAGTCAGCAGCTCTGTACTGTTCAAACCGAACTTACTTGCATCACCACCGCTTTCACTCCATTTTCCACTTCCGCTTGAAGCCAGTTTTATACGTACGCCCATATTAGGCTTGATACCAAGCTTTGCCGCAGTTTCGGCAATGATTTTCAATTCAGGCAGTTTCTCGACAACCAGGTATATACGCTTGCCCATTTTCTGAGCCAGCAGGGCCATCTCAATAAAGTTCTGGTCCTTGTGGCCATTACAGATGATTAGGCTGTCGCTGTCCATGTTGGTTGCAAGAACGGCATGCAGTTCAGGTTTTGAGCCAGCTTCCAACCCCAGGTTGTAACGCTTGCCATGCGAAATGATTTCCTCTACGACAGGGCGCATCTGGTTTACCTTAACCGGATAGATGATGAAATGCTCTCCCTGGTAGTCATACTCTTTTCCGGCTTTGCGGAAACATGCATCTGTTTTTTGGATGCGGCTGTCCAGGATATCAGGGAAACGCAACAGCATGGGAGCTGACACATGCCGGGTTTCCAAATGGTCCACAACTTCCTTCAAGTCAATTTGGACACCATTCTTCTTGGGTTCTACGTAGACATGGCCTTTGTCGTTGATTCCAAAAAAGTTTACACCCCATCCCTTGATGTTGTAGAGCTCTTCCGAGTCTTCAATTCGCCATTTCTTCATCTATACTGTAAATTGAAATTGATGATTAAAAACTATATGCCTGTTGCTTGTCTCAGCAATCTGACACTTTCTCCTACTTTCTCCCTGGTTTCCAACAAGTCAACATCGAAAATATATTGAGCCTTGGAATAGTATGGCTCACGTGTCTTCAGCATTTCCCGTATGTAGTCAGTCAGTTCCTCAGGCGATTTGTCCTGAATCAACGGCCGCACTGTCTTGCCCATCTTCAGGTGTGCCGCCAGAACCTCAGGACTTGCTTTCAGATATATCGTCGTACATAGCGAGTTCATATAATCCATGTTGTCATAGAAACACGGTGTTCCACCGCCGCAGCTGATTATAATGTCCTCGAATTCCGCCACCTCGTGCAGCATGTTGTGCTCGATTTTGCGAAACCCCTCTTCACCCCGTTCCTGGAATATCTCAGACACCTTTCTGTGAAAACGCATTTCGATGTACCAGTCCAAATCATAGAACTGACGTCCCAGTTCCTTGGCCAGGGCATGACCTATCGTAGTCTTGCCCGCACCCATGTAACCGAGTAGGATAATACTTTTCACCCGAATTTATTTTTTCTTCTTTTTTTGTGTCGGAGCAGGTGCGTTGTTCACAATTTCCATACATTCCTCGTACGTCAGTTCCTCAGCACGCTCATGCATGGCCTTTGGCAGTTTGTAGTTAGCCTTTTTGTATACAATGTATGGGCCGTAGCGTCCATCCAGGACCTCCAGGTCCTTGTCCTCGGGGAATGACTTCAGGTGCTTCTTTGCGTTCTCCAGACGTTGCTGCAGAATCATCTGCACAGCCTTCTCCAGGGAGATCTTCATAGGATCCAGTTCCTTGGGGATGCTGATATACATCTTGCCGATATTGATGTATGGACCATATTTGCCGGCACCGATTTTTACTATACTTCCGTCAAATTCTCCAAGTTCGCGCGGCAGGCGGAACAGCTCCAGGGCTTCTTCCAGTGTAATAGTTTCCAGACTTTGATCAGCCTTTAACTGTGCAAAACGCGGTTTCTGCTCATTCTCGGTACTGCCTATCTGGACAACAGGACCGAAACGGCCGATTTTCACAGTTACCGGTTCGCCCGTCTTCGGGTCGTTACCCAGGACACGTTCACCTACACGATGGACATTGTATGTATTCAGGCTCTGTTCCACCTTTGGTTCAAATTCCTGATAGAAATTGCGTATGACCTTCGTCCATTCCGTCTTTCCTGCAGCAATGTCGTCAAACTCCTTCTCGACGTCAGCGGTGAAGTTATAGTCCATTATCTCAGGAAAACTGTCTTCCAGGAAATCGTTGACCACAATACCCGTATCGGTAGGCAGCAGTTTGTTGCGTTCTGCACCTATTGTAGTCGTTTTCTCCTCTTCCGTGATATTCCCGCCTTTCAGAGTCAGAGTACAATATTGCACGCTTTCACCGGGTTTGTCACCTTTTACTACATACTCACGGTCCTGAATTGTAGTTGTGGTGGTTGCGTATGTAGACGGACGCCCTATTCCCAGTTCCTCCAGTTTCTTGACCAGCGATGCTTCGTTATAGCGCATCGGACGCTGTGCGAAACGCTGTGTGGCTACAATCTCGTCCATTTGCAGAGCCTGACCTTCCTGAACAGGAGGCAGGATGTAATTATCATTGCTTTCGTCTGCGTTTTCGTTGTCGTTGGTGCTTTGATAAACCTTCAGGAAGCCGTCAAACTTAATCACCTCGCCTGTTGCAGTGAAACTGTATTTGTCCTGTTTGTTGTTCTGATTTACTATCGTAACCACGGTCCGCTCCATCATGGCATCAGCCATCTGGCTGGCAATGGTACGTTTCCATATCAGTTCGTACAATCGACGTTCCTGACTGGTTCCCTGTATCTTCACACGATCCATATAAGTCGGGCGGATAGCTTCGTGAGCTTCCTGGGCACCTTTGCTTGAAGTGTGGTAATGGCGTGTTTTCACATACTCCTTTCCCATGTTCTCGGAGATTTGCTGTTTACAGGCTCCAAGACACAGGGTAGACAAGTTTACACTGTCCGTACGCATATATGTAATCAGACCGTTCTCGTACAGGCGTTGCGCAATCATCATTGTCTGTGCGACACTCAGGCCCAGCTTGTGTGCAGCTTCCTGCTGCAGCGTACTTGTCGTGAACGGCGGTGCAGGTACACGCTTGGTAGGCTTGCTTACAATTTCGCTTACCCGTAAATCGGCATCCTTGCATCTCTCCAGGAAAGCCTCAGCCTCCTGCTTTGTAGCAAAGCGGTGCGTCAGTTCGGCCTTTACCTCGTTGCCGTCGGCAGTAAGCAAACTGGCAGTAACGCGGTACGAATCCTCTCCCTTGAAATTAAGTATCTCCCTCTCCCTTTCTACAATCAGTCGCACGGCAACGCTTTGTACACGACCAGCACTCAGCGCCGGCTTAACCTTGCGCCACAATATGGGGCTCAACTTGAAACCCACAATACGGTCCAGAACACGTCGGGCCTGCTGGGCATTGACCAGGTTGCGGTCAATGCTACGTGGATTCTTTATGGCATCAAGAATGGCATTTTTTGTAATTTCGTGGAATACGATACGCTTTGCATGTTTCTCATCCAACCCCAATACCTGTGCCAGATGCCAGCTGATAGCCTCTCCCTCGCGGTCTTCATCGGAAGCCAGCCAGACGGTCTCGGCTTCGGATGCCATTTTCTTCAGTGTCTGTACTACCTTTTGTTTGTCCGAGGGTATTTCGTATTCAGGCTCGAACGATACCGTATCTATGCTGAAATTCTTTTTTTTCAGGTCCCGGATATGTCCGTAACTGGACTGAACCACATAGTCGTCACCAAGGAATTTTCCTATAGTATCTGCCTTGGTAGGGCTCTCCACAATAACCAGATTTTTCTTCATATTCCAATGGATAATTGCGATTGTGCGGTCACAAAGATATAGGATTTTTCTCACTATCGACCTGTTCTCTTTCTTTTTTTTGTTAAAAAATTTTGCCTATACATAATTTTATATATCTTTGTCTTCGACAAAATCCAATGCTATATGATACACGAATTCAACGCCTATTTTCAGGCACAGACATCTCTGATGCAGATGTACTGGGTTATTGCAATTTTCTCCAGTGTCGTATTCATTGTACAGATGGTTCTCAGCTTTCTCGGAGTCGGTGACTCGGGTGATGCCAGCGATGTCGATGTCAGTTTTGACGGAGACAGTGGCGGCGATGCCCTGGATCACAGTGGAGCCATGCACCTTCTCAGTATTCGCAATGTAATATACTTTATGCTGGGTTTCGGATGGAGCGGTATCAGCTTCCACCGTGCCATAGAGAACCAGATTGTGCTGGGCATTGTCAGCGTGCTGATGGGATGCCTGTTCGTTGCCATATTCCTGGCATTGTTCCGTCAGATGCTCAAGTTGCAGAGCAACGGTGCATTCGACATAAACGATGCCGTAGGCAAAATCTGTCAGGTATATATGCGCATTCCTGCCGACGGCATGGGCAAGGTGCAAGTCAGTTTCAACGGCAGTGTCCAGGAGCTGGACGCACGCAGCATATGTTCCGACCCTATTCCGTCCGGTGCCAAGGTACGCGTTACCAGTGTAGTGGGCAGGGTACTGATTGTTGAAGAAGTTTGAATTTATAAAATATAATATGTATGGAACTATTTGAGAATTTCGGAACAATGGCAGTAGTCATTGCTCTTCTGGTAGTAGCAATTATTGCCTTTCTTGCCAACCGTTACCGCAAGTGTCCTGCAGACAAGATACTGGTAATCTACGGTAGCGGCAGCGGAAAGCGCAGCAGTAACTGTGTTCACGGCGGAGGTGCATTCGTATGGCCCGTAATTCAGGATTACGCATATATGAGCCTGACCCCGATTGGTATTGATGCAAATCTGACCAATGCCCTCAGCCGTCAGAACATCCGTGTCGACGTGCCATGCCGTTTCACCGTAGGCATAAGCACCGACCCCGAGTACATGACAGCTGCAGCCGAGCGCCTGTTGGGTCAGAATGCACAGCAGATACAGGAAATGGCACGTGATATACTGTTCGGACAGTTGCGTCTTGTCATTGCAACGATGTCCATCGAGGAGCTCAACAGCGACCGCGACAAGTTCCTCGAGGCAATCACGGCAAATGTCGAAGTCGAACTTAAGAAGATAGGCCTCAAGCTGATTAACGTGAACGTAACCGATATCAAGGACGAGAGCGGTTATATCGAGGCCCTCGGTCAGGAAGCCGCAGCCAAGGCCATCAACGAGGCCAAGGTTCGTGTAGCCGAGCAGGAGAAGGTCGGTGAAATCGGTAAGGCCGAAGCTGTCCGCGAGACACGTATCCGTACTGCCGAGGCAAATGCCCAGGCCGTCAAGGGAGAGAACGAAGCCAAGATAGAAATAGCCAACTCCGAGGCAAACCGTCGTGAGCGTGAGGCAGAGGCACAGCGTAAAGCCGTCGCTGCAGAGAAAGTGGCACAGGCCCAGGCACTCGAGGAAGCATATGCAGCCGAGCAGAAAGCCGAGATAGCACGTGCCGACCGTGAGCGTGCAGCACAGGCGGCAAATGTCCTTGTAAGCCAGGAGACAGAAAAGAAGAAGACCATCATAGCAGCCGAGGCCGAGGCCGAGAAGAAGCGCGTGAATGCCAAAGGTGAGGCAGACGCCATCTTTGCTAAGATGGAAGCCGAAGCCAAGGGTCTGTTCGAAATCCTTACCAAGCAGGCAAGCGGTTACGACAAGATGATTCAGGCAGCCGGCGGTGATGCCACCAAGGCATACACACTGCTCCTGCTCGAGAAGCTCCCAGAGCTTGTCAAGACTCAGGTCGAGGCAATCAAGGGCATCAATATCGACAAGGTAACCGTATGGGACGGCGGCAACAGCGCAGACGGCAAGGGAGGCACAGCCAGCTTCCTGGCAGGTCTGATGAAGAGCGTTCCACCACTCAGCGACCTGTTCGACCAGGCAGGCATGTCCCTTCCCGAGTATCTCGGCAAGGCAAAGTCCGAGCCGCAGACACCACCCGTCGAGGAAGACAAGGAATAAGACAATATCCCGGTGACACCCAAAAAGTCACTGGGATTTTTCTTGTTATCCCCAGAAGAAATAACTGAAAGCCACCGCAGCGCAGATACCGGCAAAGTCAGCAAGCAATCCACAGGCAACGCTGTGACGGAATTTGGTAATGCCTACACTGCCGAAATAGATGGCCAGGATGTAGAATGTCGTATCGGTGCTTCCCTGGATAACGCTTGACAGATGACCGACAAACGAACATGTCCCGTGACTCGTCCACGTCTCAATCATCATTCCGCGTGCTCCCGCTCCGTTCAGAGGCTTGAGCAGGGCAACAGGCAATGCATCCACCCAGTCGCTGTTTATCCCGCAATAGTCAACCGCATTGCGTATTCCCATCTGCAGGAGCTCCAGCGAACCGCTGGCACGGAACACACCTATTGCAACAAGCATTGCCACGCAATACGGGATAATCGTTACTGCCGTTTGGAAACCACCCTTGGCCCCCTCGATAAAGGACGAGAATACATTCAGTTTCCTGCGCATGCCCGAGAACATGAAGATGGCAATCGTACCCAGCAGGATCATGCTCGTCAGCAAGTTGCAGAAATTCTGCACCTCCTCGCTCGTCTCCATTCCGTGTATCGTCCAGAACAACGATGCCACCAGTGCCGCAATCACAGCAAACATAACCAGGAATGCACGGCGGAACAGGTTAATCTTCTGATACAGGGATACGACAATAAGCCCCATCAGCGTACTGCACATCGTAGTGAGCAGAAGCGGGATAAATACATCCGTAGGCGTGGCCCCCGCTGCAGCCATCGCACTGGCACTGCCAAACTCAGTAAGCATTGCCTGCGAGCGGTAAGCCATGATACTTACCGGTATAATGGTCAGCCCGCTTGTGTTCAGCACCAGGAACATAATCATCGCATTGCTGGCAGTATCCTTCTTGTCATTTATGCTCTGCAGCTCCTGCATCGCCTTCAAACCGCACGGTGTCGCCGCATTGTCCAACCCCAGCATGTTGGCCGAGATATTCATGAATATTGCACCCAGCGCAGGATGGTTCTTCGGGATATCCGGAAACAGCTTCGTCAGTACGGGGCTCAGTATCTTTGCCAATTTGTAGACAAGACCGCTGTCCTCGCCAATCTTCAGCAGGCCCATCCACAATGTCAGCGTGCCTGTCAGGCCCAATGTAAGGTCAAAGGCATACTTGGACATTTCGAATGTCGAGTTCATCATCCCCGGCAATGTCTCGGCATCCCCCATGAACAGCAGACGTGCAACGCCCACAATAATACCAATCAGAAACAGCGCAAGCCAGACGTAATTCAGAGCCATTAAGATATCCTGGTTTATTGGTTTTTATAACATGCCGTTGCGATTAAAAGTCGCGATATTCGTCGTGCAGCGTTTTCCTGACCGCAATACACTCCATCTCGATCAGCCATGTGGGACGGCACACCGGCGCAAGCGTAAACACGCACGGGACATCCGGGAAACGCCCGGCAAACATACGCTTGACAGTAGGGTAGTCAGCGATGTCACGAAGGTACACGATTATCTGCATGACATCTTCATAACCCATGCCGCCCTCCTTCAGCAGTTCCCCGACATTCTCCCACATACGACGTGTCTGTAGGACAACGTCTCCGACGTGCATTACCTGCCCCATGTTGTCAATCGAGGCAGTTCCAGAAATGTAGGCATGGTCGCGGTCACCGAAACGGAACAGCGTCCCACGCTCGAAAGTCACACCATACTCGATTGTCCTGTTCAGATGGCTCAGGGCATACAGATACTGTTGCTGACTCGGGTCAAACCCCGTCATCGCGTACGAGCCGAACTGAATCAGAGCCTTCGGGTCCGAAGGATTACCCCCAATGCCGGTCGATGAAATGTAGTGCGTATCCTGCGTAAGACCATTCTCCTCAAAATTCTCACGGCGTGCAACAACCAAACCCTTGTACTGCGTATCAACGTCACGGACAAAGAACCACGTACGGATACAGTGGTCAGCAATATTTGCCCCATACTTCTCCAATACCCTTTCGTACATGCCCAGCAGGTCCTGCGTCTGCTCATAGCTTGTACCCGTGCGGCTCATCATGCCCATTGTCCATATCTGGCGATATCCGTTATGGCAGACAACCGTCGAACCCAGCTCGTCCGCATTTGCCTGTACGTCCGTTCCCCTTTGCAGGTACACCCACAATGCCACCTTGCTGCCATCCAGCGGCGGTTGCTGGATATACGAAACAGTACATGCGTCGTTGTCTTTGATACAAGGCTTCTGATTTGTAGCATCGCTCAGGAAATAACGCTTGAAGACAACCCTCGCATCCGCCATTTCATCGCCCTTCATCAGCAATTCCTCAGCACGGCCAAGACGCTCGATCTGTCCATCAAACATCTCCTCCCTGGGTTCCACGTGGTACATCACATGCCACTCACCAACCTTGCCGGCAGGCTCAAAGCACGATACCTCAATACGTACCCCCAAATCCTCAAGATACAATACCCTGTATTCCATTTCCGCGCACAAAGATAGCAAAAAATAAGTGAAATTCCACTAATCTTTCGCATCTTTTGTTCTTTAATAGTTTAAATCTCAACGCCGTTTTGTCGCCATTGATACGGCGTCTCGTGACCTTTGATACGCCGTTTCGTGTCCTTCCCTACAGGTAACATTTGTTACCTCAGGAGCCTACACGTGTTACCTCCGGAGCCTGCACGTGTTAGCTCCAGGAGTCTGCAAGTGTGACAATTGGCCTTTTTTCAGATGATGCGGATGATTACTTGTCCACACGCTCCAACTGCCAGACGTAGGCACGTTCCCTACCACAGTCTATTTCCGGCTTTCCGTCGCCGTTCAAGTCAAAGACATTCCAAAATGTGCCACCCGCAAACCATTCCCAGGGCTCGTTTGAAGAACGCACGGCATAACGGCCGTTCTTGCCAAGAAAGAATACCTGATGAGTCTCATAGGTTACCCTATAGGGGACAGGCAGTATGTAGCCCATGCAGGGGCTGTAGTCGCCGTCGTACTTATTAGGACCCCTGAAACATGAAGCATGCAGGCTGTCATTTGGATGCTTGGGTTCTTGGAACAGCACCGCCCACACATCCTGACGGTAGCATGGCAGCTTTTGTGGGTGTTCGACTCCCTTTTCCGGACGGATGGTAAATACACACGAGTCCGACATAGTCGTACTCAGCGTGCCGTCAGCCTTGATATAGTAGTGTGTCGCGCCTTCTTTTCCTGTGGCATCCGTCTGTGTTGAGATGCGATACTGTCCCTCTGTGAGTACTTTCCTGGCTGCCGCATACTCTGGATTCGGTTCTTTGAGCATCGCTAGCGCCTCTGTTGGGTCGAAATCGCCTGCCTCCTCAAAATAGAACAGATTGCAATCAGTGTAGATAGTCGGTTGCTTTCCATTGGCAAGCGGGAACAAACCGTATGCCAGGCAGGTGTTCAGCGTGCTGCGAGAGTATCTGTGACTTCCCTTGTATTCTATGACGAAAGCGCAACTGTCGTGCCTGAATATGTTTAGTGCACACATCTCATTGCTACGAGGGGCATCGGTCTCCTGCATCCCCATGTTTATGAATCGCTTGTCGTCAATACTGTACAGGTAGTACGATCCATTGTACTTGATGATGGCAAAAGGACTAGGCTCCTCGCAATGATGCACCTGCGAGTTTTCCAACGTAGTTGCACATTGCCGTTGAGAGACACCGAGGGTTCCGGGGAACTCTCCACGCGTATGTACCATATACTGCTTAGTATTACTCAGCTGGCTGATGTCTGTAATAAAGTCGGGAATATGCGGACGGTTCAACAGCGTCAGAATACCATGTGCTGCCACTATGCCTATAGCCATTACTGCCACCACTGTCACTGCCCACATGACCAGTCTCTGCCTTTCTGCAGCTCTTATCGCTACCTCCATTTCCTCAATGTTATGGTAGCGACGTTCTATAGGCGCTGTACACCGGTGTATTACACGTCTATATAATATATCCCCCCCAAGTCTCGTTTGCTTTAGGATTATACCCAGAGAATATATATCGTTGCGAACATCCGGGGCACCACCCTGTGCCTGTTCTGGCGACATATATTCGGGTGTGCCGGATGGCTGTTTCAACACCGCAAAGCTATCGTTGTCAGCCAAACCGAAGTCTATAAGTTTCACGTTTGTACCGCTACGCGTCACCAATATGTTCTGCGGCTTCAGGTCGCGATGCACGATGCCTTGCCGATGCATATAGGCCACAGCCTCCAACAGCAGTTTCAAAAGTTTCCTGCATTCACGCTTTGTCGGTTTCCTCTGTTGCAGGTACTCGTCCAGTGTCATGCCATCGAACCATTCCATTACGATGCACATACCCAGACCTTCCACACGTTCCAGGCTGTTAGTATCGATGATGCTTGCATGTTTCAGCTTGTGCATCAAATCAAACTCCTTGCGCAACATCTCCTGGAAAACAGGCTGTTCAGCCTCTTCCGGCAGCAGCCCCTTTAGCATCCACCACTTCCCGTAGCGTTTGGCACGTGCCAAAACATTATGAGAGGTTTGCCGCACAACCATGATGTCCGTAAACTGTTCACTGACACCTTCAAAGCTATCATGAATGAAATCCGAAGTAGATATATTTCCCAATGCCCTAAACTCTTAAACTCTTGAACTTTTTAATTTCTTAAACCCCGAAGCGTCTCTTTTCAGTCCTCCATCACCTCAAATCTCACGCCCTCCTGCTTTCCTGCTACATACGCCACAGGCGCTTGCCCATTGTGTACAAGGTTACCCAGATAAAGCGGTTCGTTCTCGATGATAAGCTGGCACGCAAACGTGTCTCCCACGGACAACTTGGAGTTCTCGACACTGCGGACGACAAAACGGCCGGCCCCCAAATGCTCTGCCACCAGGTCGCGGTCAGGCAGCCATGTGATATGCAGTTTCAGGCCACGTGCCAGCAGTTTTGTGTTGAGATGGCGGCTCAGAACATTATTGCTTGTCTTGCCCGCATAATCCCGATGGTTGCAGAAAATGGAATAGTCCCTGTATCCGACATATTGCGCCAGTGAGTCAAGAGTCGAACGGCGTGTCGTGGCATAGCTGCTCGGCAAATACCCCCATAGACGTTTCAATGTATTAAGACTTACGGAACTGCATCCCTTGCAGCAAATCTGTTCCTTAAGCCATACAAAATCCTGAGCCGTTTCCATGTGTCGACCCGAAACACGCTCAACCTCTTGGATCAATTTTGCATCCATCATCCGCTTCCGATATTATATTTTCAAATACAAAGTTATATATTTATCGCTATCCAGCCAAATTCCACCCCCTTCTTTCTTTCGTTTAGGACGAACAAGGATGAATAAATGCATTTAACTAATATTAAGAAAGTATATCTTTGTCACAAATTCATCAAAAAACATAACAATCCATTATGATGAAGGAAATGTTAAATACTTAATTTATTTATAATATAATAATGAATACTATAAAAAAACTATTAGTCATCACAGCAGCTTTGATAGCAGTATCCTGTGGAAACAAACAGCCTCTCCAGCAGTCCGAAAGTGATTCCGCGACAGTAGCTACGGACAGTATTATTCAAGATGATGTGGTAAGGGACGATACAAATATTATCAATGAGAAGGCAATAGCCTTAATTCAGGAGTTTTATAAAAACTATGTTTTTGGAACCCAAATTGTAACAGATGATGTTATTAATAAGTATTGTACAAATAGATTAGCAAAGAAACTAGCAGAAGATTACGACTACGAAGATGGCGGCTATGCTATTTGGGATTTTCGAGGTGAAGTTCAGGACGGTGATAGTGACGTTCAGGAATTGACCAAAGTAGAACCATTAGGTGAATGTAAATATAAAATATACTATAATGATATGGGGAATAAAGGTTCCTTAATATTAACGATAGTGCTCAAGGATGAAAATATTCTCTTTGACGGTATTGAAAAAAACTAAGTATAATACTAACGAAACATAAACAACATGGGTTTATTCTCAAGAGGCAACAGCGGAGGCATTATGAATGTAATCCGCTGCGACGAACTTGTGGAGTGTTTTTGAACGGATTCATTATGTTTTTGCCACAGGATTATCATCAAAACTAACCATTATAAAACATTTTCAATTATGTATTCAGAAGCATTAGAAAGACTGATTAAATCGGTAATAGCCGATGGACAGATTACGGACAAAGAGCGCGCTGTGCTTTACAAAAAAGCTGAGGCCGAGGGCGTTGATGCAGACGAAATCGATGTATATGTCGAAGGACTGATTGCCGAGCAAAGCAACCAGAGCAAGTCAGCTTCTCAGGTTGAGGCTTCTAAGACCAGCTACGATTTGTCACAAGTAAAAAAACTTAATGATGGTGGTGTGCGATACTATTGTCTAAAGACTGCGTTTAATATGACGATAAAGCATAATACAGAACTAAAAATAAAAAATCCGTATATTGTTTTTTATCGTAAAGAGTATAATTATCAGGATAAAGATCATGTAGGATTCCATATCGCAATTTGCTTTAATTGTGATGAAATAGGCGGTTCCGATAAACCTTGGGGGCTGGACGCTGAGAACATCGAGCTAAAGACTGATCAAGACACCTTCATTGTAAAGGTTTGTCGCGAGTATGCTGATGATTGTTATGCAGAGAAGTATTTTCAGATGATTCCTGAAAAATCAACCGCTCTATTTTGTGGAGAAGTGGATGAGGAAACTATTCAACAGCTTTGCACTGCCAATACAATCTCCTTAAAGAACATATGCTTATTCACAAAGAAGTATAAAATACTTGGCAATGGAGATGAAGGATATTTTGATAGTGATAGAGAAAAAGAATATGATGTTACCTGCTCCAGTTTTCTGGATTTCGGACTCTATGCCAAGTATGCCTATCATTCCTTGGTAGATAAGTCTGCCTATGCCGATATTGACTATGCCAATATAGAGTCATTATTAAATCGCACAGGCTATTCTGACATTGCAGAAACTGCAAGTTCCAATGGCAAAGAAGGATCCTCCGCCATTAACACCCAAAATAATTATTTAGTACGCCTGCTTGGTGCAAACAAAAAAGGGTTATCAGAAATACCCGACGATGTGCCGTGCTACAAAAAATACAAGGATCTTGAAAGTGGTAAGATTATCTATTTTATAGATGACTATAAGAGGTCAGTTCTTGACGGATACATTATCACTTTATATTTACGTGCCATTGTGGAAGCAGAGGGCCAAGAGCCAGAATATTATTTTGAAGTGGTTTCCAATGTCCTCAAGTCTCATGAAAACACAAAAAACGATAAGGTCGAAATTAAGCCCCCCCTCGAGCTGGAGGATTCCATCCTGACTATTCTGATTGGAGCCAAATCATACATTATCAAGCCTCTGACAGATTCTAAGGAGTTATTGGACTCCTTGCCTAATCTAAGTCACGGGGATGAGCATAACTTCTTTGCTATCAGCGAGGAGCTGATAAAACAATTAATGGATGTGAACGGCTTTGTAGCCCAAATTAGGGGGAAAAAGTCAGGCATTGACTTGAAGTTGAAACCCATAATTGGAGACTCAATAAAGATGCCAGCAAAGTGGAAGTTGGCATACAACCTTATGACTTATCCCGAGAAGCGAGAACAGTTGCTGCAGGAATATTCAGATAATTTATTTTCAACAAAAATCAAAAGGCTCTTCGATAAAACACCCAAAAAAGTAAAAATAGCCGTTGGAATCTTCCTGCTTCTGATTCTGTTGCGAATAATATTTGGCTAAGTCGAGCTCAAATTAATTTATAACGGACGAAGCCGAAAATCCCCCCCAAAAAGAGTAGGCATAAACTAAAGCATCTAAATCATCATGAAAAAAATCATCAGTAAGCTCTTTGGCGTGAACATCTACGCAACGAGTAAGAACGTACAGGGTGCGAAGAGCGTAGGCATATCTGATGCCAACGCAAACTACAAGCAGAAGATGAAGAAGGACAGCAGCACTGGCGGCCGTGCCGACATCAACTAACCTTAAGTACCCAATCTGCAACAACTCCCCACAGCCATAATCTCTTGTCTGTGGGGAGCTCATCTTATTCCAACAATGAAGGTTATCAACCACCCCATAGGATACTACGGAAAAACTTTTAGATTCAACAGTTTTTGGGGTTGCCTTATCTGCGAACAGAAAAAGTCAGAAACGGCAGGACTGCTCGAGAATATTGAAGATTTAGAGAAACAAAGATGTATTGAGGCCGTGATAGACCCCTTCAAGATGTGCGAGAGGAACAAAAGCCTTGGATGGAAAAAAATAAGACATCCTCGGATAGCCAGGAACTATGCGAGACTTTTGACATGGTTGTGCGCACATTGCTATCCGATAGCCAATCTATTATTTGTCTGTCTCAAACTGAACCTATTCAAAAACGGGTGCGACGCATCGAATTTCTACTATAGCGTGTACCCCGAAATGAAAATTCAACATTCCCTGTGTTTACCTCGCACAATCTTTATCTCTACAACGTCACAACGTTTCAGTGAGCATGGAGTGGCCTTCATAGGAACATTCCTACCTACAGTCCGAATGCATGCCTGGGTCGTGGAAGATGGTATGCCTGCCGACCGATTTGATAAACAATGGATGCACTTTCAACCGGTAATGATGCTATTATGAACGACATTATCATTACTCGCCCCAAATACTATGACAGCTCATTCCGTTTTTATAACACCATGACAAGCTGTCTTCAACACGATATTTGGAACGAGCTTGAACAAGGAATGTGGAAGGTGTTTGACATTGATGCGTTCCTGGAGAACGAGCGTCAATATGCCATAAATGCAGAGCATAAGAAAAAGATAAGGAACTTGCTTGTATTCCCACATTTCGCTGTCGTTGAACCAGGGCACGCATGGAACGATACAAAGAGTGATACGGAAATCGTATATACACCCATTGAAATATCCAGTTCATGTAGCCACAAATCGTTGATGACCGCAGTTGAGGATTATTTTCAGAAATTCGAAGGAGAGAAAATTGGCGTTCATTTAAGTGGCGGGCTTGACACAAGCATCATCATGGCTTGGCTCCATGAATTGGGCATACCTTTTGTCGCCATTGGTTTCAAGAGCAATCGGTGGGAATTCCGCACGGAACGTCGTGTGCAGGAACGTATGGCACAATATGCACAACAAGCAGAACTAATCGATATTGACGATTTTCCGTTTTACAGCGAATTGGACCAATGCCCCAAATGCCAGTCTCCCTATGGATTGGGATTTAAAGATTACAGCATCAGCCAGGCCTTGGTCGCTCGCTTCAAGAAATTGGGCGTAACAACCGTATTTTCAGGGCAGGGAGGCGATACACTTTTTGTAGAGAAGGTACCTCAAGATCGTCCGCTGCTGCTCGCTGTGGGCGACGAGTTCGAAGTGTGTGCTGGTGCTGATATGTATTATTCACCTGCTGGGATAAAGCTTGAAGTCCCGTTTGCTGACATGAACATCATCCGGCAGATTGCCAGTCTTCGTTTAGGAGAAAATGAAGATGTTTCAAAATGGTGGGCAAGGAGATACTTCAAGGGCATCTTACCGAAAGAACTTAGTGAATTTGGATATGTTGCCGACATGTATGGACTTGAACTTGATGGATTGGAGATGGCAAAGCCCGTCTTGAGAAATTTGTTTAACGAAGTGTATGAGTTGACGCATAATAACAACTTCTCTCCATACGAAACTTGTAAGTTTCTTGAGACAAATGTTTTCGAATTTGAATTTAAGGAATACGTGGAGTACGGTGCGCGACTGAGCGTTGCCGCCTGGCTTCATGCTCTATTCCGTAACGATGAAAACAGCATAAAATGAAACTTCAGATCATATATCAGGCAGCATGTTTTGAGCCTAGTTCCCCGGATTTCTATAATGGATGGCTTGATGAAATGGATGCTATGCGCAGGATTGGACTTAGCGTCTCTGACACGCCGAGCCCGGAAGCGGAAAGGCTTTTGTACCGTTCATTTATCATTAACGACAAGTCCGGATTTCCACAAGACTCACGTTACATCTCACGATGGGAAGACTATTGTTCAACAAGCGATATGAGCGTCTATCTTCCATTGATAGAAGATTTGACAATACCCTCGTTTGTGACGCAGGAGTTGAGCAACAAAACCGTAGAGAAAATTGAGGCTCTCGGCTGGAAGCGTGCATTTGTCCGAAGTAGCTTGAAATCGCTGAAATATATGTTCCCCGAAAGTCATACAGAAGAGGAACTGCCGGTATGGCCGGAGGTGAGTATGCAAAGGCTGGCTGACGCTTACCACGAATATCGTGAAAGCATGAAACCACCGTATATTATTCGTCAGTTCATTCCGGAGAATACGATATATCAGGAGGAACGCTATTGGATCATCAACCACCACGCCTATCATCGCAGCGGCGTTGTCCCACAGGTAGTGGCTAAGGCGGTGGAAAGGCTTAAAACATTAAACGCATCGTATTATGTGATAGATGCTACACCTGAATTTATTGTTGAGGTCAATCCGGGTGTGAGTAGCGACTCATATCCCGAAAACATTCCTTTACATTTTCCCCAATGGATAAAGGATGAGTTTGTATGAACAACCTTTTGGGGTCATTTGTATAATCTTAAACCTAAGATTGCATGATGGAAGAAAAACAAAAAATTAATTTAGAATCAGATTTCATCAACTATTGGGATGATGTGATACGTATATGGTTAGGTCAAAATCCAAAGACGTGCCAGAGTACACTCGCGCCCATTAGTACGAACCGAAATAATCGTATAGGCGAGAACATTTACAAGGATTCGTTTTCTGTGGATATAGAAGATGAGCAAATGTGTTTCTTTCGACATGACAAACTTAGTGATTTGCTTTGCCAGGCTCATATGCCGGAGCCTTACTGGGGAAACCCACAAAATTGCTCTCTTGTCGTTGTAGATTATAACCCTGGTGGTGGAAAGGATATGAGTCCACACACCTATAAGGGAACTATCGGGAACGGCCAGTATCCCCCGAACACCATGATAAAATATGTCAACGATAATTGCTATTCTCAATTAGCCAAAGACTTCCCTATCTGGAAGAAGAAACTTCCCAAGGACAAAACATGGTTAGGTAGCTATGGCGGTCGTGATAAATTTTGGCTCAAGAAGAAAAAGTGGGCTCAACATCTTGTGAACAATTGCGTAGGTGAAGGTATTGTGGATGTGGAAAAATGTCCTCCTTTTGCTATTGAGCTTTGTGGATGGCACTCTCCAAACTGGCCGAACAATACTGACGTTTTCAAAAATGATAAAGACCTACGGAATACTGTTTCACTCCGATTTGTTCAACCTTTGTTAAAAGCTATCGAGAATTCTAAAAGTCAACTGGCGATTTGTATTGGAGCACAGTTTAAGCCAAGTATATTAAGCACTTTTCTTCCCCAATTAGAAAACATAACAAAAGGAATTTACGGTAAAATGGATCAACGGTATTCATTGGAGAAGTATAAATATACATATCCAGATAATCCAGGGAAAGATGAAAAGAATAGTGACGATAGCATAAGTGTCACTTTTACGAGTGGCAAGGACAAGGTAAGTAGATATTATCGTATTTACAATGTTAATGTTTATGGGAAAGACCATTTTATCCTAAATACGTTTGCTCCTGGAGGCAATCGTCATCCTGCAGAACATTTCTGGCAGTTTGAAAAGATACTAATCGAGGCATTAAAGGACATGCATGCTGGTACCATAAATAGTAACTATATTGGCAGATAGTCTGAACGTAGCTATAAAAATGGTGTTATAAATAAAGCAACTTCTTGAAATAATTCTTTATAATTGTCTGATGGAAATATTGTCAATATTAGGTGTAATCCTGATAATTGCCGTCATCTTCTTAGGCGGAGGCGTATTGGGATGGTTTCTTAAAGCTTTCGGCTTTGTATTTGATCATTTGTGGGACGGATGCCTGGTTTCCATTCGCTGGTTCATCATAGGTGGATTAATACTTCTCTCCATTATGGGATTTCTTGGAATTATGTAGTGAACTGCAACACTGCAACGCAAGGTTTCAAACTGAAAGAGAGTGTCTTTTCCTGATGCAGTTGACAGTCGTTTTACTAAATAAGTTGACACTTTCCTGGAAGTGTTTACATCATTCCTGAAATGGTTGACGTTTTCCTGGAAAGGTTGACAACAACGAAACCGCTATGCTTATTTAAAAGCGTGGTATTTCATTTGCGGTCATTGTCAATATATTTCCACATCATAAAAAACTCTTGCCGTAGTTGTGTTTTGCAACTATATTAGGAAAAATTTGCAGCTCTATGTGGAAAAATTATTTCCCCCATGGGGAAACAAAAATTATCCTTAAGCTCATTTCCGAACAATTTTTAAATTGTTCGGATTTTTCATCAAAAAGATGTCGTTAAGGTCATATGTCAAGAGTGTCATTAAGGATTTTGAGTTGGGAGGGGGATTTCCGGCTCATAATAAATATAATATATATTATATTTTATTATGCGGACTTTCGCACTCCGAATTGCTTAATGACACTAATGACACATGACATACGTGACCTATTCAAATGATGCTTTGTAGGTACTGATCATGTATTTTTCAATATCCGGATATTGTTTTTGATGCAAAATTTCAATATTTAAATATTGTTTTGTAACTTTGCGGCATAAATTGATTCACCATGAATAGTACTACGGAGATTTTGTATCGCAATTCTCACCGACTTGTCTCACAGGTGAGTATGAAGTTTAAAAGAGAACTTCTGGGCAGAATTAATTGGAACTCCCGACTTATTGGCATCAAAGGTCCTAAAGGGGTGGGAAAATCTACCATGTTGAAACAGCATATAAGGGAAGCATTTCCGGATGATAGTAATGTCCTTTATGTATCTCTGGATAATATGTGGTTTGCCAACAGTAGTCTGGCAGAACTGGTAGAATACCATTACACTCATGGTGGTACTCATCTGTTTCTTGACGAGGTTCATAAATACGACCATTGGCAAACATACATCAAGAATATATACGATGACTACCCTACGATGAATGTGGTTTTCACCGGAAGTTCTATGCTGAAACTTAACCAGGGAGAGGCGGACCTCTCGCGTCGTGCTTCCATGTATACAATGGATGGGCTGTCGTTCAGAGAATATCTTATGTTTGAAGACATATTACATGCCGAGAAGATATCATTAGAAGATGTATTAACCCATCATGTACAGATAGCGACCGATATTTCAGAAAAAATACATATTCTTCCACATCTGAACAATTATTATAAATATGGTTATTATCCATTTTACAAGGAGGATCTTGAAAGTTACCATTCCAAACTTATCGATGTGGTTCAGCAGACAATAGAAAATGACATTCCGGCAATTGATAAGGTAGAATATGCAACTGTTCAGAAGCTGAAGAAACTTATGGCTATTATTGCACGGCAAGTTCCGCTCATTCCCAAAATGGACGATTTGTATAATCAACTGGAAACAAGCCGTGAACAGGGGCTGAAATTATTGAATCTATTGGAACGTGGCGCATTGTTGGGACAACTGAAAACACGGGCAAAAGCCGTTAAGCAGATGTCTGCTCCTGAGAAACTGTTTCTGGATAATCCCAACCTGATGTATGCATTCAATACATCTCCGGAAATTGGCACAATACGTGAAACTTTCTTTTATAATCAAACATGCCGCACTCAAGAACTCAACTCTCCCCCAAAGGGAGATTTCCTCGTTAATGGGAAATACTCTGTCGAGGTAGGAGGTGCTGACAAGTCCTTCAATCAAATAAAAGATGTTCCCGATAGTTTCTTGGCTATTGACGATGTTGAGTTCGGCCGCGGCAACAAAATACCTCTTTGGTTATTCGGTTTTCTTTATTAGTTCTTCCTGAATACCTGGAATCCGCTGAGAGAGAACGGGATAAAAAGATTGAAAAAGGAGGGGGACGTCAGGCGAAGTGAAAAAGTAAAGGAATAATGCATTCAATGGAAAGTTACAGGATACCGGCTATACATACGCGTTCGTGTTCGGTATTGGGAAACGAGGCGATGCTGAAACTGAACGAAAGGCGTGTGATAATCTTCGGTGTAGGCGGGGTAGGGAGCTGGTGTGCCGAAAGTCTTGTACGTACAGGGCTGACGCACCTGACAATTGTAGACAGCGATACTGTGTGTGTTACCAATTGTAACCGGCAGCTGATGGCTACAAGCAGTACGATAGGACAGGTCAAGGTCGAGGCTATGAGGCAGCGTCTGATGGACATCAATCCGGATGCGCATATCATGGCATTGTCAATGCGTTACACACCGGAAAGTGCGGACGAATTCCATCTGGAGGAATACGATGTGGTAATTGACTGTATTGACTCTTTGCCTGACAAGGCTGACCTGATATTGCGTGCCAGCAGGCTGTATCCCGATACGCTGTTGTTGTCGAGTATGGGTGCTGCACTGAAAACAGATCCGACCAAGATACAGGTTACTGAGTTTTGGAAAGTGGAGGGTGACGGACTTGCCAGGGCATTGCGAAACCGTTTCAAGCGCAGCAAGCAGTTCCCTGCACACAAATTCCAGTGTGTCTACAGCAAGGAAACGCCGCTGCCTAACTTGGTGGAAGGGGACGGCAACGGCAGTTTGGTACACGTCACGGCCATATTCGGCATGACGTTGTCGGGATTGGCTATTAAGTGGTTAGTGGTATGACTTTGCCCAGGAAGTAGGGCAGTTGCTTGCGCCACCATGGCCAGTCGTGGTCGACATCGTAACCCCAGTAGTCAACCATTGCAGGAATGCCTTTTTCGCGCAGTATGGCGTCAAGCTGTCGCGTGCTGTCGAGCAGTTCGTCTTCCCATCTTCCCTGACCTACGCAGATAAAGATATTGCACTTCTTGTACAGGTCAATCCATGGGTGATCCGTGGGCATGTGGCTCAGGAAATCTATGGGGGAATTGGCGTATGTCAGGTCATCGCTGTAGTTGGGGAATCCATATGAGGCACTGTACAGGCCGCTGAGTGCAATGACGGTGTCGAATACGTCCGGACGGCGGAAGAAGAAGTTGGCGGCGTGGAATGCTCCCATGCTGCAGCCGGTGGTAATGAAGGTCTCACCGGGGGCAATGCGCACGGCGGGCAGGAGCTCGTCAATAATATAGTTGTACCAGCGTTCGTGCTGTTCGATGCGGTAGCGTGGATCGCTGGTGGTGTTACTCCATGTCTCGCCGTCTATGCCGTCGCAGCATATTACGCGTGCCTTGCCGGATTCAATCCAGGGGGCAAGGATGTCTATCATGCCGAAATTCTCGTAGTCGAAGAATCGTCCGTTCTGACTGGGGAAAACCAGGATGGGATGTCCCTCTGTCCCGTATGTCTTGTATTCAATGTCGCGTCCCAGCGACTGGCTGTAATGCTTATGGTAATTCATAATCGGTTATGCTCTGTTGCAGGTGTCGTACAGGAATTCTTCACGTTCTTCCTCGGTGCGGAAGCGGGCGATATATGCCTGGTCGCCAATGGCTGGAGCCAAGGCCTTGTCGATGCGCGGTGTCATGCACATTGCATAGCTGTATTTGTCCAGGATTTCCTCGTGGCTCATTACATACTGGCAATTGTCCCTGCGACCGGCGTATACGCAGAAGTAGTCGTTGGGTGCTGCGTTGTCGGTGCGCTTGTCAAAGGCTATCATGTCTGCCCATATCTTGTACACGTTCACGCTGTGTCCGAAGTTAATCATGTCGGGGGTATAGGCTCCTCCGGGACGCATGTTGACCTCAAGGGCAACAAAGTCGCCCTCGTTGCCGAGTCCCTTGTGGGCACGGTCCAGCTGGAAGAATTCCAGGTGCACGAAACGGCTCTGCACGCCAAAGGCCTTGACTGTACGGCGACCCCAGAAACGCAGGTTCTCGTTAATGTCACGCTGGACGTAGTAGGTACTGTCCAGATTATAGTTAACGATGTCCGCGATGGAAGGCGGGCAGACACACATGCTTTCGAACAGGGGTTCGCCCTTAGAGTCAATGATTGCATCGTATGTGCAGATGTTGCCGGTCACGAATTCCTCGATGACGTAGCATTCAACCTGAGGCGTCTCGCGGAAGAATACGCGCAATCCCATCTCGTCCTCAATCTTGTGGGCACCGCCGGCACCTACGCCTACATCAGGCTTTGCAAATATGGGATATCCGGCCTCGTCGGCAAAGTGAAGAACGGCTTCGAGACCCTCGCTGGCCTTGATCTGACGTGCTGTACGGATACCGCCGGCAGCGTAGTACTTCTTCATCTCGGACTTTTCCTTGATGCTGTCGATGCGGTCGGTCTTGATGCCTGTGGTTATGTTGAAGTCGGTGCGCAGCCGTGCATCCTGTTCCAACCAATATTCGTTGTTGCTTTCCAGCCAGTTGATGCGTCCGTACTTGGATGCAAAGAATGCCACGGCACGGTACATCTGGTCGTAATCCTCCATGTCCGAAACACGATAATATTCTGTAAGCGCATTACGCAGTTTTTCGTTAAGCTCATTGTACGGGGCATCTCCTATGCCAAGTACATTTACACCGTTCTCTTTAAGAGCCGCACAGAAATTCCAATAGTTCTCGGGGAAATGCGGCGAAACGAAAATGAAATTCATATATTAAGATTTTTTAGGTTTGCGCCTGACAAATATAGGATTATTATTTGAAAAATACGTAAAATGGCTGACAATATCTTAGATTGACATATATTTTTCGTACTTTTGCAACCAGTTATGTTTACGCTGTTCCTGACAAGCAGTCCCTGCAACAATACCGACGGCGCAATTTTCGAAAAAAACGGATTGCGCGACGAGTTGCTGCGCCAGGTTCCCGCCGGAGCCCGTGCCCTGATGGTTGCATCCGACCCTGCTGACACATGCGGCAACGATATGGCCAGTGTGGGTTTGCGGGGTACAATGGAGCGTGCCGGGCTTTCTTTCTCGTCGTGGGAAATACTGGACAGGCGCAACCAGCATCAGACGACAAAACTGATAAGGAAGTCGGACTTTATTATTCTGTGTGGAGGCCATGTGCCTACACAGCACCAGTTCTTCAGTCAGATATACTTGCGCGAGGAACTGCGTGCTTTCCAGGGAACACTGCTGACAATCAGCGCGGGCAGTATGAATTGTGCCGACATCGTCTATTCCCTGCCCGAATATCAGGGCGAGGCAATAAGTCCGGCATACCAGCGCTTCTTCCCGGGGCTTGGCCTCACCAGCGTACAGATTCTGCCTCATTATTATATGTGGAAGGGCGGCAAGGTCGATGACCTTCTGGTATACGAGGAGATTGCGGCAGAAGACAGTATGGGACGCCGTTTCTATGTTTTCCCGGACGGAACCTATCTGTTCAGCAAATTCGGGTACGAGGAAATCCGCGGCGAGGCATATATCATAGAAAACGGTATATTCCGTCAGGTTTGCGAAGACGGACAAAAGGTGCTTCTGCCGATAATCTGATGCCCCACCCCGACCCTCCCGAGGGAGGGAGAGCGTGGAGTTTTGAGGGAGAATTTTAAAATTTGGAGTAATTTCTTCTTTCTTTTATTAAAAATGTGTACATTTGCGTTGCATTTGGTTCACAAAGCTATGCAAATAGCCGAGTGCTAAGATGGGAACGCAGTGAAATCCTGCGACATTACCCGATGCTGTAAGTCCTTTGTAAGGTAGTACAGATGCCACTGTGTAACGGGAAGGCGTATTATCTTCGGAACGAGTCAGAAGACCTGCCAATGCCAGCGTAGTAGAACTCCGCGGGATTACGGAGAACGAAATCAATGCTGATATGAATCAACCGCACGCTTATTGCGTGCTATAATGCTATGTAGTGGAATGAAGACTTTTACTTACTATCTGCTGACTCTTGCAGTGCTGGCCTTCGTTGCGATAACGGGAGCCAGTGCGCAGAGTCTAAACTCCCCTTATATAAACAAGGTGTACGAATATGTACCTGCCCCGGGGCAGTTTATCAACACAATGCCCGAGTGGGAGGAAGGTGACGATGCCGGTGCAATGGCGCAGAAATGTCTGGAGCTTATTGCCGATGAGGGAATGATATGCCTTGGCGGTTTCGGGGGTTATGTGACATTCGGATTTGATCACCCTGTCGTGAACGTTGCCGGTGAGTATGATTTGTACATCATGGGCAATGCGTTTGTCGGTACCGGTCTTACGGATGCTGGCAGCTCGGAACCCGGAATTGTCATGGTCAGCCGGGATGACAATGGAAACGGTCTGCCCGATGACGAATGGTACGAGCTTAGCGGCAGTGCCGACGTAGACAGCATTGGCAAGGTGGTGTACAACTATGCGATAACATATAACTTTGCCGGTGACAGGAAACCGATTGCATGGACGGATAACCAGGGTGGCAAGGGTGTCATGACACGTAATGCATATCATGATCAGGAATATTTCCCGTCATGGCTTACTGCTAATGGCTCACTGACCTTTACTGGTACGCTGCTTCCCAAGAACATGTACAAGGAAAACGGCAATTTCGTTATGAAGTTCCTTCGCTATGGCTATGTTGACAACCAGCCGAATCTGATTGACGGAAAGAAGAACGAGGCATGCTGCTTCAACCTGGATTGGGCGGTGGACAATAACCGCCAGCCGGTAAAGCTCAGTCAGGTTGATTTCGTGCGTGTGTACTGTGCCATGAATCAGATTAACGTTCTGTTGGGCGAAACCAGCACCGAATTTGCCGGTGCCGAGGACCTGCACCCGTCAGCAGTTCCGACGGCAGTTGTTGATATCAATGCAACAGGAACCTGTGAAAACGGCATATACTACGATCTGACCGGCCGCAGGACAGACGTGAACGCCAAGGGCGTGATTATCAGTAACGGAAAACTTATAGTGAAGTAACCTATAACTTTATTAACTTAATTTTTTTAGCTTATGAAGAGAATTCTTACTCTTATGCTTGCGCTTGTTGCTGTTATCGGCATTCAGGCACAGGGGAAAATCAATCTTCATCTGACAGGATGTACATCTGCTGAAGGTAATCCTACGGAATTTGATGAAGACAACATGTGGGTTAGCTTGACCTTTGATTTGGAAAGCGGCTACACCTTTGCTGGTGCAGAGGTTTCTGTAAAGTACGGTGACACGGAACTGTCGGATGATTACAGTGACCCAACAGGCTGTTATATGCTTTGGGATAACGAGTTGTCAATCATGTATTATGATGATGTCGAAGAGGATTTCGATGTAACCATCATTTGCAAGAAGGAACAGACAGGTCCCGAGTTGCCGGCGGTATTCTCACCCGCAACTTTCGAGGATCTGGAAATACCTGAGAATGGTGTATACCGCCCCGGAACATTTGAGGTTGGTGACAACAAGTGGCTGAGCGGTGCAGCACGTTTCAATACGAATGTCGTTAAGTACGGCGATTGGATCGGCTACATGTCTACTCAGGCAGTAAGCTACAAGGAAGGTACAAAGGTACAGGATTACAGCGATGCATATCTGCCGTCGGCAGCAGGTGCTGCAGAGGGCAACAACTATGCCACAATCTACATCATGGACGCCTTCGAGAAGATAAACTTTACGAAGACAACCCTGAGCGGTGTTGCCGTTACCAATACTGCAGTCAATGTGTCTGCTTTCATCAATGGTGACGGAATGAGCATAGAAACCATCGGTGACGAGAAGAAGTATGGTCTGCCTTTCCATCAGGACGACTGGTTCCTGCTCACAATCAAGGGTCTGGACGGTGAGACGGTCACAGGCACTATTGATTACTATCTGGCCGACTATCGTACACCTGGCGACTGGAAGTATGCCAAAAACTGGCAGTGGGTTGACCTGAGCTCACTGGGTGAAATCGACGGTTTGCAGTTCGAACTTTCGTCGACCAAGCATAATACCTACGGCATGAGTACATCTGCATATTTCTGCATCGACAACCTGGGCGGCCAGGCAAGCGACTGCAAGCTGGGTGCTATGACAGCAGTCGTTCCCGAGGCAGACTTTAATGACGATGCTGCGTATGAAGTTTCAACCGAGTATGTTGCACAGTCAGTAAACTATACCCGTTCAACAACAACAAACTGGGGCACAGTATGTCTGCCATACGAGGTTAAGAGCAACGATGATATCCAGTATTACGAGTTGGTCGGTGCAACAACGGACGAACTCACATTCAAGCCAGTTGACGGGGTTGCAGCCGGTCAGCCTGCAGTATTCAAGAAGCTTGCTTCTGGCAGCGACGTTGAAATCGGCGCCAAGAATGTTGTGCTGAAGCCTGCTTCCCAGTATTCAACTACTGCCGAGACCACACCTTCTAACTGGATTATGAAGGGCACCCTGACAGGAACAAGCATCCAGGGTATGGACAAGTATTTCATCGCTCAGAATATGTTCTGGATTGCCGAGGACGAGACCGGGATTAAGCCATATCGCGGCTGGTTCGAGACAACGACTCCGGGCAATACACGCAACATGACAATCTCTGTTGTTGACGGCGGTGCAACAAGCATCCTGACAATTGACGGCAACGGTAACCTGACAGAGGGTGACGTGTACGACCTCGTAGGCCGTAAGGTAAGCGCCAATGCCAAGGGAATCGTTATTCAGAACAGAAAGTTGATTATCAAGTAATTAAAAACCCAAGAATCAATATGAAAAAGACATTTGTTCAGCCAAAGGCACAGCTTGTTGCCGTTGAGGCAGAGAGCATCCTGGCCAACTCCGCAATACAGTCAGGCGGAAGCAACTCCGGTGGCGGACCTACCAGTGCTGACGTCCGTTACAACCCAATGGGAGAATCCGGAAACAGCGATGTATTCCTAATGAATTGATCAGCTATTCTCTACGGCCGCTCAGGTCGTAGAGAATACCATCCTTGCGGATGACAAGGCGGCCATTCACTAACATCTTGGTAACCTCGGGCTTTGCACCTGTAAAGACATCATCGATGCCTGTAATGCGTGTCAGGGAAGCAAGATTCAGTGTCTGGCCCTTTTTATTGCCCCAGATGTACTCGACCAGTTCGGGGTAGTCGATATAAGGATTACGGTTGTGCTGGAAGTCGCTTACCGCATCCATGCGCTTCAGTTCCTTGTCCGAAACAGGATCCTGGCGGTGCCATTGCAGCAGGATGTCAATTTCCCAATCCATGAACTCAAGATACTCGTCGGCATCATTTGAGGGGCGCATGGCATAGTACGAGCCTACATCCTTGTTGTCTTTACGCCAAGTAAGTTCATCGCCATAGCATGTAGCCATGTAGAAATATGCACGTGCGAAATCACCCTTGTATTCGTCCTTGGGTTCAAATACCCAGAAAGTCTGACCGTTGTATGTGGCCTTGCCTACCTTCAGCGAACCCGTGCCGCTGGTTTTTATCTCCTTTGTCGGCACACCTAATGGATAGTTGCTGCGTGCGCTGTTGGCTGTTGAGTTTGAGGGATTCAGGTGATAGCAGTCCTTGTATGCGTCATTATTGCTGCCGCCCCACCAGCTTTTGGCGAAACTATGCTCGATGTTGCAACCGCTTGCAACATCTCCGGGGTTGGAAATAACCTTCCAGTCATCGCAGTACATGTCCATGCACAAGCCTGTTACCGGGTCACGGTCGCTGTAGTAGAATACCTCCCACGTCTTGCCTTTGCCGGTTCCGTAGGTTATGGCCGTATGCTGCCTGATAGCGGCAGAAATAGCCGATTTCAACGCCTTGTCCTTCTTTTCGTCAATACTGTTGTAATACCCCTCGGGCATGTCCTCGGCATACAGGTTCAGACTTATGGCGACTGCCATAAATGCAAGTGCTATCTTCTTCATAGATTACTTTTTGAAATATTTGCCTATTACAGGCAGTTTGGATACAGGCATGTCGTGGTAGACGATATGCCCCATGAATGCAATTATCAGTAATGTATTTATTCCCATGCGTGCCGCAGCCGGCCACGACTTGGGCAGAAACTCCATTATGGCATAGAACAAAACGGCAATGGCGACATACACCATAATGCTCTTCATCGGGTAGTTGATGGGATTCTTGCGCTGTCCCACCAGATAGCACAGCACCATAGCCGTTGCATAACCGGCAAAGCCGCCCCAGGCACAAGCCATGTAGCTGTACCTGGGAATGAATACCAGGTTTATGATTATCAGTACCGAGCAACCTGCCAGCGAGAAGAATGCCCCGTAAATGGTCTTGTCTATCAGCTTGTACCAGAAGGACAGGTTAAAATATACACCCATCATAATCTCAGCCGCCATTACTATGGGGATGACCTTCAGCCCTTCCCAGTAACTGCTGCCGACCATGTACTTCAGCAACGGCAGGTAGGCAACGACACACAGGAATGCCAGCAGGGTGAAAATCAGGAAATACTTCATTCCCAGGGCATAGGTCGTATTCTTGTCCTTGTCACGGCTCTCGGCAAATACAAACGGCTCGTAGGCATAGCGGAACGCCTGCGTAATCATCGCCATAATCATCGCCACCTTGACACAGGCACCATATATGCCCAGCTCCTGCACACCCTTGGCATGGTCGGGATATACAAGCGGGAAAATCATCTTGTCCGCTGCCTGGTTCAGTATTCCCGCAATGCCCAGCACCAGTATAGGCCACGAGTACGAGAACATACGCCTGAGCAGCGACAGGTCGAAATGCCACCTGATGCTTGCCAGCTCGGGTATGAAGAAGAATGTAATCAACCCCGTGCATACCAGGTTCAGTGCAAACACATAGAATACGTCCGTCTTGCCCAAAACCACGAAATACAGCAGGTTCAAGCCGATATTCATCACTATGAACAGCAGTTTCAGCGAGGCAAACTTGATGGCCTTTTTCCTGAACCTGAGGTAGCAGAACGGAATCGCCTGTATTGCATCAAGGGCCACCACAACGGCCATCATCAGTATATAGTCCTTGTGCCCGGTATAGCCAAGAGCATTGCTTATGGGGTTTATAAGCCCGAAGATACATCCGAGGAACAGCAGTGACAGGAATCCCACCATTGCCATCGTCGTCGAGAATACCGTGTGCGCATCCTCGTCCTCCTTGTTGGCAAAACGGAAGAACGTCGTCTCCATGCCGAAGGTCAGAATCACCAGCAGCAGTGCAACATAGGCATACAGGTTTGTCACGATGCCGTATCCGCCGCTGGCGGCACTTATCACATGCGTGTACAGCGGCACCAGCAGGTAGTTCAGGAACCTGCCGACAATCGAGGACAATCCGTAAATGGCGGTATCCTTGGCCAAAGACTTCATGTTTGCCATAAGCCCTGCCTAGAACAATCCGTACAACCTCTGGTCGATCTCGTCGCAAACCTTGCGGAAATCTTCGGGATTGTCGCCGTATTTGCAGTTGTCACCGTCAATAATGAGCAAAGGCCCCTTGTACGATGCTATCCACTCGTTGTAGCGGTCGTTCAGACCCTGCAGGTAATCAATGCGGATCGACTGCTCGTATTCGCGTCCGCGCTTGGTAATCTGCGCAATCAGCGTAGGAATGCTGCTCTTGATGTAAATCATCAGGTCAGGCAGGCCTACCAGTGACATCATCAGGTCGAACAGATCCGAATAGTTCTTGAAGTCCCTGTCCGTCATAAACCCCTGGTCATGCAGATTGGGAGCAAAGATACGCGCATCCTCGAATATAGTACGGTCCTGTATGATTGTCTTGTCCTTCTCCTTCGAGATCTCCACGACGTCCTTGAAACGCTTGTTCAGGAAGTATATCTGCAGGTTGAAGCTCCAGCGACTCATGTCACCGTAGAAATCCTCCAGATACGGATTAACGTCAACGGGTTCGAAACGAGGCTCCCAGCCATAACGCTTGGCCAGCATCTTAGTCAGTGTGGTCTTGCCACAACCAATGTTTCCTGCGATTGCTATATGCATATCAATATGCGCCCTTGGCGCGGTTTATATGGTTCGACAGTTTCAGAATAATCCGTAGAATATACGGTCTATTTTCTCTGTTATGAATTTAAAGTCATCCCTGTTCTGGACAAAGTCCATGTTGTCGACATCAATTGTCAGTACGCGTCCGGGGTACTTGTCCTGTATGAAATCCTCGTAACGCTCGTTCAGTCCCTTCAGGTAATCCAGCGGAATAGCCTGCTCGTAGTCACGGCCGCGCTTCTGTATATTGGCAACCAGGTGCGGTACGCTGGCTCTCAGGTAAATCATCAGGTCGGGGGTACGCGCCACACTCGTCATCTGGTCGAACAGTTCCAGAAACGTCTCGTAGTCGCGGTCATCCATATTGCCCATAGCCTTGTTGTTGGCGGCAAAGACATGAACGCCCTCGAATATGCTGCGGTCCTGTATTATGTCATGGTCAGCATGCGATATGTCCAGCAAATCACGGAAACGCTCCTTCAGGAAGAACGTCTCCAGGCAGAAACTCCACCTGTGGATGTCCTTGTAATAGTCATCCAGATACGGATTCTGGGCCACTGCCTCGAATCTGGCCTCCCATCCGTATTTGGCAGCCAGCATCTGCGTCAGCGTCGTCTTGCCCGCACCTATGTTTCCCGCTATGGCTATAAACAGCCCCATACTTCTTTCGACTTTATTCTTATCGACTATATTGTCAGTTATCAAACAGATCACCCTGCAAAGGGTTGCCGTACCGGCTTCCCATAGTGCGCCCCAGATGCGAATACGCCAGCTCCGTAGCCTCGCGTCCGCGCGGAGTGCGCTTTATGAATCCCTCTTTTATCAGGAAAGGCTCATACACCTCCTCGATGGTACCGCCATCCTCGCCAATCGCCGTCGCTATGGTATTGATGCCCACAGGTCCGCCCTTGAACTTGTCTATTATCGTCAGCAGTATCTTGTTGTCAATCTCGTCCAGTCCATAGCGGTCGATGTTCAGGGCCTCCAATGCAAAACGTGCAATCGCCAGGTCAATCCTGCCGTTACCCTTCACCTGCGCAAAGTCACGTACACGGCGCAGCAGGGCATTGGCGATACGAGGCGTACCGCGGCTGCGGCTTGCAATCTCGGCAGCAGCCTTGCTGTCTATCGACAAGCCCAGTATGCCGGCACTGCGCTCGATAATCTTCTGCAGAGTCCCGGCATCGTAATATTCCAGATGCAGGTTAATACCGAAACGGGCACGCAATGGAGCCGTCAGAAGACCGCTGCGCGTTGTTGCGCCCACCAGGGTGAACGGAGCCAGGTCAAGCTGAATGCTGCGGGCGCTGGGGCCCTTGTCTATCATTATGTCAATGCGATAGTCCTCCATCGCACTGTACAGATATTCTTCCACTATAGGGCTCAGGCGATGTATCTCGTCAATAAACAGTACATCATTAGGCTCAAGGCTTGTCAGTATTCCAGCCAAATCCCCGGGCTTGTCCAGTACAGGTCCGCTTGTCAGCTTGAAGCCGACCCCCAACTCGTTCGCAATGATATTCGACAGCGTTGTCTTGCCCAATCCCGGAGGGCCGTGCAGCAATGTATGATCCAGAGGTTCACCACGGTATTTGGCAGCCTCCACAAAGACCTGCAGATTATCCACGACCTTTGTCTGACCGCTGAAATCCTCAAACTTCAGTGGACGCAATGCCTGCTCAAAGTCCTTTTCCTTCAGCCTGCCCTGTTCTCTGATATCAAAATCTTCCATTAGTATGGCAAAGATACAAATTAGGTCGTGAATAACAAAACAAAAACCATTGTTTTTCTTTTTCGGAACGAAAACAAATCCATAATTCCGTCAATCCCTATTCCCTGATTCCCCTGATAAGCATATGCTGTCCGTCGGCAACGGTCGTTGCAAACAGGTACACATCGCCACCGTCTTTCAGTTTCAGCCTTCTGCGCAACTCATCCACCGATGCGGGGAAATTGCGTATTGCAATATTCGCTCGGGATATACCCTTCAGCATTTCCCTTATCTCTTTTTTGCCGAATGTGCTCGTTGCCAATACACGGAAACTGCGTCCGGGGAAATTGACTACGGGTTTCTCGCTGGTAAACAGATTGCTCATGGCATGCAGTTTCCCTACACCGTATTCCCTGCATAGGGCATCCTGTACTCCGGCTTTCAGTATACTGGCATTCGGTTCGTACAGATACTGCATAACACTACCTGCAATCTTTGGAGCCTCTACAGGGCCGTTGTGACGGAAAACATCCGTTTCATCAGCAATGTTTACACAATAGAAGTCGGGGTAAGGTGCTGCGCCCCCGGTCATTACCAGCAGCAGTTCCTTGCATTCGCCGCGAACGCTTATCACATGCACCTCGGCAACACCCCTCAGGCTTCGCAGAGCCAGGGATATGTCCAGCATTGGCGATAATTTGGCAATAACCACCTTGGCACGTTCCAGCAAGTTATCCTGCAACTCCACGATATCGGGCGTACAATCCCTGAGCGCAACGACCTTGCGTCCCACATTGTCCCTACGGGCGGGATCTGCAAATATCAGCCTTTGGTCGTCAGCCTTCAGCTCCGTACGCAAGAAATCCGTGCAGTCAGCATTCACAATATCAGCATTGTCAAGCCCTAGATGAGGCAGGTTGTGCTTCATTATCTCGCACAGATGCGGCTGCTTTTCGACGTATGTTGCATGACGGAAATGACGTGCCATATAGCTGAAATCCACTCCGTATCCTCCTGTCAGATCCACCAGTTCCCCGCAGTTCTCCTCGCCGCCCATTACCCGTACGGCAACCTGTGCCTTGTACTGCGCCGTCTCCTGGCTGCTGCATTGCTCCATCGAAATCCGTGGCGGGAACCACACATCCGTCTTTGCCTCCCCGTTCTCGTCCATCGCCCAAAACGGCAACTTGCGGCAAGCCGTCTGCCAGCCCTCAATCTGCTGCAGACACCATTGCAGGTCAACACAGTCCGGACACGGCCTCAATGCCAGTACCCTGACATCATCCCTGCGATGCAGATTTATGAAATCCAGATTACGCATCAGCCAAGTCTTTCCTGATCTGGGCCTTCAGTTCCTCCAGCGAACCGAACTTACGCTCATCACGTATGCGCCTTAAGAACTGTATTGTCAGTTTCTCGCCATACAGATTCCCCGTGTAGCCAATCAGATGCACCTCAATTGTACGGTCATTGCCATTATCCAGAGTCGGACGTGTGCCGATGTTCAGCACACCTTTCAGCGTCTGATTCACCCTTACCGCATATACACCATCCTTAGGTACAAGTTTCTCCTTGCAGACCTCGATATTTGCCGTCGGGAAACCCATTTCGCGACCGACCCTGTGTCCCGCAACCACCGTTCCGCTGATACAGAAGGGGTGTCCCAGCAGAGTCTCGGCCCTGGCAATATCCCCGGACATCAGATATTTGCGGCACTCCGTACTGCTTGCATGCACGTCAGGCAGTTCTCTAGCACGAATAACCTCGATACCACATTCCCTGCCCCATTGCAGGTATTGCCCGAACGACCCTCCGCCGTGTCCGAATTTATGGTCATACCCCATAACCAGCACGCTGACTCCCAACTGCTCTTTCAGTACTTTCTGCATGAAATCATGCGCTGTCAGCTGCATCATTTCGCTGTCAAAATGCAGGAACTCGATTCTATCGATACCGGCAGCCGTCAACAGCTCCATGCGCTCTTCGTTCGTAGTCAGCAGGCTTGGGACAAACTGCGGTGCAATGACACATTTCGGATGCCTGTCCATTGTCACCGCCATCGTCTGCAATCCACGTGCGCGAGCCACCTCCAGCACCTGATCTATCAGGCATCTGTGCCCAAGGTGAACCCCGTCGAAAAAACCTATAGTCGCTACAAACATGGTGTCAAAATTATAAAAAAATCTTCATTTTTATTGCAGTCTAAATAAAAAGTTATACCTTTGCACACGGAATTAACATTCTGCGGACTTGTAGCTCAGTTGGTTAGAGCAACAGACTCATAATCTGGAGGTCCTTGGTTCAAGCCCAAGCTGGTCCACAAACAAAGGAGTTGCAAAATCGCAACTCCTTTGTTTTTTAATTATTCTCATATTCGCTCACTATTTCAGCTTTTCCCTCTTCTTCTTTTTCTTCAGTTCCTGCACTAATGACAGACAGGCAATAATCACACCGATCAAGCCTACGAACAGACTAATCAGTTCAAAGTTCTGTTTTGCCCATAATATTATTGCATCCATATCATCCTGATTTTACCCTCAGGGGGTTACACGTGTTTTTTACTTATTTACTATTTTGGATCTCGAAGGGGACGCGGAAGGGGATGCCGCGGTGCATCTGGTCGTAGAGGATGGAATAGATGCGTGTCTTGAAGCTGTCCCATTGGCGGTTGTCGTGTGTTGACCATCCTGCCTCGGCAAGTGCGAGGGCGCGGGGGTAGGTCATGTAGAAGGCGCGGTTGATGTCATTGATGGCTTCACCCCATAGTGTACCCATTACGCCTATGATGTGTTGGTGGGGTTGGTTCAACTGCGGATAGCCGGGGTCCCACTGGTATGAGTCCTGCAGGGTGAGTATGGGCATGCCCCAGTTGTTGGTTTCGGGCAGGTCACCCTTGTACTGGGGATAGTCAAAATAGCAGTGTTCGCCTGGTGCCATGATGAGTTGGTTGCCGGATGCGGCTGTCAACTGGACGGCCTTGGGGGTAAGGGCATTGCGCCATGTTACGAGTGTTACGTCCTGCGGGTATGGAAAGAGGTATCGTGTTGCCGGTGGCCTGATGTTGTCCATCTCTATCCACAGGATGGGTTTCTTGCCTTTGGCTCGCAGCATGTCCCAGAAATGGGAGAAGAAATATCCCATAATCTGGTCGTCGCTGGTATATCCGAGTTGTGCCTTGAGTGCCTGACATCGTGGGCATTGCCCCCAGTTTTTGCTGATTAGTGACTCGTCGCCTCCCATGTGGATGTATGGTGCGGGGAAGAGTGTGGCTATCTCGCTGAGTATGTCGATGCACAGGTTGTACACCGAGGGTGCTGATGCGCATAGCATTACGTCGGTGCGCAGGCGTTGCCCCCATGCTGTGGTATCGATGTGCTGGCAAAGGGACTGTGGGTAGTTGCGCAGTATGGCGTATGTGTGCCCGGGGATGTCGATTTCGGGAACAATGGCTATGTGTCGTGTGGCGGCATAGGTGACGAGGTCGCGTATTTCGTCCTGCGTGTAGTGTTGCTGCCCCTCGGTAAGTCGGGGGTGGGTGAGTATCTGTACGCGGAATCCCTGGTCGTCGGCAAGGTGCAGTTGCAGGACGTTGAACTTGTAACGTGCCATTTCATCGATATAGCGTTTGATGGCTGGTATGGGCAGGAAATGGCGTGCGGGATCAAGCATGAGTGCCCGGTAGCTGTAGCGTGGTGTATCCTGTATCTCTACTGGTGAGATGCTGATGCCATGCTTGACGGCTGTGGAATTTGCGAGTATCCACTGGTATAGTGTGTTGATGCCGTTGAATACTGCGTGTGGAGATGCTCCGCTGACGGTAATGCCCCTGTGGGCGACGGACAGGGTGTATTGCTCTCGGTCCCCGGTCAGGCATGAATCTATGCGGAGTGTAATATCCGTCTTGTTGCTGTGTGATATTGTGGCTTTGCAGCGTTGGCTGAGGAGCGTCTTGAGCCAGGCGGCTTCGTTTGCAAGGTCGTCCGATGCTGATATGAGCAGGTCGTTTTTGATGATACAGGGCTTGGTCTTGCTGAGATATATTTTCCGGGGGTATGGTATCAGGGCCGGCTGTTGTGCGATTGTGCCTTGTGTGGTAAGGGTTATGAGTGCAAGAATGACCGCTTTGCACATATTGTTGCAGTTGCAGTTGCAATTGCATGAGCCACAGCCTCCGCCTCGTTTCTGGCGGCGTATGTAGCGATATGCTACAATGGCAGCAATGGCGAGGATGACGGACAGGAGGATGATGCTCTGGAAATTCATGTCAGAGTAATGTGTTAAGCACAATGTGGGTGATATATGCGCATATCCATGCTACTACGCACTGGAAGCACATGATGCCGACGGACCACTTGACTCCCAGCTCGCGCCGGATGGTGGCGATGGTTGCTATGCATGGTGTGTATAGCAGACAGAAAACGAGCAGCGAATAGGCTGTGGCTGTATTCATAATGGTGGTAAGTGCTGTTCCGGTAAACAGGGTTGAGAGGGTGCTGACAACGACTTCCTTGGCAAGTATGCCGCTGACAAGCGAGGTGACGATGCGCCAGTCACCGAAACCGAGTGGTTGGAAAAGGGGCGCTACCAGGCCTGATATCTGTGCCAGAATGCTCTGTTGCTCCATTCCATCGGCAACCATGTCGAGATGGAGGTCAAAGGTACGCAGGAACCAGATGACGATGCTGGCAAGGAAAATGACGGTAAAGGCTCGCTGCAGGAAACCTCGGGCCTTGTCCCATAGCAGGCGCATTACATTGGATGCAACGGGCAGGCGGTAGCAGGGGAGTTCCATGACAAAGGGTACTGCCTCGCCACGGAAATGTGTGTACTTCAGGATTATCGCCACTATTATGCCGGTGATGATACCGATGACGTAAAGGCTGGTCATTACTGCGGCACCGCGTCCGGGGAAGAAGGCTGCCGCGAAGAATGCATATATGGGTATCTTGGCGGTGCAGGACATGAAGGGGGTGAGCAGTATGGTGAGCCGGCGGTCGCGTTCGCTGGGAAGTGTGCGGCTGCTCATTATGCTGGGTACGCTGCAACCGAAGCCTAAGAGAAGCGGAACGATACTGCGGCCGGAGAGACCGAGGCGGCGCAGGAGTTTGTCCATGACGAATGCTATGCGTGCCATATAGCCTGAGTCCTCGAGCAGGGACAGGAAGAAGAACAGTATGATGATGAGGGGCAGGAAGACGAGGACGGTGCCTACACCGGAGTATATGCCGTCTATAATAAGCGAGTGTACGGCAGGTGTGATATTCCATTGTATAAGCAAGGCGTCGCTTTCCCGTGTAAACCAGTCGATTCCTGTCTGGAACAGGTCCTGCAGCCACGCTCCAAGGCTGTTGAACGTGAGATAGAAGATGAGTGCCATGATGCCTAGGAATGACGGGATGGATGTCCAGCGCCCTGTGAGAATGCGGTCAATACGGCGGCTGCGCAGCTGTTCCTTGCTTTCCCTGGGGCGGATGACTGTATGACGGCAGACGTGCCTGATGTAGTCGTATCGCATTGCTGCCATTGCTGCCTGACGGTCAAGGCCGCGCTCTTCCTCCATCTGGCATAGGATGTGTTCGATGGTTTCCTGTTCGTTACGGCTGAGATTGAGGGCATTGATGACAAGCGAATCGCCCTCGATAAGCTTTGTCGCTGCAAATCTTACGGGGATTCCGGCGCATTGGGCATGGTTTTCGATAAAGTGCATAATGGCGTGCAGGCAGCGGTGTACGGCGCCTCCGTGCTCGGTGGGTGAACAGAAGTCCTGTCGCTGTGGGCCTTCCTGATACCGGGCAACGTGCAGGACGTGCTTGACTACCTCGTCGACGCCTTCGTTCTTCATTGCCGAGATGGGGATTACGGGGATTCCCAGCTGTGCCTCCATGCTGTTGATGCGTATAGTGCCGCCGTTGTTTTCGACCTCGTCCATCATGTTAAGGGCAAGTACCATGGGGATTCCCAGTTCCATGAGCTGCATGGTGAGGTACAGGTTGCGCTCGATGTTGGATGCATCGACTATATTGATGATGGCGGTGGGCTTTTCCTCGAGAATGAACTGACGGCTGATGACTTCCTCGTTGGTGTATGGCGAGAGGGAGTAGATGCCGGGCAGGTCGGTAACGACAGCATCGGGGTGGCCTTTGATGTATCCGTCCTTGCGGTCAATGGTGACTCCGGGAAAATTGCCTACATGCTGGTTGGAGCCGGTGAGCTGGTTGAATAGTGTGGTCTTGCCGCTGTTCTGGTTGCCGACAAGGGCGATGCGTACGGTGCCGTAGCTGATGTCCTTGTGGTCTTTCTGCTCATCGTGATAGCGTCCCGACTCACCATAACCGGGGTGTTCGGTCTTGTGCTGGTAACTGCGGTTGATTTCGCTGGCATCATTGTCTTCGGGCATATTCTCTTCCTGAACGGCAACGACGGACGGGCTTATACGGATGCGTGCGGCATCTGCCTTGCGAAGGGTTAGCTCGTATCCGCGGATACGCAACTCCATAGGGTCGCCCATAGGAGCGTACTTGACAAGTGTGGCGGTGACGCCGGGGAGGACGCCCATGTCGAGGAAGTGCTGGCGAAGTGCACCTTCACCTCCCACGCCTGTGATAATGGCGGATTCGCCTATGTTAAGTTCTGCTAATGTCATTGTGTCTGCAAATTTACAAAATTCTGTGTATTATGAATTACGAATTGTGAATTCTTTGTACCTTTGCACTATGAAATCATTAATTTTAGGTAGCGGATTGCGCGTAATCGTGTCGAACAACGCCGGTGGAGTGGCTTACTGCGGAATAGCGGTGGACAGCGGTACGCGTGACGAACTGGACGGCGAGAGGGGTATGGCCCATTTTACCGAACACCTGAGTTTCAAGGGAACGAAAACGCGTACCTCGCGGCAGATTATTTCCCGTATGGAGAGTGTAGGTGGTGAGCTGAATGCTTTTACCGGTAAGGAGGAAACGGTATATTACTGTGCCTGTCAGAGCCAGTATATGGGACGTGCGCTGGACTTGCTGGCAAATGTCGTAATGCAGAGTACATATCCTCAGACAGAGATGGACAAGGAGGTGGAGGTCGTGGTTGATGAGATAGAGTCGTACAACGACAGTCCGTCGGAACTGATTTATGATGACTTCGAGGCGCTTTTGTTCAAGGGACACCCCCTGGGACGTAATATACTGGGGGATGCGGAACGGTTGCGTGAGTACAGGACAAAGGATGTCAGGGCATATGTTTCCAGAATGTATACTCCCGATAGAATGGTGATTTTCTGTAGTGGCCCGGTGGAGGAAAGCGATGCTGCCATTATAAGGATGCTGCATCCTGTATTGGCAAAGTACCCAGAACTGAATGCGGGTAATGCGAAACCGTTTGTGCGTCCTGTTGACAGTATTCCGGCACCGTCTGGATGTTCGTATCCGTTGACTGTAAAAATGGACAAGGATACGCATCAGTCACATATAATGATGGGCGCACGTGCATACGCCAGGGATGATTCCAGGTATCTGGCGCTGTACCTTGCCAGCAATATACTGGGAGGAACGGGGTTGAGCAGCAGGCTGAACATATCTTTGCGCGAGCGTACGGGATTGGTGTATACTGTTGACAGTTCGCTTGTATCATATTCGGACACTGGCGTGTGGGCAGTGTACTTCGGTTGCGACAGGCAAGATGTGGCTCGCTGCAAACGATTGGTGATAAAGGAGTTGAGGAGGCTGTGCAATGCTCCGTTAAGCGAGCGTGCCCTGTCGGCAGCCAAGCGTCAGCTGTCAGGTCAGATAGCGTTGGCTTACGAGAATGCCGAGAATGTAGCTATAGGTATGGGCAAGCGCCTGCTGCATTGTGGCAGAATGCAGAGCCGTGAACAGCTGATTGAGCGTATTGGGGAACTGACTGCACAGCAGGTGTGGGATGCTGCACGTGATGTGTTCAACCCTGATGGGCTGACCATTTTGGAGTACAATTGATTTTTATGGTTTCGCCGCTTACGGGGTGCTGAAACTCCAGGTGCGAGGCGTGGAGCATGAGATGGACGATGGACGATGGACGATGGACAATGTACAATGTACGATGGTCGATGTACGATGTGCCGTAAAGGCGGTCGCCAAGAATGGGGTTGTCGAGGCCGTTGGGGTGTGCACAATGTACCCTTAACTGGTGGGTACGTCCTGTATAAGGCGTAAGAATCAGGTGCGCGTGCCCGTTGATATTTTCCTTTACATTATAATGTGTATGTGCCTTGCGTCCGTGTACGTGGTCGGCTATCTGATGTGGCAGATTATCGAAATCAGGTCGTAGCGGCAGGGTGATTTCTCCCTCGGAACCAACTGGCATTTCGTGTTGGAGAAGTGCCTGATATTGCTTGTGGACAGTGCGGTTTTCGAACTGGCGCTGCAAATTGGCAAGTATGGCCGTATCACGTGCAAGCAGCATGATTCCACTGGTATCCTGGTCGAGACGGTGTGCCGGCAGGCAACCAGTGATGCTTTGTACTGAGGGATAGAACTCGCGACCTGGAACTGAGAGCAGACCTGAGGGTTTGTTGACAACGAGGATATGGTCGTCGCTGTACAAGGTCTGCAATTTGTCGGCTATGGCCATATATGCTGTCATGCGGGGATCGGGTTCGTGATCTATCCCGTCAAGCATGTGTGCAAGTATAGGTCGGCAGCGTGTGGTACAAGGCGGGGAAAAACTGTCGTCGCGTGAGTTCCATTCGGCTACTGCCAGGGGTTGTATGCCACGTCGGAATGCTTCCTGCAGCAGTTTGGGGGCACAGCAGTCTCCTGCTCCCGAGGGGATTCGGACATTGCCGAACAACTGTGCCAATGTGGCTTGCCGCCCCTTAATATTTAAAAATGTATATTGTGAAAACAGCCACTGCTGCAGGGCATGGGAGCGGACCTTTCGTTCGTGACGCAAGTCGCACACTTCGCGTGGTGTAACCTGTTCGGATGCAAGGCGTCGGTTGATGGCGGAAATCGCTGCCTCCTCCTGTAGGAAATAACTGCCAGGGCGCTGTAGGTCAAAGACGGGAGGAACGAATCCCGGCTGTATGGTCCTGCCGCCCAGTGTTCCGCTGAATGCGGCAAGGTATCCGCCTTCCCATATAAGCACACCGAATGTCTTGCCTTCGCGCACGTCTTTTCCCCATTCGGGCTTGGACAGGTATAGCCGGCGTACCTGTTGCATGGCTGGAATGCAGCGGTTGTCGAATGTGAAGATGCGGAATGTCATTATAGCCAGTATATGGATTCGGGGCCCATATTGAACAGCAGGTCTACGATGCTGAGGTCGGGGATGAAGCCGTGGCGAGGCGCAAACAGCTGGTAATAGGGTTCCTGGCGGATACTGCTGGCGTCATGCATCGCTGCCGGATTGATATTGAGCAGGCGTATGACGGTGTTGTGCAGGTCGGTATTAAAATCTGCGAGTTTCTCCCAGTTGTGCTGTTGGTAGAAGGGTAGGAAATCCTCTTCGTAGTAGTCAAAGTATGGCGTCTGGCGATAGCTGCTGACAAATGCGTTCCAGTGTCTGTGCCGCCAGTTGCCGTGCTCTGAGATGAGTATCTCGCCTACCGGGGTGGTTTTGTGTGGATTGACGACGGGTATGCTGAGGGTAAGAGCTCCGTTGGGCGAGTCTATACGACAGCTGTTCATGCCCTGTCCGCGGTGGAATGGGACTGAGAAATCAAAGGCTGCCCCGCTTCGGAGCAGCCTTTGATAGTATTTGATAGAACCTAAATAGGCACTTGTCATGGATTACTGAACCTGATAGCGAACCTCCTCGGTGCGGAATTTCTTGACTGTTACAGGGGTCTTCTTGTATTTGAGACCTGTAGCCTTGATGATTGTACAGCGGTTCTTGTCATTCTCGGCAAATGGCTGTACTGTATCGCCATAGCCGTCACCGCTGATCAGGGATGCATCAACGCCCTCGGCAACAAGTGCATCGATGGCTGCCTGATTACGCTTCTGTGAGAGACGCAGATTGCCGCGTGAGGAACCTGTTCCCTTGTCGGCGTATGAACATACGCTTATCTTGCTCTCGTTGTGGTTCTTAAGGAAGTCACCGATTTCCTTGATCTGCTCGATTGGAGACTTGCCTACGGATGCGTCAAGACCGCTCTTTGCAAGTGCATAGTGGATAACCCACTCCCTGTCGGCAGGCTCGGTAGATTCGACATACTCGGTAACATCATACCATATTGTGTCGGTGCGTGTTTCCCAAACCTCTTCAATCTTGGGCGCAACGGGCTTCTTCTTGTAACCGAACTTGTAAGCGACACCTGCCTGCACCGTGATGCTCCAGTCGTCCTTGTTGCTGAGCTTGCTGTTATACTTGTCGCTGAGGCTGTTGGCAGATACTTCGAGGTTTACGCTCCAGTTTTTTGCAAGGTTGACATCCACCATGGCACCAACGCGTGCATTGTGGCTGAGTTTTGTTCCGTCCCAACAGTTGTTCAGAATGGAACTGTACTGCCCCTTCCAGTAGTTGGCGTCGTTGTTGCGCCATGCCGTATTGAGGCCAATACCGCCAATCAGGTAGACATTAACCGGATAGTAGTTCTTCTTTCCGAACATAGTCACCATGTTGAGCATCAGGTCCAAGTTTGTAGTGATGTAGTTGTAATAGTATTTGGCCATGGTCCTGTTCTCGTTCTCGCCTACATAGAAACCGCCCTTATTCCATGCTCCGTTGACGTGCAGACGGGCACCTACTACAGGTGTGAAGAATGCACCGAAACTGAGGCTGGCTGTGGGATTGACGAGTTTCCAGTTGTTTACGTTGGTGATGGTGTTCTGTATGCCACCCTGGAGGCCGACAAACATATATGGTGTCGGTTTGTAGTCTTTGCTGTCTGCTGTCTCCTGTGCCATTGCTGCTGATGCACTGCACACAAGCAACAGGGAGGCAATGAGAAAATGGAAGTGTTTCATAGTAGTCTGTAATTTAAAATTTGTAAACATTTTCGCAACAAAAATAAGTTTTTTTAGTAATGCAACCAAACGAAATTGCATTTTTTTGGCAGTTGCAATATTAATAAATTGTAAAATCGGAGTATAAATAGGTGTCTTTTATAAAAAAAGACTATCTTTGTGGGGTTAAATTGCGTGTTTATACGTATTTGCTTGAATGTCTGAAGTAGTAATCAGGGCCATAGAAGGCAAGAAGGAAATGAGGCGCTTTGTGCGGTTCAACTATGAACTGTACAAGGATTGCCCCTATGCCGTACCTGATTTGCTGGAGGATACGCTGGAAGGCTTCAATCCCACGAAGAATCCTGCGTTTGATTTCTGTGAGGCTAAATGGTTCGTTGCAGAAAGAGACGGCAAGATGGTGGGACGTGTCGTTGCGATATTGAACAAGCGTGCCAATCAGACATGGGGATGCAAGAACGTGCGCTTTGGCTGGATCGACTTTATTGACGACCGTGAGGTTTCTTCTGCTTTGATAAAGGCTGTAGAGGACTGGGGGCGTGAGATGGGTATGGATACGATAGTAGGTCCCCTGGGCTTTTCGGACCTTGATCCCGAGGGTATGCTGTTCGAGGGATTTGACAAGATGGGTACCATGCCTACAATCTACAACTATGCCTATTACAACGACCATATGTCTGCTCTTGGATTCCAGGAGGATGCCGTATGGGTGGACCGTACCATATATGTGCCGAAGAACGGGCATGAGGCCAATCAGCAGAAGTTCTTCCGAGTAGCAAAACTGGTTCAGGAGCGCTATGGCTTCAGCTTGCGCAAGTTCAAGAGCAAGAAGGAACTGCATGAGAGCGGTTTCATAAAGCGTGTATTTGATATAATAAACACGTCGTACAAGGATCTGTATGGTTTCAGCGAGATGTCGCAAAGGCAGATTGACAACTATGCCGATATGTACCTGCCATATATGAACCTGGACCTTGTGTCGGTTGTGGTAAACAAGGATGGCGACCCGATTGCTGCCGGAATTTGCATGCCCGACCTGTCACGTGCCATCCGGAAGGCGAAGGCCAAACTGTTTCCCTTTGGCTGGTGGCATCTGCTAAAGGCCTTGTACTGTCATAACGATGTCCTGCTCCTGATGCTTATAGGTACGCTTCCCGAGTATCAGGACAGCGGTTGCGTGAGCCTGATTTTTGCCGACATCATTTCCAAGGCCCAGCGTATGGGATTCAATACGGCAGAATGTTGTCCGCAACTGGAGACGAATACCAAGGCACTGAGTGTATGGCGGAACCTGGATTCGGTAGTGTACAAGAGACGTCATACGTGGAAAAGGAAGATTGATTAGGCTGAAAGAAGAATATTTCGTAAATTGGAGGAACAGAAGAACATAGTCAATTACGACGAGGAAAATATCCGGCATTTGTCGGATATGGAGCATGTGAGGACGCGTCCGGGTATGTATATCGGACGTTTGGGTGACGGTTCACAGGCCGAGGATGGTATCTATGTACTGCTCAAGGAGGTAATAGATAACAGTATCGACGAATTTAAAATGAATGCCGGCAAGCGTATAGAGGTCACGATAGACGAAAACCTGCGTGCTTCAATCCGTGACTATGGTCGTGGCATTCCCCTGGGCAAGCTGGTCGAGGCTGTCTCGATGCTGAATACCGGAGGCAAGTATGACTCCAAGGCTTTCAAGAAGAGCGTAGGTCTGAACGGTGTCGGCCTGAAGGCGGTAAATGCGTTGAGTTCACGTTTTGAGGCCCACTCCTACCGTGACGGGCAGGTGCGCCGGACATCGTTTGAAAAAGGCATCCTCAAGGGCGATGTGACCGAGGATACTCAGGACGAGAACGGCACTTATATATTCTTTGAGCCCGACCCTTCTCTGTTCAAGCATTACAAGTTCCGTGGCGAGTTCGTCGAGACGATGCTGCGAAACTATACGTATCTGAATACCGGTCTTACCATCATGTTCAACGGCCGCCGTATACTGTCGCGCGACGGATTGAGTGACCTGCTTAACGACCGTATGGATTACGAGGCTCTGTATCCTATATGCCATCTGCGTGGTGAGGATATTGAAATAGCATTTACGCATACTAAGCAGAACGGCGAGGAATATTATTCGTTCGTGAATGGTCAGCATACCACTCTTGGCGGTACACACCAGGCAGCATTCAAGAAATATATAGCCGAGGTAATAAAGGAATATTCGGGCAAGAACTACGAGTATGGCGACATCCGTAACGGTATGGTCGCTGCCATCAGCATCAATATTCAGGAGCCTTTGTTCGAGAGTCAGACGAAGGTTAAGCTGGGTTCGTTAAGCACAGCTCCCGAGGGTGGTATTTCCATAGACAAGTTCATAGGTGACTTTGTCAAGGTGAACGTAGATAACTTCCTGCATAAGAATACCGATATCGCTGATATTATCCTGCAAAAGGTTCAGGAAAGCGAAAAGGTACGCAAGGAGATGGCAGGTGTGGCCAAAAAGGCACGTGAGATGAGCAAGAAGGCTAATCTGCATAACCGTAAGCTGCGTGACTGCCGTGTTCATCTGAATGATGCCAAGGGCACACAGCAGGAGGAATCCTGTATTTTCATTACCGAGGGTGACAGTGCAAGCGGTTCGATAACAAAGAGCCGTGACGTAAATACCCAGGCAGTTTTCTCGCTCAGGGGTAAACCGCTGAACTGCTTTGGCATGACCAAGAAGGTCTGCTACGAAAACGAGGAATTCAACCTGCTTCAGGCAGCCCTCAACATCGAAGACGGACTTGACGGCCTCAGATATAACAAGGTAATTGTAGCAACCGATGCCGATGTGGACGGTATGCATATCCGTCTGCTCATGATTACGTTCTTCCTGCAGTTCTTCCCCGAGTTGATAAAGAAGGGACATGTATATATACTGCAGACACCACTGTTCCGTGTCCGCAATCGCCGCAGCAAGGTAGGCAAGAAGAAGATTGACGAAATCGAGGCAGAACTGCGTGCCTATGACAATGCTGAGGACAATTCGACCCAGCAGCGCCGTCATGTCACTTTCGGCAACGATTTCGTTACCCAGTACTGTTACAGCGAGGAGGAACGCATTCAGGCTATTGACGATCTGGGGTCGGAACCAGAGATAACCCGATTCAAGGGCCTTGGTGAAATCAGCCCTGACGAGTTCAAGAATTTCATAGGTTCGGACATACGTCTCGAGCAGGTTACGCTTACCAAGGGCGACCAGGTTGCCGAGCTCCTGGAATACTATATGGGCAAGAATACCATGGAGCGTCAGAACTTCATTATCAACAATCTGGTTATCGAAGAGGACCTTGCCGAGGAGGAAGAGGTATGAAGACCGTAGTATTCCCAGGTTCCTTCGATCCTTTTACACTGGGTCATGCCGATCTTGTTGAGCGGGCATTACGTATTTTTGATAGGGTTATTATCGCCGTCGGCTATAATGTTGACAAACAAAGCTGGATTCCTGTCGATGAGCGTGTCCGTGCCGTACAGGAACTGTATCTGGAAGAATCGCGTGTCAAGGTTATGTCGTACAATAATCTTACGGTAGACTTTGCTAAGGAGAACAATGCCGGTTTTATACTGCGCGGTGTACGTACGATGCAGGATTACGAATACGAACGGCAAATGGCTGATATAAACAGTATGCTGGACGGAATTGAGACAGTGGTGCTTTTTACCGACAACACACTCAGCGGCATTTCCAGCAGCATGGTGCGTGAACTCCATCATTTCGGTCGTGACATAGCACAGTTTCTGCCCGAAGGGCTCAAATACAACATTTAGAAAATATTTACGATGAAAAAGCTATATCTCCTGCTTCTTGCTGTCAGTGCCTTGATACAAGTGCAGGCACAAACAGCGTTTGACAACGATTTCCGCAAGCTGGCCCTGTCACTGGCCTATATACAAGGATATTATGTCGATAAGGTAGCCGGAGACAAGGTCGTAGAGGATGCCATTGTCGGGATGTTGGAAAAGCTTGACCCGCATTCGTCCTACACCAACGCACAGGAAACGCAGAAGCTCAACGAGCCGTTGCAGGGCAGTTTTGACGGTATCGGTGTGCAATTCAATATGCTCGAGGATACTGTTGTCGTAATTCAGGCCATACCCAAGGGGCCGTCTGCACGTGTAGGCATACTGCCCGGTGACCGCATCATTTCAGTTGCAGATACAGCAATTGCCGGAGTGAAGATGTCCAAGGAGGAAATCATGCGACGCTTACGAGGACCCCGTGGTTCGATTGCGCATCTTGGTGTCAGGCGCGAGGGTGTAGGCGAAACAATGTATTTTGATGTCTGTCGCGGCAAGATTCCCATCAACAGTGTGGATGCCGCCTATATGGTTACGGGCGACATTGGGCTGATACGCTTCAATAGTTTTGCACAGAATACCCACGACGAAATCGTTGCCGCCATAGATACTTTGCGTAGGCAGGGCATGAAGAATCTGATACTGGACCTTACTCAGAACGGAGGAGGCTATCTGCAGGCGGCTGCCGAGGTGTGTAGCGAGTTTATTCCCAAGGGAGAGCTGATTGTCTATACACAGGGTCGTGTCATACCGCGCCAGGATTACAACAGCACAGGCGGAAAAGCTTTCCAGAAGGGCAGGCTGGTTGTTTTGATCGACGAGCTGAGTGCATCTGCTGCCGAGATATTTGCCGGAGCCATCCAGGATCATGACCGCGGCACTATCATAGGACGCCGGTCTTTCGGCAAGGGTTTGGTTCAGAGGCCATATTTTCTTCCCGACAACAGTATGATAAGACTGACTGTAGCCAAATACTATACTCCCACAGGGCGTTGCATCCAGAAACCGTATATCAAGGGCAAGAAGCAGGAATACAATATGGACGTAATAAACCGTCTTAACCACGGTGAGCTGACAAATGCCGACAGCATACATTTTCCGGATTCCCTTCGCTATACGACGCTCAAGAAGCAGCGTACCGTATACGGTGGCGGCGGTATTATGCCCGACTATTTCATCCCTTTGGATACCCTGCGCAATCCCAGGATGTTCAGACAGATTAGCGCCAAGAACATCCTGACAAACACCAATCTGCGCTTTATGGACAAGCACCGCCACGAATTGGAGCAACAGTACAGGTCCTTTGCCGACTTCCGCAAGAACTACCAGATTCCCGATGATGTTATAGAAGGCATCTTTGCCGAAGCTGAAAAGCAGAACATAAAGGCAGCGAACGAAAAGGACCGGAAGGACAGCGAGACACGGGTACGTATGATAATGAAGGCACTCATAGCGCGCGATATATGGGATATGAGCGAGTATTTCGCAATCGTCTACGAGAATGACGAAATGGTCCGCAAGGCCGTCGAGATACTGTCAGTCAAATAATGATTACCTACAATTCCATAAATGTCGGGCTTCCTGATATTGACCGTCAGGCAGTCACCTCGTGGATTATACAAGTGGCCTCGGGCTATGGCAAGAAGGTCGGAGACATCAACTACGTCTTTGTCGACGACGGGGAGATACTGCGCATCAACCGACAGTTCATCCACCACGACTATTATACCGATCACATAGGCTTTGACTATACGCAGGGGAACATCCTGTCAGGAGATACATATATCTCGCTGGATACAGTCAAGACCAATGCCCGGCTATTTAATAAGACATATCAGGAAGAACTGTACCGTGTTATAATACACAGCATACTGCATCTTTGCGGGATCGAGGACAAAAGCCCCGAGGAACGCCTTGTTATGGAAAAAGCCGAAGATGCCGCCCTTACGCTTTTAGATTAGCTTAGATACTCGGTAGTATCCTTGATGCCAGCCTCTGCCAAAGCCTCTTTTCTTTCAATACAAGTACCGCATTTCCCGCAGTGGACGCTGCCTCCCTTGTAGCAGCTCCATGTCTCCGAGTAATCCAACCCCATGGCTTTTCCGTGCCGGGCAATGTCCGCCTTGGTGATATTGGTGTACGGGGCGAATATCTGTACGTTGGTATCGGTTCCGGCATTCATTGCCTGTGACATTGCCTGGATGAATTCATCGCGGCAGTCGGGGTATATAGTATGGTCTCCACCGTGATTGGCAATCATGACAAGTTTCAACCCATTACTCTCAGCCATTCCGCATGCTATGCTCAGCATGATACCGTTACGGAATGGCACGACGGTGCTGGCCATGTTCTCCGACGTATAATGCCCCTCGGGAATTGCATCTCCGCCTTGCAGCAGGCTGCTGGTGAAATAACGGTGTATAAAATCCAATGGCATAATGATATGCCGTATTCCCATACGTTCGCAATGAAGGCGTGCACACGCTATTTCGTTTTCAGCATGATTGCTGCCATAGTCAAATGTCAGAGCCATTGCAATCCGCTCCCGGTACTCGTACAGCATGGTAACCGAATCCATACCGCCGCTCAGTATAATCAAGGCGTCTTTCATTGCCGGACGGATGCTAGTTATAGTTCTCAACCCAGCGGAACATACGGTTCCATCGGATCGAACTGAACAATCCGCGGTCCTTGTCCAGTGACAGCCATATCATGATAGGCTTTCCTACGATATGATCCTCGGGAACAAATCCCCAATAGCGGCTGTCGGCACTCTTATGACGGTTATCACCCTGCATCCAGTAGTAATCCATCTTGAAGGTGTATTCGTCAGTTTCCTTGCCGTTTATAAAGATGCGGCCATCGTTGTCAACCTTCAGGTCATTACCCTCATACACCCGTATCGGACGCTCGTATATGGCAATATTGTCTATGGACAGCCTGACACTGGCACCCTTCTTCGGAATCCATATGGGACCATAGTTATCCCTCGTCCATTTCAATCCGCCGTTCAACGGATACAGGCTCTCCGTCTCGTCATCAGTGGCGAATTCAATACTCTCCACTATATCCTTGCGAGCTTCCAGCATCTTTTTGGCCTTGGCTGTCAGCGGCAGGAATCCTGTCATGTGAAACTCTGCCATATCGTCATTGCTGATATCCATGTCGCGGAGCAGCTGCTCAGGAATATCCTGCTTGAGCCTTACTGCATAGTTATACTGAACATTTTCAGGCTCCTTGTTCGCCTTGCCGTCCAGGTATATGATATGGTCCTTGATTTGCAATGTCTGTCCAGGGAGTCCCACACAACGCTTCACATAATTCTCACGCCTGTCCACAGGACGCCAGCTGACTTCGCCGAAATCTTGCCGGTCTTGCTTGACATAGTCGCTGGCATAGTTTATCGCTGCGCTGTAGAAATGGTAGCGTTCCGCCTGGCTCATGCTGTCCAGGTTCGCCGGCAATCCATAGCTGCGCAGATACATCGCCTTGCATTCCAGATAGTAGTCGTGGCCCTGCATTTTCTCAGCAATGGTATCACCTGCAGGATAGTTGAACACGACAATATCATTCAGTTTCACAGGCTTTGGGCTTACCCTCTTGTAGTCCCACTGAAGACTCTCGATATAGCTCTTGCCCAGGTTCAGCGGCAGCGTATGCTGGCACAGGGGGGCATGCAGGGGTGTCTGCGGAACACGTGGGCCGTAAGCCATCTTGCTCACAAACAGATAGTCGCCTACCAGCAGGCTCTTCTCAAGTGAGCTTGACGGGATAGTATAGTTCTGAAAGAAATAGATATTCACGAAATACACAGCCACCAGTGCAAACACTATGGCATCCACCCACGACATTATAGTTCGCGATATCGGATTCTCCAGTTCCTTCCACCAATCCCACTTTATCTTCTTAGTTACATACGCATCAAAGACAAACGGCAAGGCTATTATGCCCAGCCAGCTCCTTATCCATACCAGGAAGCCAACCAGCAGCGAGCATGCCACGATACCCTTTGCCCAGTTCTTCCACGTAGGCTTATATTCATTCTCGGTCTTCATAGTCAAAACTTAAACAGGTCATCAATTGTCTGCCACCCATCGTGGTCAGCCATGAACTCAGCAGCCAATACCGCACCCAGGGCAAATCCGCGACGGTTGTATGCCGAATGCTTTATCTCTATGTAATCCTCGGAACTGTCATACGTTATTGTATGTATACCAGGAACCTCACCCCGACGTACATCGTCAATACGCAATACGTCTGCAGCCGTCTCGTGCAATCCCCAGCGGTTCTTGCGGTCAAGCTCAGCCACAGCCTGTTCGGCCAGTGTGATGGCAGTTCCCGACGGAGCATCCAGTTTGTGAACATGATGTGTCTCTACCATATTCACGTCATATTGCGGATAGGCATTCATTATTCTGGCCAGATGGCGGTTCACGGCACGGAAGATAGCAACGCCAACGCTATAGTTGCTGCTCCATAGCAGCGAAGCCCCGTTCCTGCAACGCTCCTTCATCTCCTCCAGCACCTCGTCTTTCAGCCATCCGGTACTACCGCTTACAACCTTCACGCCACGTTCCATAGCCTTGCGGACATTGTCTGCAGCAACGCCGGGAGCAGTAAACTCTATTGCCACATCGGCACTGCCGAATGCCTCACTGTCAAAATCCTGTGGATTGTCAATATCTATCTTGCATACAATCCTGTGACCACGGCTTATTGCAATCTCCTCTATCATACGGCCCATCTTGCCGTAACCTATAAGCGCTATTTTCATGATTATTACGAATTATTCGCGGGCAAAGTTACGATTTTTTGCCATAATCACATATCCGCATTATAACTTTTTATATCTTTACCACGTTTTTATAACAGTTATATATCGCTATGCCCGACTTCGACAAACAGGAACCACTGCTTATGATGGCCTTGTCCCGAGTGCCCCACCTGTCCATGCGTCAGCAGAAAATCATAGTCGACACAATGGGCAGTGCCGCTGCTGTCTGGAAAAACCGCAAGGACATCCTGGACATAATACCCAACAGCCACAAGCGGCTTGCCGAAGGACTGCAGCAGATGGACAGTCTCATTGACGGATGCCGCAAGGAGATGGAGTGGGCCGAAGGCGGACACATACAATGCATCGCATATACCGATCCCCGATACCCGCATCGTCTGCGCGAATGCACAGATCCCCCTATGGTGCTGTTCTACCGCGGATCTGCGGATCTTAATGCCAGACACATCCTATCGATAGTAGGTACACGCCGGATTACCGATTACGGCAGGAACGTCATTGCACGTCTTGTACGCGATTTGGCTCAGGCATGCCCAGATATAGTTATAATCAGTGGTCTGGCATACGGAGTAGACATACACAGCCATCGTGCCGCATTGGAAAACAATCTGGAAACAGTAGCCGTCCTTGCACACGGAATGGATCAGATTTATCCCACTTTGCACCGTTCCACCGCAATACAGATGCTTGCGCAAGGAGGTTTGCTGACCGAATTCCCTTCAGGTACACCCGTCGACAAGTTCAACTTTGTACAACGCAACCGTATAGTGGCAGGCTGCTCGGATGCAACCATTGTAATCGAGAGTGCCACCAAGGGCGGAAGCCTGATTACAGCCGAACTGGCCCAGGATTACGGGCGTGAGGTCTTCGCTGTCCCCGGACGTATTACCGACCAGTATTCAACCGGTTGCAACAAACTCATAGACAACAACGGGGCGCATGCCCTGCTGGATGCCGGTTCGGTTTTGGATACACTGGGGTGGGGTAGTGCTAAAGCCGTATCTGACGAATCAACGGCTGACGGCATTTTACCTGTTTCCCATCTTACCGATGACGAACAGGCAATCGTCAGAGTCTTGCAGGGGCATGACCGCCTCGAGACAAACCAGCTGTCTCTGCAGACAGGTATTCCCATAGGCAAGCTAAGCGGAATACTGCTTTCAATGGAAATGAAGGGTCTTGTGCGCAACCTGCCGGGGGCATGTGTCAGATTATCTGTTTAATAATATAGTGAAACAATGCAGAAGACAGGACTGGTATTGGAAGGAGGCGGCATGCGCAGTATGTTCACCAACGGCGTGCTGGATGTCCTCATGCAGGAAGGTATTCGCCTTGATGCCGTGGTCGGTGTATCGGCAGGAGCACTGTTCGGCTGTAACTACAAGTCCCGTCAGCCAGGTCGCGCCCTTTGCTATAACCTGCGCTTTACATGCGATCCGCGTTATATGAGCTGGCGTTCTTGGTTCAGAACCGGTGACTTTGTCAACGTGCCATTTTCGTACGAAACACTACCATACCATCTGGACCCATTTGATTTCGAAACATTCCGCACCAACCCCATACCCTTTTGGTCGGTATCCACGGATATCATAAATGCACGACCAGTATATACCAGGATAGATGACGCTTACGGCACAGGCCTCCAATATATGCGCGCTTCCGCTTCCATGCCGGTTTTTGCACGCCCCGTACATCTGGACGGTCAGGTTCTCCTGGACGGAGGCATATCCGACAGCATTCCCCTTCGGTTCCTGCAGGATCAGGGCTACAGGCGCTGCGTGGTTATTCTTACCCAGCCACCCACATACCGCAAAACCCGTGCACGTTTGGTGTACTGGTTCCTGCGTCTCTGGTGTCACCGCTATCCACAGGTGGCACGTATGATGAATATACGCCACGAAATGTACAATGCACAGCTGGATTACGTTGCCCGTCAAGCCATGGAAGGCAATGCCCTGCTCATCTGTCCCGACCGCCCGCTCGACATAGGACGTCTGGAAATGAACAGCCAGAAGATTCAGTCAATCTACGATGCCGGTCGCGAAAAGACCCTGCAGATGCTTGATGAAATCAGGCGTTTTGTCTCTGACGGACAGCCTCGAACATCAAAATAGCAGCAGAAACAGACACATTCAGCGAATCCAGTATACCCAGCATCGGTATACGTATATGTGCATCCGCAGCATCACGCCACTGCTGCGTAAGTCCCGTCGATTCAGTACCCATTACAATTGCAGTGGGGCACGTCATGTCCGTATCATAGTACAATTCCGAATCCTGTAGTTGTGCTGTCAGTATCCTCACTCCACGTTCCTTCAGGAATGCAATGCACTCCTGCGATGTCGCGGTGGCAACGGGGACCGAGAATATTCCACCAAGCGAAGCGCGTATCAGATTCGGGTTAAAGATGTCTGTCAATGCATCGCATGCAATCACCGCATCCACCCCCGCAGCATCGGCACTGCGCAATATAGCCCCCATGTTACCCGGTTTTTCCACACCCTCCAGTATCACATACAGCGGAGCTTTGGATACCGTCTTCAGGTCTGACAAACTATGGCTGGGAGTACGCACTGTGGCCACAACGCCCTCGGTACTGCCGCGATACGCAATCTTCTCATATACGGCAGCCGATACACGGTACACGGTACAGTTGCGCAATCCCGGGTGACGCAAATCCAGCACGTCATTCCTCTCAGATGTCGTCGGCAGGTCGGGATTCAGGAATACGCTCTCCACACACCAGCTCTTTTCCAGACAATGCATCAGTTCACGCTGTCCCTCAACTACAAAAAGTCCCTCCTTGCGGCGCACTGAAGATTTCTGCTGCAGCTGAAGCAAAGCCTTTATCCTGGGGTTCTGCAGGCTTGTTATTGTCAGTTCCTCTTGCATAGTGATGCAAAAATACAAAAAAACCGCAAAATAGCATACCACATCCCTTGCCTTTAGTATAAAAATCAATATTTTTGCCAAAATTATCCGATGATGCAATTCGTACACAAAATATGCAATGCCCGCTATGGCTTCCTGGCAGTTGTGCCTGCAATACTCATGCTCAACCTGCTTACCGAACGGTTTGATCTGACCGACAATGCCACTCCAATCATCGAACAGCTGTTGAGCAGAACATGGGGCATTGTCTTTGTCACAATACTGGGACCTGTAATCGAGGAACTCATCTTCCGCCTTGCCATTCTCGGAAGCCTCTTGCGATGGACACGCATCAACCCCTGGATTTCAATCGTCATTTCTGCATCGCTCTTCACCCTAGCACACTGGAACCCTGCACAGACACCCGTTGCATTGGCAATGGGCATCATGCTGGGCATATTCTATTGGCGCAGCGGATTTTGGCTATGCCTTTCCATCCACATCTTCAACAATGCCATAGCAGTCCTGGAATACAAATTTTCACCGGATTTCAGCCTTACTGACAGCATAGGCGGTCCAGTCGTTGCATGGGTAATTATCATACTGTGTGCGTTTGTCGTGCCCGGCAGCATGCACAGATATATAAATGAAACAAACCAAACAATAAAATAAGATGAAAAAGACCTTTCTTTCAATCATTCTTGCCGTCTGCACCCTCGGCGCGGTAGCCGACGAAGGCATGTGGATGCTCAATAACATCGATCCCCGTACCGCTCAAGTCATGAAATCATTAGGACTGCAGCTCACTCCCCAGCAGCTGTACAACCCCGACGGGCGCAGCCTCAAGGATGCCGTTATCGACCTCTGTGATTTCTGCTCTGGTGTGGTAGTGTCCCCCGACGGACTCTTCCTCACCAACCACCATTGCGGTTATCAGGCCATTCAGGCACTCTCCACACCCAAGGACGACATACTTAAAAACGGTTTCGTTGCACGCAAGCGCAGCAAGGAACGTCCCGCACCCGGATATTTCGTGCGCTTCCTTGTCAAGACCGAAGACTGTACCGCTGACGTTATTGCCCAGTTGGACAGCATCGCAACGGCACAGAAAGACACCCTTTCGCGCGCCCAGGTCGAAGCCCTCTATGCCGATGGAATATGCACAAGGATGGAACGCCGTTTCGAAAAGGCAAACCCGGGAATGGAATGCCGCGTAGCAACATATTATAACGGCAATGCATACTATGTATCTTATTATAAGGTATATCGCGATGTACGTCTCGTCTTTACCGCCACCGAGACATTAGGCAAGTTCGGAGGCGATACCGACAACTGGATGTGGCCCCGTCAGACATGCGACTTCAGCATGTTCCGCATCTATGCCGACAAAAACGGCAACCCTGCCGAATACAGCCCCGATAACGTGCCCCTCAAGACACCCGGCTATGCACCCGTCAGCCTCGAAGGCTACACCCCGGGCGACTACTGCATGACTATCGGCTATCCCGGCAGTACCGACCGCTACCTGTCCAGTTGGGGCATATACGAACGCACCACAGCATCCAACCAGGCCGTCATAGACGTCCGTACAGCCAAGCAGAACGTATGGAGGCGTTGGATGGACAGCGACCGTTCAATAGCAATCAAATACTCCAGCAAATGGGCACGATCCAGCAACTATTGGAAAAACAGCATCGGTATGAACAAAGCTGTCCAGGACCTTGACGTCGTTGGTCAGAAACGCAATACCGAGCAAGCCATCACCAACTGGATCAATACCCCCGAGACAGGCGAGGGCACTGACCGCCTCGCACGTTTCGGCAATGTCCTGCCTTCGTTGGAGAAGGCATACGCCGACCGCTATGGCATCGTGGCAGCCGCAACATATTTCCGCGAGACCTTCTTCAGCGGTATCGAGATAGGCAAGGCTGCAAGCATCATCACACGCATGCCTCAGGATGCCAGTCCCGACGAGGCAAGTCAGCGCCACGAATCCCTGCAGGCATTCTACAAGGACTATGATGCTCGCATCGACCAGGAAACGACGGCCGCTCTGCTGGAACTCTACCGTCAGAAGGTAGGCAGCGAATATCTCCCCACAATCTACAACATCATCGACAGCCTCTACGGCGGCGACTGCAAGGCATATTCACGCGACCTATTTGCCAAGACCTGCCTACTGGACACCACTTGTGTAGGCAAGGTCCTGCGCGACAGCACCCTTCGCGACACCGACCCCGTTATGGTTGCCTACGACAGCATCCTGCAGATGTGGTCCTTAATGTCAGCACGTGCCCGCAAGGCAAGTATTACCATCGAGCATAACGAACGCCTGCTGACACAGGCGCTGCTTGAGATGGAGCAGGAATGCCCCCATTACAGCGATGCAAATTTTACCATGCGCCTCAGCTACGGCAATATCCAGGACTATACCGCCAACGGCACACATTACAATTATTTCACCGACAGCCAGAGCCTGCTTGACAAGGCCGCACAGCAGGACAAGATAAGCGACTACCGCCTGGAACCACGGATTGTCAGCCTTCTCAAGCAAGGCAAGTTCCAACCCTATGCCGACAAGACTACAGGCAAGATGCAGCTCTGCTTCCTCAGCAACAACGACATAACCGGCGGCAACAGCGGTTCGCCCATGTTCGACGGCAAGGGCCGCGTCATAGGCCTCGCCTTCGACGGCAACTGGGAAGCAATGGCCGGAGACATCAGCTTCGACCCCACCCTGCAGCGCTGCATAGGTGTGGACATCCGATTCGTGATGTGGGTTATCGACCGCTGGGGCGGTGCCCGTAGTCTTGTCAGGGAACTATGCAGATAGTCATTCTGGACGGCCACGCAGCCAATCCCGGCGACCTCAGCTGGGATGCCCTCAGACAGTTCGGGCGTGTAGACATCTACGAACGTACTGCACCGCAGGACACCGTCAGGCGCCTGCGCGATGCCGATATTGCACTTACCAACAAAGTCTTTATCGGAGCCGATGAAATCGCCCAATTGCCCAAATTAAAGTACATCGGAGTCAACGCAACGGGATACAATGTCGTTGACCTCGATGCGGCACATCGCCGCGGCATTGTCGTCACCAACGTACCCGCCTACAGCACCATGAGTGTTGCACAGTGCGTCTTCGCCCATCTGCTCAATATCACCAACCAGGTCGAGCAGCACAGCCAGCTGGTAAATCTCGGAGAATGGGAATCATGCCCCGATTTCTGTTTCTTCAGCCCTACCCTGCAGGAACTTGACGGAATGACTATGGGTATAGTAGGTCTTGGTAATACCGGAACCGCCGTTGCCCGTATTGCCGCATCATTAGGCATGCACGTCCTTGCCCTCAGCAGCAAGAGCCAGGAACAACTCCACACTATGGGCATCAGCAAGGCACGCGACATCAACCATCTGTTCAGCAATTCCGACGTCATAAGCCTGCATTGTCCCCTAACCACCGAGACACACCATATCGTCAATGCCGATACCCTTGCCCTTATGAAGCCCACCGCCATCCTTATCAATACAGGACGTGGTCCCCTCGTGGACGAGCAAGCCCTGGCGGATGCACTCAACTCCGGACGGATCTATGCTGCAGGCGTAGACGTTCTCGCCCAGGAGCCGCCCATTGACGACTCACCCCTGATAGGCGCCCGCAACTGTCACATAACACCACATACAGCATGGGCAACCCGTGCTGCACGCCGCCGTCTCATAGACACCGTCGTCGACAACGTCCGCGCTTTCATTGCCGGCAAACCACAGAATGTGGTGTAGACAAACAGATTACTCCCCGGACAAGCCCTTTTCCAGTATCGCCAAGGCTTCGGTAGGGTCAAACTGACCGATATCCTCGAACGAGAAGAGATTGCCGTCATCGTAGTATCCGTTCTGCGTGCCCCAGTCGGTCACAAGGGTGCCGTATGCTGCATTCACATTAAGACTGCATGGTGTCTTGCAGCATTTGTAGTCGATGACTATGCCCCCTTCCTCCTCATGCAGGGCAAGCGCACACCACTGGTCACGATTATATTTCTCGGCCAATGGATTACGTGTTTCTTCCATAATGACATTGATGAAACAGCGACTATCCACGCTATAGAGATAATAAGAGCCCTCGTAGCATAGTATGGCAAAGGGAGCAGGCTTATCGCATCGGCGACCGGGTTGGGCTTCGCCGAAGGTAGTGCTGAGCAAATGGTTGTGTATACCCAGGAGACCGCGTTTGTCGTTGCGCGTATGGATGTAGTACTGGCGCTGGTTGCTCAGTTGGTTGATGCGGGTTATATAGGCAGGAACATCCGTACCATCCGTATCATCCTGTTCTGTTGTATCAGGTCGGTTGAAATTCAGATATACAAGCGCCCCACCTATTACTATCAAAAGCAGGAACACTACTGCTGCAGTAAATTTCAGCCATCGGCTGCGGCATGCAGTAGTTGCGCATCTGTCGCTTGCTTCAACTCTTACCAAAAAGTCATCGTAGTCCTCGTAGCCTAAGAATCGCGCCAGAGTATCAACTGTGTTAACACGTGTGTCCACCTCCTTGCGGTAACCCCAGACGCGCATCAGAGTTGTCGGGCTAATCTGTTCACTTATACGTTGGCTAATAAGCAGGGAGAGTTGCTCAAAGTCACCTTTTGTTTTCATTTTGCGCCCAATGTTGCGCTCCACTTCAATGCAAAGTCTTTCGTGCTTCATTTTTCGTACATTTACAATGCAAAGTTACAAAAAAACCTACAAATATTGAATTGTAGCATATTCGATGAAACCGCTTTTTCCTGGAGTCCAAAACACGAAGACGCCAAAAGACACCAAAAGACACCGAAAATGCATAAAATACTTATAGTAGAAATGGATAAATTTGCGGTGTTAACAAGCAAATCCTGCAAGATTCATAGAATTGAAATTATGCAAGGTAATAGTAGAACATTTGTTGTGCTTTATGGTCGTAAGAACCAGGGTAAGACAACTGCACTGATGGAACTGATTATGGAATTGGTCCGTCGGGAAGGGGTAGATGACAAGTTCATTGCCAATTTCAAGAGCAGGTTTCTGAGACGAAATCATAATCGTGCGTTTTCTGATGCACGCATTATCGTAGAATATCGTAATGTACTTATCTTCATTGGAACGGGTGGTGACTCATGGGAATGGTGTCGGATAAATACAGACTTCTTCGAATGCCGGATTAGTGGAAAGATGTATGTCTATTACATCAACAGAAACGGAATCAAGGAATTTGAAAAGAATGATGAAAACACATTGCGGATATTGAAGGAGAAACAGGCATTGGTTATCTCGGCATGCCGCCCCGAAAGCGATGGCAACGGAGCGCCAAAGGCCTTGCATTCCTACATGGAAAAGACTATGCTTGACTACTCGCGTCAGATATGGCTAAGGATGAGTATCGAAAATGGGGTACAACAATCCACTCTTGTTAAAAATACCGTAAAGGAATTATTGGACATTATAGACAATATTATACAATAAAGATTATACTTATGACAAAAATTACATTCTTTCGGCGATTTCTCGCTACAATCCTGCTTCTTGCAGGATGTACCATCACTTGGGCTCATGATTTTCGTGTAGACCTTATTTGGTACGATATCAATTCCGACGGAACCAGCGTTACTGTAACTGGGCTTGCAATGACGTCCAATAATTACTCGGTTGTCATTCCATCGACAGTAACCCATAATGGTCAAAAATACAGTGTGACAATGATTAATAATGGTGCCTTCTATAACTGCTCAGGCCTCACATCCGTCACCATTCCAAACAGTGTGACAAGCATTTATCGAGGTGCTTTCTCTGGTTGCTCCGGCCTCACATCAGTCACCATTCCAAACAGTGTGGAATTTATTGCAGATTATGCCTTCGGAGATTGCGACAATCTAACATCTGTTACAATTAACTCCAATCAAGTTGTATCAGAGAAACACTATTCTTTCTCTAATTTTGGAACTATTTTTGGCAGTCAGGTAAAAGAATACATTCTTGGTGATGATGTAACCAGCATTGGCGACTATGCTTTCTATGGCTGCTCTGGCCTGACATCATTCACTATTCCCAATACAGTGACAAGCATTGGTGAAAATGCTTTCTATGGCTGTGATGCTCTGACATCCATCATCATTCCCAACACCGTGACAAGGATTGGCGATAAGGCCTTCTCTGGCTGCTCTGGCCTGACATCAGTAACGATTAATTCCAGCCAAATTGTATCAGTGGACTACGGCAGTAGTGGTCTTTATACTATTTTTGGTACTTATATAGAAGAATACATTATAGGTGATGATGTAACTAGCATTGGTGAATATGCCTTCCGTGGCTGCTCCGGTCTGACATCTGTCACAATAGGCAATAGTGTGACAAGCATAGGAAATAATGCCTTTTACCGCTGTTCAGGCCTGACATCAGTCACCATCAACTCCAATGAAATTGTTTCAAAGACATATACATACGACAGTAATCTCGTGACTATTTTTGGCAGTCAGGTAAAAGAATATATTATAGGAGAAGGTGTGACAAGCATTGGTGAAAATGCCTTCTGCCATTGTGATGGTCTATCAGTCACTATTCCCAATAGTGTGACAACTATTGGCGCATGTGCTTTCGATGGCTATTTGACAAAGGCCGAATTCGCGAGTATGGAGAGTCTGTGTAGGATGCAGTTTGAAGATGAATATTCTAATCCTCTCTCTTGCGCAGATTATCTCTATGTCAATGGACAAGAGGTTAAGGATTTGGTTATTCCCAGTAGTGTAAAGAGCATTGGTGATTATGCTTTCTGTTTTTGCGACTGGCTGACATCTGTCACCATTCCCAACAGTGTGACCAGCATCAGTTGGAATGCCTTCTCTTATTGTGCTAATCTGACATCAGTAACGATTAACTCCAATGCAATTGTATCAGAAAACCAGTATCCCTCCAGTATTCTTGGAACTATTTTTGGCAGTCAGGTAAAAGAATACATTATTGGTGATGATGTAACCAGCATTGGCGACTATGCTTTCTGTGGCTTAGACTGCCTCACATCTGTCACAATAGGCAACAGTGTGACAAGCATTGGTGAATATGCTTTCTTTGGCTTAGACGGCCTCACATCTGTCACAATAGGCAACAGTGTGACAAGTATTGGTTACTCTGCTTTCAGTGGCTGTGGCCTCACATCTATCACATTTCCAAAGAGCGTGACAGACATAGACGGTCATGCCTTCAGTGGCTGCACAGAATTGACAAGAATTAGAGTTAATGGTGAAATATCATGTGATTCATATGCTTTTTCGAATATGGAATCATACAATATAATGTTATATGTTCCGAGCTCATACGCAAGTTGGTATAGGAACAATGACCCTTGGAGCGAACTTAACTTTAACGTAATAGTCATACCAGACATAGGGCAGGTCTTTACTCTAGTATGTAAACGTGGCTGTGTTGGTGGTAGTGGTGACGGCAATGAATTGTATCTTGGTGGAAAAAACTATTACTATGAGGCTTCGGAATTTGTCGTAGTGGCCTTCCAAGGAAATACTTACCTCTACGATACCGGAAACAAAGCCTTTGTGGTGCATACTACGAAGGCACAGGCGGGATTGACTGGAAACAGGGTAAAGGAAAACAACAATGATTTGGATAAGGCTGTCACAGGGCTGAAATGGGGAGAAACAGGTATTGATGATTATCCCTTCTACTTAGAGGATGGCTTAGGCAACTGGCTTAACATGGACGGTAACGGGAATGTATGTATGAATACATGGAAAGACTTCGAGGGCGGTTTGGGAGGCAATACCTATCTGGTCACCATCGTTGATATGGAATTTGATGACAGTGAAGCCATAGCCAAATTGGAGAAGTTTTTTATTGGATCAGTTACCCTCGACAAGACATGTGCCATGTTGGCAAAAACAGGAGAAACTGTGCAATTGTCGGCCACATTGATTGGACCAATTGTTGGAGAAACTGTAACATGGAGAAGCGGTAATCCTGCCGTGGCCTCTGTCAGCAATACAGGCTTGGTAACCGCTGTTGCCAAGGGAAGTGCCGACATCTATGCAACATCTGCCAGTGGAAAGACGACAGAAGAACCTTGCCATATCATTGTTAATTTGGCAGACGTCAGCGAACTGTCCAACACAAAACAGTATTACCTTCATACCTATAATTCTGTGCGTGGCTCCCTGGGTTTTGCCAATGGGGCATTGGCTACCACATATTCCAACGCTCAAGCTCATAAATGTGACTCGGAATCTCCATTTGCTATCATAAAGTCTGGAAATATATACTACCTGTACAATATCGTTAATAGCCGGTTCATCAACAGCAATGGCGATGGAACAAGCAGTTTGACATCCGATGATGCATGGACGCTGACACAGAATTCCAACGGTTTGTTTATGTTAAAGGTTGCCAAGACGGGTAAAGTACTGAATGTGAATTGGAAGGAAGGCATTGTCATCAATAACTGGACAACGTCCGATGACGGCAACCAGTTCGTTATCGAAGAGGCAGAGGATTTTGACCCTACGGATGCATTAGAAAAATTGTCAAAAAGCCATTATTCCCAGACGCCCGTACAAAGCATCAGTGAACTGGATAACAGACAGGTGTATACAGCTTCAACGGCTCGTGCCAACTGGTATGTCCCATCTGGAGGTACACAAATGGAGAGTACAGCGTCTCCCAGTGCTGTATCCAAGACATTCACGGACAGTGGACAACTGTTCGCCATTATCAAGAATGAAGATAAATATTATATATATTGTGTAGGCGAGAAGAAGATTCTGAACGGCATAACAAACAACAGCCCCAATCGAGGTATGCTTGTCACCGAAGAGTGCCAGCCTGTCAGCATCACCGAGACAGGAAATGCCGATTACCCGTTATTCTTCAGTTTCGGCAATAACTACAATGTGAACATTAACGGCGAGCGTAATGTCACTATTGATTCGTGGAGCACGCTGGATGTCGGGAACAGAGTAGCCTTGCAGCCAGTGTGGGGCGTGACGCTTGCCGAAGACGAACTAGCGGACATACTTAACTGTATAAATACAGGAATTTCCAGCATATCAGAACTGTTTACCGATACAGGTGGCATCTGTTACGACATCAGTGGACGCCGTGTTAGCGGTATTCCTGGCAAGGGCTTGTATATCGTTAACGGCAAGAAACTGATGATAAAATAAGACACATGAAGTGAGGGACCCACACAAAGGTTCCTTACTTTTTGGTTAAAGGATACCGAAAAAAGAAAATGACCATTTTGATCAAGGTCAAAATGACCACAGCGCTTGGGCAAGATGCAGAAGGGCATCAACATCGTTGGTAGCAAAAAGATTCTGGCGAAATAGGCAATATTTGAGATATGATGGTATGCCATTTCGGGTATAATTATGTCGAATCACACTAAATTTATACCCGACTTGGTATAATTATGTAAAAATATTGTATATTTGTACCCGTTAAGGTATAATTGTTATGACTTTATCGGAGCATATTAAGCAAAAACGGAAGAAAAACGGCCTCTCACAAGTTGAACTTGCAGAGAGGGCTGGGGTGGGACTTAGGTTTATAAGAGATCTGGAGCAAGGGAAGCCGACAATACGTCTTGATAAGGTAAATGATGTACTGGCTCTGTTCGGGGAATGCCTTGGGCCTATAAAAGCTGAAGTTGTATGAAGCTGGCAGGTATTTACATTAATGATGTTTTCTGTGGTATTCTGACAGAAGATGAAGATGGCTTTCATTTTACCTATGACAAAACTTATCTTGCGATTCCAGACGCAACGCCAATAAGTCCCACTATGCCACTGACAGAACAAACGTACGACAAGGAAATGATGTTTCCTGTGTTTGACGGGCTAATACCAGAGGGGTGGCTTTTGAATATTGCGTCCTTGTCTTGGAAGATAGATCCACGTGACCGAATGTCGCTACTTATGGCGTGCTGTAAAGATTGCATTGGAAACATTAGTGTAAAACCATTGGACTATGAGTAAGTGTTTGCACTGTTATCAGGAACTGGACAAAGATCAGGTAGACTTTCATCCTGCTTGTGCCCGCAAAATCTTTGGTAGTGAGACGGCACCAGTTCTGCCATATACGCGGGACAATATGTCGGAACTGGCCAGGCAAATTATCCGCACCAGCGCATCAGTTACTGGCGTGCAAGCCAAAATGTCGCTCGACGTGAATCGTGGCGGAAAGAACGAACCTGCCAAATTCACCATCGTAGGTCTATGGGGCAAGTATATCTTCAAGCCACAAAGCGGGCGTTATCCTTTTCTTCCGGAATTGGAAGACCTCACGATGAAGATGGCTGAGGTGGCTCGTATACGTGCGGCTCGTCATACGCTCATCCGACTAGTCGATGGCGAACTGGGCTATCTTACCATCAGGATGGACAGGGGGCAGAATGGTGAGAAAATCTCAATGCTGGATATGTGTCAGCTGACTAACCGTCTCACCGAACATAAATACTATGGCACATACCAGCAACTGGCAGAAACGATAAAAAAATATTCGTCAGTACCTATGCTTGACGTCCAAAGATTTTGGGAAATAGTTTTGTTTTCATGGATTACTGGTAATTCGGACATGCATTGCAAAAACTTTTCCCTGTTGGACACGGGAGGTGGAGAATACACTCTGTCTCCTGCCTACGACCTGCTGGCCGTACTATTAGCCGACCCTGCGGATACCGAGGAAATGGCAATGAGTTTTACCGTTGGAGGCGAAAAAAAAGGATTCAATAGAAATACTTTTATGACCGCCTTTGTCCAAAGTGGAATTTCGTCTACAGTAGCAGACAGAATCATAACACGAATGAAAAGCTATCTTCCATTTTGGACAGAACTCATCAACCAATCATTTTTGCCTGATAGGTTAAAAGATAATTATCATCTTTTGTTGAGCAAACGAATTGCTTTATTATAATTCTTGTCAAAGTGGTCAAGGCCAAAATGACCACAGCTATTGTCAAGATATTTCCACGTCGATAAATACTCTTGCTGTAGTTGTGCTTTGCAGTTATACCAGGAAAAATTTGCGCTCCCTAAAGGAAAAAAATATTTTCCTCGTGAGGGAACAAATTTTAGCCTTAAGCCCCCTTTTTGCGACACCATTATAGTTGTCCGGATTTTTCATCAAAATCTCAGACATGATGTTGCAGTTGTTGCAGTGTTGCAGTTCCAAAACAGGGTTATGTGAATGTTAAAAATAAACTCTATATTTATAATATAAATATAGAAGTATTTTCGGGGTATGGGAAATGCTTCTCGAGAACTGCAACACTGCAACACTGCAATGTCTTGTACTGAAATAGCTTGACACGTTTTTCGCCATAACAAAAGTAAAAAGTTATGACAAAACGTGAACGATCTCATTACAGCGATGACTTTAAGTTGAAAGTATTGAGCGACTACTACAATAGTG